>JBBSOK010000049.1:0-21634 GCA_038259825.1 Flavobacteriales bacterium
AGTTTTAAGCTGTCAACCGTATGTATCAAACTTACAAACGGCGCCATGTATTTAACTTTATTGCGCTGTACGTGCCCAATCATGTGCCACTCAATATCCTTTGGCATTTCCTGCCACTTGCTTTCCATTTCCTGAATTTTGTTTTCTCCAAATACCCGTTGACCAACATTGTAAGCCTCCATTAAATCTGAAACAGGTTTTGTTTTTGAAACAGCTACGAGCGTAACATTTTGAGGTAATTCGGCGTTGAAGAATTTTATATTTTCTGAAATATTCATAAACTGATTAACGATTGAAGATTAACGATTCTTGATTTTGAAAATAGTTAAGCTATAGTTTGAAACTTTAATTTTATTGAAAAAGAACTGATACTTTATTAATGAATTTTATAAATCAAAATTCGTAAATAGTTACGCCACTGCGGAGCTTTGGCTCAATATACGTACTTTTTGGTGGCATTTTTAAGCCTTCGTCCGCTATCTGTTTCATTTCTTCTGTTGTAACTGGTAAAAGGCCAAAACCAACGGCAAATTCGCCACTGTCAATCATAGTTTTTACGAATGCTAAATCCTTTTTACCATCTGCGTAATCTAGGCGCTTATCGTTTCGCTGATCTTCAATACCTAAAATTGGTTTTAGAATTGTTTGATACAATATATTGGTGTCCAAACCGTCCAAAGCATTATTAATTTCATAGATTTTCCGTAGATATAATGAATAAAATTCGCCATCCAAGTACATACTAAAATGGTGCATTTTACTTGGTTTATAGTATTCCAATCCTTTATTGTCGATTCTGAAATAGTAATCCAATTTTATTAAAAACTCTTCCTTTGAAAGTCCATTTAAATCTTTTACCAACCTGTTAAATTCATAAATTTTAAGATCACTTTCAGGAATTAAATAAGACATGCAATAGTTAAAAGAAGAGTCTTCACCAGCGTTACAATCGGCCTGCATATCCTTTGAAAGTAAATAAGATGAGGCCGAACGATGGTGTCCGTCTGCAATGTAAAGTGTTGGAATATCGGCAAAAATCTGTTGTACGCGTTTAACCTTTATGTCATCATCAAGTTGCCATAAATAGTGTGTGTCCCGGTACGTAGTCGTAAATTCATATTCCGCACGGTTTTGCATTTCAAACTCCATAATAGTTGCCAATTCCTTATTATCAGGATAGGTGAGGAGTACAGGTTCTGCGTTAAAACCTACAGTTTTAAGGTATTCTTTAAAAATAACTTCGCGATATTCTATTGTGTCCTCGTGTTTTTTTACAACATCATCTTCATAATCCTGCGTGCTTACGGCTGCAACAATTCCATTAAATTCTAGGCCTTCACGATTTACAATTTTGTAAATGTAAAATGTAGGTTTTTTGTCTTGAACAAAAATGCCGTCCTCCTTAAATTCCAAATATCGATTGCGAACAAGGCCGTATCTTTCTGCCCCAGAAATTTCTTTATGGTATTTGTAACCTGGATTTAAAATATGTAAAAACGAAAACGGATTGTCCCGCAACCTGCTTTCTACCTGCTCTGGCGTATAACTGTCATAAGAACGAGCAGCAATCAAGCTTACTTTATCGCGAGTTGGTCTTACTGCCTTAAATGGAATTATTTTCGCCATTTTATTTCTTTGAATTTTTTTTGAAAAATACTTTTACTTACCAAAAAACTGCCCAGAAACATCTTCTGCTTTTCTATTATTGCTATAGTCGTAAAAACCTTCTCCGCTTTTGCTGCCAAGCTTTCCTGCCATAACCATATTTACGAGTAAGGGACACGGAGCATATTTCGGATTTTTAAATCCATCGTACATTACCTTTAAAATACTTAAACAAACATCAAGTCCAATAAAATCGGCTAAAGCCAATGGGCCCATTGGATGCGCCATACCAAGCATCATAACCGTATCAATTTCCTTTACGCCGGCAACGCCGTTGTAAAGTGTTTCGATAGCTTCGTTAATCATTGGTATTAAAATACGGTTTGCTACAAAACCTGGATAGTCGTTAACTTCAACGGGTGTTTTGTTTAGTTTTTTTGAAAGTTCTTCAACCATTTTATAGGTTTCATCGCTTGTGCTGTATCCTTTTATAATTTCTACCAATTTCATAATTGGTACAGGATTCATAAAATGCATTCCGATTACCTTTTCGGGTCTTGATGTTACTGCAGCAATTTCTGTTATTGAAATTGAAGATGTGTTACTAGCCAAAATAGTTTCATTTGGGCAGAATTTTTCAAGATCTCTAAAAATTTTCAGTTTTAAATCTAGATTTTCAGTTGCGGCTTCAACTACCAAATTGGCGGATTCCACACCTTTTTCTAAATTCGTGTGCGTTGTAATATTTTTTAAGGTCAGCTGTTTGTCTTCTTCCGTAATGCTCTCCTTGGCAACCATTCTATCCAAATTTTTGGTGATTGTTGCTATTCCCTTATCTAAGGAATTTTGGGAAACATCAATTAATTGTACTTTATAATCATATTGCGCAAATGTATGAGCTATTCCGTTACCCATTGTTCCTGCGCCAATTACTGCGATATTTTTCATATTTAAAAACTTGAGATTTATTATTAGTGGTTTATTAATTCGAATTTAATTGAACTAATTTAAAACTTTTAATAACTGTTCAAAAATCAATATTTAATTGAATTTTATACAATTTTTAATTGTTTCAAATATACTAAAAACTTAAAGAGACCTTTCCCAATTGCTTTAAAAATAGGGTGTTTTTTGCCTCTTCAAATTTCAAGTATCTTCGCAAAAAACTATTTTAAATTTGGATTTACAACTCCTAGAATATCTACAGACTATTGTTACCGAACGCAGACAGGAACGTTTTCGGGAAATTTTAAACGATCGTACAAATCATTTTACGGTTGTAACCGAAGATATTTACCAGATGCATAATGCCAGCGCCGTAATGCGAAGTTGTGATGTTTTTGGCTTGCAAAATATGCACGTAGTTGAGGAACGTTTAGGTAAAAAAATGGATAGGGAAATTGCAATGGGCGCGCAAAAATGGGTAACACTAACGCGGCATAATAGTATGCAAAAATGTATGAATAATTTGAAAAATGATGGATACCAAATAGTGGCAACCACACCTCACGAAAATGGAAAGGTATTATCAAATTTTGACTATACAAAAAAAAGTGCTTTTTTCTTCGGAAAGGAAAATGTAGGTTTATCTGATACTGTTTTGGAACGTGCAGATTCATTTTTAAAAATCCCTATGTACGGTTTTTCTGAAAGTTTAAATATTTCGGTTTCGGCCGCAATAATTTTACAACATGCAGTTTCTGAACTTAGAAAAAGCGATGTAAAATGGCAATTATCCGAAGAAGAAAAATTAAAATTAGAATTGCAATGGTCTAAAAACAGCATTAAAAATATCGATAAAATCCTGAAAAGATTTAACGAAATACAAAATAGATAAATATGGAACTTGTATTTGCAACACATAATGAAAATAAGCTTTTTGAAGTAAAAGCATTATTGCCACACACTATAAAATTACTTTCATTAAATGATATTGGATGCACTGAAGAGATTGATGAAACCTCGGATACAATTGAAGGTAACGCAATTTTAAAAGCGAATTATGTAAGCGAAAAATATGGTTATAACTGCTTCGCGGATGATACAGGACTAGAGGTGAAAGCTTTAAATGGCGCACCTGGCGTTTACAGCGCACGTTATGCTGGCGAACAAAAAAATGCGGAAGATAATATGCAAAAATTGTTAACTACTCTAAAAGATAAAACGGATAGAAACGCTCGCTTTAAAACAGCAATCGCTTTAAATATTGCAGGTTCTAAATCACTTTTTTTGGGAATTTGTGAAGGCGAAATTTTGGAAAATAAAAGAGGAAAAGGAGGTTTTGGATATGATCCTATTTTTCAACCAATTGGTTACAAAGAAACGTTTGCTGAGATGTCTTTAACATTAAAAGGAGAAATTAGCCACAGAGGAAAAGCAATGCGGCAATTAATTGAGTATCTTTCAAATTCATAAAATTGAATTTTTGAAGATCAAAAAAATACCACCAATATGCTATTATTCAGCATATTGGTGATGTTTCTTAAATAAGGTATTTATTCTATAGCTGGTAAAACTTTACCGCTGCATTCGCCAAAGCCAATGCGTATTCCGTTTTTTTCGCCATAAGCTTTCAAAATAACGGTGTCTTCATCATTTATAAATTTACGTTCAGTTCCATCAACCAATTTTAAAGGGTTTTGTCCTCTCCAAGTTAATTCAAGCATTGATCCGTAATTTTCTTTGTTGGGTCCAGAAATTGTGCCGCTACCCATCATATCCCCACTTCTTACATTACATCCATTAACCGTATGGTGCGCCAATTGTTGTGCCATAGACCAATACATATATTTAAAATTACTATTGGCAACAATGGTTTCTTCATCATTTTCATTAGCAATTATTGCTTGTAAATGAATATCTAAATTTTTCTTTTTCCCTTGTTTTAAATATGGCAATGGCTCTGGATTTTGTTCAGGACCGTCAACTCTAAACGGATTTAAGGCATCCAATGTAACAATCCAAGGGGAAATAGTTGATGCAAAACTTTTTCCTAAAAATGGGCCTAATGGTACATATTCCCAGCCTTGAATATCCCGTGCGCTCCAATCATTAAATAGAACTAAACCAAAAATGTGTTCTTCAGCTTCTTCAATGGGTACACGTTTTCCTAAATCGTTTGCTGCAGTGGTTATAAAAGCCATTTCTAATTCAAAATCTAATAGTTTTGTAGGTCCAAAATTTGGAACTCCGCCATCTTCAGTTGGTCTTGTTTGTCCAATTGGTCTTCGAATTGGTGTTCCGGAAGGTACAATGGAAGAGCTACGGCCGTGATAGCCAATAGGTATGCGTAACCAATTTGGTAAAAGTGCATTTTCGGGATCACGAAAAAGTGAACCAACGTTTGTAGCGTGCTCTTTACTCGCATAGAAATCCGTATAATCACCAACATCTACCGGTAGTTGCATTTCAATTTCATCCATTTTAAACATAACTTTATCTAAATGAGATGCGTTGTTTTGAAGTTTAGTATTACCTTCCAAAAAAATATCTGAAACCCTATTTCTAACTAAACGCCACGTTTTACGACCATCTGCAATAAAATCGTTAAGGCTATCCTGCAGAAAAATATCGTCTGTTAAATCTATTCCTTCAAAATATCCCAATTGGTGTAATGCACCCAAATCTATGGCGTAATCGCCAATTCGGGTTCCTATTGTAATAATATCTTCCCTTGTTAAGAAAACACCAAAGGGTATGTTTTGAATTGGAAAATCTGTGTCAGGTGATGTTTCTAACCAAGTTTTTCGTTTTGGGTCGTTAGCAGTTAAAGGCATTTTTAGTTTTTTTGTGTTTATTTAATTCTATTCAAATATAAAATTTCTAAGATAGTAACCAATTGGTTTTACTATTTTTGATGTATAATTAACGTTTATTGACACTTTTGTTTATTAGTATTTCAAATAAATCGAAATTTAGATGCTTTTTAAATTGTAAATAATTGATTTTTAATCAATAATTACTTCAAAGCGTTTTGATTTTTTCTATTGAACAGAAAAGCAATTTACGTTTAGAATTTATAATTAATCTTCAGATTTATATAAAATAAGTAACCATTTCAGAATAAAAAATATGAAAAGAGACGAACAAATATTTGAACTTATTGAAGCAGAAAAGCAACGCCAATTAAATGGTTTGGAGTTAATTGCTTCAGAAAATTTTGTGAGCCAGCAAGTTATGGAAGCCGCAGGTTCTGTTTTAACAAACAAATATGCCGAAGGTTATCCTGGCAAACGCTATTACGGTGGCTGCGAAATTGTAGATGAAGTTGAACAAATAGCAATTGATAGAGCCAAAGCACTTTTTGGTGCCGAGTATGCAAATGTACAGCCTCATAGCGGAAGCCAAGCAAATACGGCAGTTTTTGCTGCTTGCTTAAATCCGGGTGATACATTTTTAGGTTTCGATCTTTCCCACGGCGGACATTTAACACACGGTTCGCCTGTAAATTTTTCGGGCAGACTTTACAACCCGATACATTACGGAGTTGATAGAGAAACTGGCTTATTGAACTACGACGAAATTGAAAAAATTGCAAAGCGCGAAAAACCAAAACTGATTATTGCAGGTGCTTCGGCTTACTCAAGAGAGATTGATTATAAACGTTTCCGTGAAATTGCAGATTCTGTTGATGCTATCTTATTTGCAGATATTGCACATCCGGCAGGTTTAATCGCTAAAGGAATTATTGCAGATCCTGTACCACATTGTCATGTGGTTACTACAACTACACATAAAACATTACGCGGTCCTCGCGGTGGACTTATTTTGATGGGTAAAGATTTCGATAATCCGTTTGGCCATAAATTAAAGAATGGCAAATTAAAGAAAATGTCATCATTACTTGACAGCGCAATTTTTCCAGGAAATCAAGGTGGTCCGTTAGAGCATATTATAGCTGCAAAAGCCATTGCATTTGGTGAAGCTCTTACAGATGAATTTCTTCATTATATGATTCAAGTGAAGAAGAACGCAGCAGTTATGGCTGAAGCATTTATGAAAAAAGGCTATCAAGTTATAAGTGGCGGCACAGATAACCATATGATGTTAATTGATTTGCGGAACAAAAATATAAGCGGGAAAGAAGCTGAAGAAGCTTTAGGCAAAGCTGATATTACGGTAAATAAAAATATGGTTCCGTATGATGATAAATCACCATTTGTAACCAGCGGAATTAGAATTGGAACTTCCGCGGTAACAACAAGAGGTTTGAAAGAAGATGAAATGCAGCAAATTGTAGATTTGATTGATGAAGTAATTTCAAACTATACAGACGATTCTAAATTAGAAAAAGTAGGAGAGAAGGTAAATGAAATGATGAGCGGAAGGCCACTTTTTAAATCATAATTTTATAGAATAAATGATTACAGAAAAAGATAGAGAATTTATGCAAAGAGCCATTCAACTTTCGGAAGAAGGAATGGATAATAACGCGGGCGGTCCATTTGGCGCAGTTATAGTTCGCAACGGCGAAATTGTGGCGGAAGGTTACAACCACGTAACTTCAACCAAAGATCCAACGGCTCACGGCGAAATTGTTGCCATTAGAAGAGCTTGTGAAAATTTGAATACGTTTCAACTTGACGATTGTGTAATTTATACAAGTTCCGAGCCTTGCCCAATGTGTTTAGGTGCTATTTATTGGGCGCGTTTACAAGCAGTTTATTATGCTAATACTAAAGAAGATGCGGCAGCAATCGGTTTTGATGATCACTTTATTTATGATGAAATCGATACTAAAATTGAAAATAGAAAAATAAAATTTATCAATTTAGAACGGGAAGATGCAAATAAGATTTTTAAGAAATGGGAAATAAAAGAAGGGCGTGTTGATTACTAAATTAAATTTTTCAAAATATTTCTTGCTGATTGCTATCGGATTATTTTTTTCAAATTGTGAGGAAAAGAAAACCGAAAAGTCAAAATTAATAGGCTTATGGACTTTAGAGTCTATGAAAGTAAAAGATAGTGCAAATAATTGGAATGCATATCGTGGCGGAATGAAGGGTTATTTAATGTATGATGTTGAAGGTAATGTAGCTTTACATTTATACGATAATGATTATGAAGATTATAAACCAAGCTTTCCAAATTTTACGGATACAATTTCTTCTGAAGCTTTAAAGCATGTCACCAAATCCTATTATTATATGGGAAATTACCAGGTTTCAGAAAAAGATAGTATCGTTACACACACAAAATTATCGCATTCAAACCCGTCAGAATTTCGAGGTATTGCGGAAAGACGATTTTATTTTAGTGGAGATACATTGATTATGGTGCCGGTAGAACAGAAAAATGCTAGACTGAAATTAAAATGGTTGAAATCCAATTAAGCAAGGGTTAAATATTTTTAATTAGCTACAAATTTTAGTCCAACAATCGAAATAATCAAAGTTGAAATAAAGAATATTCTCCAAAAGGTAGCGGGTTCTTTGAAGAAGAAAATACCAACTAAAACAGTTCCAACCGCTCCAATTCCTGTCCATACAGCATAAGCAGTTCCAATAGGTAGCGTTTTAGTGACTTTTACCAAAAGTACCATACTTATAATTAAACAAACCAAAAAACCACCATACCAAAAAGTAGCTTCTTTTCCAATAGCGTCTTTAGCTTTGCCAAGGCAAGCCGCAAAGCCTACTTCAAATAATCCAGCAATTATTAGTAAAAGCCAATTCATTTGTAAAAATTATATTTTTGAGTAAAAACTTTTAAATGAATATTGCAGATTAATCTTCAGGAAAATTCGTTGCTTCGTAAGCACCAGCATCCGATGGGTTGCTTCGTAAAACATTATTAAGATCAACAGTTACAGGTGTTGGGTTAAATCCTATGCCTTCAGCTCCAGAAACACCACTTTCAATATTAAAATTATTTCTTACAACATTCTGAAAAGCTGGGTCTTCATTAAAAACACAACTTGAAAAGAGTGAAACATTATTAAAATCATATAATGGGTTGTCTGCAAAATCTCCTTGCGGATCTTCAAAACGTATTAAGGAATTTCTAAAATTGAAATTAAAAATACCAGATTCACCTCTAAATAATGAAAGTTCCCTGCGTTCGTTACCGTAAATAATACAGTTGGTGAAATCTGCTTTTATTAAATCTGTTGTTAGCAACGTTTCGCCAGTGTCAAAAACATTATCAATTGCAACGGCTGGAAATTGGCGGAAACCTTGTGTCCAATAATTTGCAAAAGTGCAATGATTAAATTCATAACTACCGCCAAAACTGCACGAAAGAGAAGTTTGACCACTATTGTTTATTACTACATTTTCTCCATAAATATTACCAGTTCTTGCCAGTAATCCAACATTCGTACTATTATAAATTTGTACGTTTCGAAGCGTTAATGTTTCATCGCCATCGTTGTTTTCCATTAAGATACCAACCGTGCTATTCTTTATAGTAACATATTCAAATTGATTATTGGTACTGCCAGAAGTACACCAAATTGTACCCCATTGTCCGGGAACATCAGCAAAATCTGGTTCCAACCTATCACCTTCAAAAATAATCTGGTTTTCCATTGCGATTGGATCATCACTTGGCGCGCCAAGCGCTTTTATAGATGCATTATTAGCAACTAAAATTCCACCGCCAAAATGAAAATTAATTCTTGCTCCCGGCTGTATATTCAAAGTTTTTGTTGGAGGTACTGCAGCATAGCCGTATATAACATACGGTTTTTCATTTGTAAATGTTAGCTCGTTATCATCGAGAAAAAAGCCCTGAATGAGAACATTATTTCCTTCAGGATCAGTTCCCAAATTTAGCGTTTCAAATATACCGTTGCCTAAATCTGCAGGAAAAAGGAAAACAGCATCTTTTACAAGAGTCACCAATTCAACTTTTTGTTGATTTGAACCACCTTCAAATAGAATTTGGTCTGTATATAAAAATTCGTTATTGTTTGTATTATCGTTAATGTCTATAGTTGTTTCAACAAAAATAAAAATACTATCCTTTGCTAAAACCTGAATATTATTGAAGCTTCTGCCTGGTAAACCATCTACATTCAATCTATATTTTGAGTTTTCCCCATTTCCTAACCGGAGTGTTGGAATATTAATATCCTCGTTACTACGGTTATAAACTTTTAAATTATACGTGCTTGAACCAATGTTGGTGAAAACTGTATCAAGATATACAGTATCCCGTGAAAACTCCAGCGTGCCTGTGTTTGGCAAACTATCAAAATCATCACGACAAGAACTTAAAGATATTATGCTAAAAACAACGATTAGCGTGTATAGATACTTCATTAAAGAATATTTTGCGTAAAAATATAACTTTTTAAGAAGCTAAATATTGTATTCTGCTTTAAATTCAAGATTCAAGAATTAATGTTTAAATTGAAATAAAGTGCTTCAAATTTACAGTTACTTATTTTCTTTATAAATAGCATACTATTTCTTCTTCCGTCTTTCCTTTTGAATTCTTTTGAATTCGTTGGTATTTGCTGTTGCTTGCTTTCTTTTTTCGCGTTTAGCTTTCGCTTCTGAGTCTTCAGTGAATTTTGGTTTTCCGAATGGATGATTTGTTGAATATTTTTCTGATTTAGGTCTAGTAATAATAACTTCTCCCAGCCAGCTACCGTTTTCCATTGTAATATCTATATCGGAATCAATATTTGAAATCGTTATAATTTTAGTTTCAAAACCTACATAACTGAAAAATAGTTTTTGGTTAGGCTTAGACTTTATTTCGTAGTTCCCATCAAAATCTGTTTGAGTACCGATTGTTGTACCATCTACAATCACATTTGCGCCAGGCAGGGGCAAGCCGGTATCATCCGTGACCACTCCTTTTGTTACAATTATTTCATTATCAAAATCAACTTTATCTATTGGCGGAGCAATCATTTTGCCCATAATTATAAATTCTTCGATTACTGAAGAAACCATTTTAACATTAATGGAGGTAGATTTAGTTGATAATTTTCGTGTCTGGAATTCAAAACCTTCTAAATGAAAAGTTAGTATTTCATGGTCTAATGTTACAATACTATATTCGCCTTTATAATTTGTCCATTCTCTTGCCTCAGTTTCGTTTGAAGAGATTTCAACATTTCGTAATGGGTTACCATTTACATCGTTAATGATACCTGTAGTTATAATTTGAGCTCTTTCAAAACCTATTTTATTGGCGCTACCAATGCCTAAAGAAGTAAATGCTTTATTGGAAGCTTGTTTATCTCCGCTAGGATTATTTGCCAAGATGCTTAATGGCAATAGGAAAGAGGCTGCTATCGGCCCGAAATTAATACCCGACTTCCGTTCCATTTTTACTTCACGGTTAAGTTGGGATTTTGTAAAACGCCCGCAAACATTTGTTTTCCCGCTTAGCATTTTCACTAACTCTTCATCGGTTTTTTCACTTAAATCTAAAACTTCTTTAGTGCAAAGCCCGCAGAATTTGCCTTTTTCAGTTTTGGTCATTTCTGCCCAATTTTCGTGGCAAGGTTCTGGAATTGTAATTACGATAGCTTTTTTCATACAAGTTGAATTTATATCTCAAAGAAACTGAGAATATCAACTTGAAAAAATAACGAATGAGGGAACTAACGTTTTCGTTTAGGGAAAAGGTTAATACTTCGGAATTATGAATTCAGAATAATAAATTCTTGATAAATTATTTTAATTTAGTTAGAGATAACTTCTACCTTAAACAACTTATCCCAATTCTTCCCTGTTATATAAAGAATATTTGGTTCGCCTTTGTAAGCAATTCCGTTTAAAACATCCAACTTGTCGTGCTGTGTAACTTTGTCTTTAAGATCTGTAAAGTCTATCACACCTTCAACCGCGCCATTTTTTGGATTTATTATAGCAACTGAACTTTGTTGGTACACATTTGCGTAAATTTTACCCTCAACCCATTCCAGCTCATTTACACTTTTAATTTTACTGGTATTTGTGTAGATTTCGATATAACTTTTTTCTGAAAGATTTTCAGGGTCAAGTGTCCAGATTTTTTCGGTACCGTCACTTTTATAAATGTTGTTATTTTCATCGTGGCAAAGTCCCCAGCCTTCTTTGCTTTTTCCATAAACAAATGTCCCTGTTTGTTCCATAGTTTTTAGATCATAGATAAATCCAATGTTTTCCTCCCACGTAAGTTGGTAAATTTTATTGTTCAAAATAGTTATTCCTTCACCAAAATATTGATCGTCCAAATCTACCTTTTGTAAAACTTCCCCAGTTTTATAATCTGTTTTGCGAAGACTAGATTGTTTACGAAGCCCAGTACTTTCATAAAGTGTATCGTTTTCAAACTCTATTCCCTGAGTATATTCTTCAATATCGTGCGGATATGTTTCTAGAATTTTATAAGTATAAACTTTTGGAACAACAGAGGAAAGTATAGTTACTAATCTGTATGCCTCAAATTCTTCTCCGTCCGAATATATTTTGGCAACCAATCTGCGAGCTCCAAGTTTGGCATCTTTTAAATCAAGTTTTTCATCTTCAATGGATTTTGAAGAAAATAATCTATCCTCATTCAGAAAATATGAAATTGAATCTATGGACTTGTCCTTTTTATTTTCAATAGAAAAATTGAGTTCATCTGTATCTTGAAAGGTTTTCTTTTCATTTTTTATTTGAAGAGAAAAAAGATCTTTATCTCCTTCCGAACCATTTTTACAATTGAATAAAGAAATGCTAATTGCCGTAAGAACCAGTAAATTATGAAGTTTCATAATAGTTTTTAATTTTTGTGAAAGGTATTTATTAAAATTGAATTGCAAAAATACTTGCAAAAAATTGAAATTGCCGTATCTTTGCATCGGCAAGTCCTACACAACCAGCTCCTGTTGAATCCTCCAGGGCGGGAACGCAGCAAAGGTAAATGGTCGTAGCGGTGTGATGTAGGTAGCTTGCCATTTTTTATGCCTTATAGTTTCGTTGTGTTTTAACGAATCATTTCTCCAAGCAATAAAAGTTTCAATGTTTTCAAAACTACATAGACAATTTAATGACTCAGAAATAGGTATAATAAATATTAGCAGAATTATTGCTGTTACTTCATTTATCCTTGGAACTTTTATTTTCGGTTTTTTTTATTTGACAAAGAGTACGACCCTTATATTTATTGGATTTTTTTATCTTATAGGTGCAACGGTAGTCAATAGTATATATTTAATAGGTTTGTTCATTAAAATTCTGTCAAAAGATATTGAGAGAAAGCAAGTGCTTATTTCAGTTTTTATTATGCTGATTAATATTCCAATTGCAATAATTTATTTTGAAGTTGTATTGGATTTATTTCAATCGATTATTGATTAGTATAAATTAAGAGTAGAATCAATTACTACTTTTAAAACCTCTTTTAATATTAATATAAAAAACTTGCATTATTGATGCATCTTTACAGTTTAACTATAATTTATGCAACCAAAAAAAGTTTTAATAACGGGAGGTTCTTCTGGAATTGGTAAAGCAATTGGCGATTTCCTGCTTCAAAAAGGCTTCACCGTTTATGGTACAAGCCGCACACCTTCAAAATACTCCGAAGCTTCAAAATTTCCACTTTTGGCGATGGAAGTTACCGATGTAAAATCAATACAAAAAGCAGTTGCTGAAATTATTTCAAAAGAACAAAAAATTGATATTTTAATAAATAATGCAGGCGTTGGCATTGCCGGACCAATGGAAGAAACGCCTATTGAAGAAATGCGCAATGCTTTTGAAACCAACTATTTTGGCCCTATAAATTTAATAAATGCAGTATTGCCAAATATGCGTGCGCAAAAAAGTGGTTTGATTATAAACATTACATCAATCGCAGGTTATATGGGTTTACCATATCGTGGAATTTACAGCGCTACAAAAGGGGCGCTAGAAATTACCACCGAAACCTACAATATGGAAATAAAGCAATTTGGGATTAATATGGTAAATGTTGCTCCTGGCGAATTTGCCACAAATATCGCCGCTGGCAGATATCACGCACCAGTTTTGGAAAATTCTCCTTACCGAAAAGATTATTCAGGCAATCTTGAAAAAATGAACGAACACGTTGATGGCGGCGATAATCCTATAAAAATGGCGGAAGCTATTTATAATATTATTGAAAGTAAAAATCCACGGATTCATTATAAAATTGGTGCGCCGCTTCAAAAATTTTCCATTGTTTTGAAAAGGATTTTGCCTGATAGAATGTATGAAAAGATGCTGTTGAAGCATTATGGATTGAAATAATATATTGGACCTTCAATCTTACAATATTCTATAAATTCGAATAATCGTTCTTTTTTGTTAAAAGAGATATTTTTTAACGAACCGAAAAACTTCTTTTTATTTTTGGAAAGTGTTGATACTTAGTTGTATAAATTATATATATTTATATAAACCAATTAAATTATCGTTTATGAGTATCAAATTTAATATAGAAGACACTAAAATTGATGTCTTTTCTCTAAAAAGCGATGCCTTAACACGAAGTGGGGGAGACATTAAAAGCTCGGATGAACTTTCGGGTATCGAGATAAGACTATCAAAAGTTTTAATAGTAAAGAATGGAACACCTAAGATTTTTCCATTTCCTGGACTTGCTCAAATCTACTTATTAATTATAGTAATGAGCGATGCGGAAGAAGGACTTCAAAGTATCGATTTAAAAGGATTTCCAAAAGTTGATGATGGTGAAGAGCTACCTGTAGATAGAACTATATTTTACTTCAAAAAAACAAAAAAATCCCAAAAAACACCTGGACAAATACATGTTTGGATTTCTGTCATAAAAAGCAAGGAAAACCTTCGGGATGTTGGGAATATTCTTTCACAGATTAAGAATGATGAACAGTATGGTTCGTTAATGTCTAGTATTAAGGATGCACTTTCTTTAGCCAACCCTGCTTTACAGGCAATAGATATTATTCACGGTATTGCAAATGTTGCAGGAAAATATATGGGAAAAGTTCAAGATAAGGCAATGTTGAGTTGGCAACAGAGCTTTACGGATATTAATGGTGACTTAGATGCGTTAGGGAAAAATTCGAGAATTAAAGAAAACTATAAAGTTTCTTTGGCGCTTACGTTAATAGTGAGGGACAAAGCTAGAGAAGAGCAGGTTTTGAAAAGCCAACAGAATCCTGAAATTATAGAGAATCTTAACTTGGATGTGGATTAAAATTTAAGGTTATGAAAGTACTAAGACTTGATATTAATCCGCAAGTAGCGATGAACTATTACGAACATCAATACATATTTCAGGAATGGATAAATAATGCGTGTTTTTCAACAGAAATTTATATAGACGCAGGTATAGATGACGGTATATTAGTAGGTGACCAATTAACTAGTGTATATAAAACCCAATTGTTGGATGGAGAAGGAAATGCTTTTGGCGAAAAAATAGAAGACGATGATAACTCCATTGTTGTTATAAATGTATTTCCGAAATATTCAATAACGAAAATAAATAGTTTTGCCTATCAAAAATATAATGATAAATATCTTCCACAAAAATTAAAAAATCTTGGTCGCGATGCAGAATTCTTGCAACTTTTCCCGATTGAAGTAAATCAAGAAGTTATTCTTATCCCAAGAGAAGAAAAAAATGATTGGTTGGCTATAGATGATTTATATGGCAGTATTTCACCCAACGACAAACCATCACGGATGGACATAGAAATCTATAAAAAAATAATAACTTTTGCAGAAAAGTATATAATTAAATACAAAGATGTAAATGGTTACTTCGTTTCAAACGCATATTTTCAAAAAGGTTTTGCGTTAAATAAGATTGGAAAATATGAAGATTCCACCACAGCTTTTCAGAATTTTGTAAGAATGTTTCCAAACAATGGTTCAGTTCAAGGAGCTTATAATTGGATAAATCAAAATAATTATGAACTAAGTAATTTTTTAAACACTAAAAAAACTAAGATTTTATTTCTTTCTGCAAATCCTATGGAATCTGACAGGTTAAGGCTTGATAAAGAAATAAGTTTGATTGAAAAACAGTTACAGATAGCTAGGTTACGCGATTCTTTTGAGCTTGTACAAAAATGGGCATTATCACCAACCGAACTTCAACAAGCCTTATTGGATCATGAGCCTGATATTGTACATTTTTCAGGTCATGGATTAATAGATGGGATTGTGTTAGAAGGCGAAGATGGAAAACCAAAAAATGTATCTACAACTGCAATTGCAAACATTTTTAAAATTTTGGCTGGTAATATTTCATGTGTTGTCTTAAATGCTTGTTACTCTAAAAATCAGGCGCTTGCAATTACGGAGCACGTACCATTTGTTATAGGAATGAAAAAAGCGATGCCAGACCAAGCTGCAATATCATTTAGCGTAGGTTTTTATAAAGGTATCGGCGCTGGTAAAACAACGGAAACTGCATTTGCGCTGGGTGTAAATAGTATTGAATTGGAAGGTACTTCTGGAAGCGAATTGCCAGAACTTTTACAATAAATTTTTTAGCTCACATTTTATCAATCTTTTTCAATAACACGGTTTGGTAATGTATTTGTTTTTATTTTTGACCAAATTTAATTTGAAACTATCTCTATGAAATTTTTTATCGATACCGCAAACCTTGACCAAATTCGTGAAGCCCAAGATTTAGGCGTATTAGATGGTGTTACTACCAATCCTTCTTTAATGGCAAAGGAAGGGATTACAGGCCGAAATAATATTTTGAAGCACTATGTAGATATCTGCAATATTGTTGACGGAGATGTTTCTGCTGAGGTTATTGCAACCGATTTTAAAGGAATGGTTAAAGAAGGGGAAGAACTAGCTGAACTTCATCCACAAATCGTTGTGAAAGTTCCGATGATAAAAGATGGCATCAAGGCAATTAAATACTTTAGTGATAACGCTATCCGTACAAATTGCACCTTGGTTTTTTCCGCAGGGCAAGCACTTTTAGCTGCAAAAGCTGGCGCAACCTATGTTTCGCCATTTATTGGAAGATTAGACGATATTTCAACAGACGGTTTAGAGCTTATTGCAGATATCCGTTTAATATATGATAATTATGGTTTTGATACGATGATTCTTGCAGCTTCAATCAGACATACTATGCATATCATAAATTGCGCAAAAATTGGTGCTGATGTTATGACGGGTCCACTTTCCTCAATTGAAGGGTTACTAAAACATCCACTTACCGATAGCGGTTTAAAACAGTTTTTGGAAGACTATAAAAAGGGAAATAAATAGAAAATTGTTCTAGATAGAACAACAGTAAATTATTGGTTACTTCTATTCAAAAACCCCAACAATTGCTCTTCGAAATTAGCATTATTCATGTTTGTGTTGCCGTCAAGGATTTTTAAATCTTTGTCCACTACAATAGCTTTGTTACTGGAATTTAAAATAAGCTTCTTCTCTGCATCTTTAGGGTTTTCAAACTCAAATTCACTTTGAAGATTATATTTTGAATTCTTAACAATGTGCAACCAGTTTTTAAAATGTGAATCTGTATTTATTCCAATAAATTCATATTCAGGATATTTTGATTGCATTTCAGCAGCCTTTGCGTGTATAGTTTGATAATGTTTTACAGAAACATTAGACCAGAAAAAGAATACGGTTGGTTTCTTTATAATTTGGTGTAAACTTGTTTCGGTATTTTCTGAAGTAAGTAAAGATAAATTAGGAATGGTGTTTCCAGGGTTCAACTGCATTGCAACTTCGGCCAGTTGGGATATTTCGCTTTTATGGCGCGGATTGTTGTTCAGCTTCATAAACTCATCTAAAATCTTTTTTTGATCTTCAGAACTCTTTGCATTCATAAAAAATAAACGTGCTTTTGTCCGCAATAAATCATTTCTTAGAGAATCGTTTTTTACCAAACTATCAATTATAAATAATTTTTTATGATTAAGTGGATACGAGCAATTTGCGGCCATAGATCTATCTGATATAGTCTTGTAAGCTAAATTGTCTACATAATTCTTCATAAAACTATAATACGGATAATAAAACCGTAATTTATAATTGTTGAAATCTAAATTTTTTCTGTAATCGTAAAAACCTTTAGGATATTTAAAGGTTTCGTCTTGGTTAGATCTGTATTTATTTACTTTTGTATATTGTTCTTTTTTTGAATAGTAATCATAGTCAATTCCTGCAATAGCCGTCTCTTTAAATCCTTCTGTAGGCTCATAATCTTCAACAAATTTATCGTAATTAGCCATACGTAAAGATCGCATCGAATCTGCTTTTTTCTCAAAAGCGTCTGGAGTAAGAGAGTAAATTTGTTGCAAGCCCATATTTTCGCGTTCGTCTTGCAAGTACAAATCCATTAAAAGATTGTTTTTTTCTGAACCTATTCCAGTATAAGAAAGGGATTCATCAAAATCCCAAATATTAACACGTATCATTAAGCTATCACCAGGTTCCAAATAAAATGATTGATATTCTTTGTTTTTGAATGTGTACAAACCACTTTCAACGTTTTTGGCTTCGTATAAAAATGAATTATTTGAATCCAATTTTACGGTATCAAGAAGTTGATTTCCTTTTGATAGAATTACATAATCCATTCCCGGATTAATAATCTCTCCACCAATCCAAGTTGTTTTTTGAGAGTCCGGTTTGGTATTACATGATAAAATTGATAAACAAAAAAGTAGTAGAAGTAATTTTATATTCAATTGCAAAATGGTTTGGGTTTCGAACAAAAATAGGACAGTTAAAACATACTGCATGTTAATTGCTCGTTAAAAGAAATAATTAAAGTTTCGATGAATGGTTGTTCATTTAATAATGGTTATTTTTGCCGAAATTTTCAAAAAAATAAGCAATGCTTTCAGTTTCAAATCTTTCTGTACAATTTGGTAAACGTATTTTGTTTGATGAGGTAAATACCCAATTTGTAAACGGTAATATATATGGAATTATTGGTGCCAATGGTGCCGGTAAATCTACATTTTTAAAAATAATTTCTGGTAAGCAGGATCCAACTTCTGGGCACGTTCATCTAGAAAACGGAAAGCGTATGTCCGTTTTAGAGCAGGAACATAACGCTTATGACGATTTTCCCGTTTTGGAAACAGTAGTTAGAGGAAATACAGAGCTTTTCAAAATTAAAAATCAAATTGATAAATTATACGAAAACTATACAGATGAAAACGCTGAAAAGATAGGTGAGCTACAGATAGTTTTCGAAGAAATGAACGGTTGGAATGCCGATAGCGATGCTGCCGCAATGCTTTCTAATCTAGGGATAGATGAAAGCGCTCATTATACATTAATGAAAGATTTGGATGGAAAACAAAAGGTTAGGGTACTTTTAGCTCAGGCTCTTTTTGGAAATCCGGATGTTTTGATAATGGATGAGCCAACAAACGATTTGGATTACGAAACCATTACGTGGCTAGAAAATTTCCTTGCAAATTATGAAAACTGCGTAATAGTAGTTTCACATGATCGTCACTTCTTGGATAGCGTTGTAACGCATATAAGTGATATAGATTTTGGTAAAATAAACCACTATAGTGGTAATTATACTTTTTGGTATGAAAGTAGCCAATTAGCTGCAAGACAACGCGCGCAACAAAACAAAAAAGCCGAAGAGAAAAAGAAGGAATTACAGGAATTTATTATGCGTTTTAGCGCAAACGTTGCAAAAAGTAAGCAAGCAACTTCCCGTAAAAAAATGATTGAAAAGTTGAATATTGATGAAATTAAACCTTCAAGTAGAAGATATCCAGCTATTATTTTTGAACGTGAACGCGAAGCTGGAGACCAAATTTTAAATGTTGAAAATCTTACGTCAACTTTGGATGGCGATGTTCTTTTTGATAACATAAATATAAATCTTGCAAAAGGCGATAAAGTAGTAGTTTATTCAAGAGATAGCAGGGCTACAACGGCATTCTATGAAATTTTGAATAATAATTTAAAGGCAGATTCTGGTAAATTTGAATTTGGAATTACAACACTGCAGAGTTATTTACCATTGGATAACCATTCATTTTTTGAAAGTGACTTATCATTGGTAGATTGGCTACGCCAATATGCAAAAACGGAAGAAGAGCGGGAGGAAGTTTACATTCGTGGATTCTTAGGGAAAATGCTTTTTAGTGGGGAAGAAGCATTAAAAAAGTGTAACGTACTTTCAGGTGGCGAAAAAGTAAGATGTATGTTGAGCAGAATGATGATGATGCGCGCCAATGTTTTAATGCTTGACGAACCAACAAACCATTTAGACTTAGAGTCGATTACAGCTTTCAACAATTCCTTGAAAAACTTTAAGGGCACAATGCTTTTTACAACGCACGATCATGAATTTGCTCAAACCGTTGGTAATCGCGTTTTTGAACTTACACCAAACGGAATGATAGATAGATATATGACTTTTGATGAATACATGAGCGATCCGAAGATCAAGGAATTAAGAGATAAAATGTATCAAGTTGCAGTTAAATAAAAATTCTTAAATACTAAAAAAGCCGATAGTTATTAGACTATCGGCTTTTTTCATATTATTTTTCTTCAAATGAAGACTTACATCTTTTATTCAACTTCAGCTATAAATGCATCTATTGTTGCTTGAGCTTGTGGTAGTTCGTCTTTTCTTAAAAAAACACGTAATTGATCACCATAATGATTTCCCGAGCCAAACATAATTGCATTTTGCTGATCATCCCTTACAATTGGTTCTAAACCAATTTCTTGTAATCTTGTAACTAATGCTTTCACTACCAAATCTGGTCCAGTATAAACTCTGACTGTTTCTTCTGTATTACTCATAACTTCTTGTTTTCAAATTAGTAAATATTAAAATACAATTTATTTAATTTAAAATTTGTTTCAAGACGTATTAAGATTTTTTTAGGAGTGGAAATTAATAGTTATTAATGCCGATCTTAATTTTAAACTAAGCATTATAGTATTTGCTATCCCAAATGGCTGTATTAAAATTTTTCCCTTTTGCAAAACCGTAAAAAAGAACAATTCCTGCAACTGCTTTAAACATAAATAGGTACATGAGCAAATATTCTTGCATTGTTACATTTTTTGTAAACATCTCCATAGGAGTTATGGCCGTAAATATTACGCTTACAAATAAAATAGTAATAATTAAATTTTCAAAACTTTTATAAGGCCACATCAAAATTTTGCGTAATGGATGTAAATCTGTTCCCCATTTATGGATTAAGTAAAAATAATCGTTGCCAATTGCTGAGAAAAGTAAAGGATCGTCGGCATTTTCAAGTTTTAGTAATTTTGAAGGCGCAACAATTTTGAAGTTAGAAAGTTCTGTTTCGTGTTTATTTTCAAGCTCTCTTACTTTGGTAACAGCCTCTTCAGGGAAATCTCCTTTAAAATAATGCGAGTCTAGAAATCGGAGTCTATATGTAACACAAAGTTTTTTAATGTCAGAAATGTGGTAAATACGTTCCGTTTCTAATAAATCAAGTTTTAAATTTGAAATTTTTGAGGGTGTTGAACTTAAAAGATTTTCTACAATTTTTGAGCGATCTAGCTCATTTTCTTCAAGGATGCTCTGTACTTCTGCTAAAATAGAATCCTCATTAATCCTTTTAGCTCTAATTTTAAAGAGCTGTCTTTCAATATCTGTTTTTTGTAGCATTGCGCAATTTTTTTACTTAAAGGTAATAAGGAAAGCAATAACATACAACTATTTAACAATGAACTAATCAAATTATCTTCTAATTCAATATTTCCAACTTATTGGTAAGGTATTTGTTATATTTGAAAATCGAAAATTAAGTAGTTTATGAAATTTCCAAAAGTATTTGTCACAATTTTAATCTTTACTTTTTCACTTACTGTGACAGCCCAGAAATATAAAAAAACTGAAAAAATAAATATTACAAAAGATTACAAAGGCGCTACATTTAACTCAAATAACTCGCTTGTTGAAAATTTGAACGGAATTGAGGAATTTTCAATTTTCACGAAATCTTTAAGTGATGAATCAATTCAAAAATTAATGGATTCTAATGAAATGATTACGGTTTTTGTTTTTACAAACAGCAGTTTTAATGACCTTCCGAAGAAAACAAAGGATTCTTTAAATAATAGTC
>JBBSOK010000050.1:0-20713 GCA_038259825.1 Flavobacteriales bacterium
GAAATTAACGGTTACCTAAAACGCAATTATGCAATCCTCCTAGAAATATTGGGAAAAAACAAGACACAGATCAAGGTGTACCGAAACCTATTGGAACGAAAAGGATTCCGTTTTAAATACCACACGCACTTCCATATCAATTCCAGCAACAAAACATTCAATTATATCTATGATCTGGCTTGGATGGAATTTTCTGATGATGAGATTTTGGTGGTGCGGAAAAATTAGCCAATATTCAAATCTATAAATTAAATAAGAAGATATTTTACTTTTCTATATAAGATCAAGACTTTTAAACTTTAAGCCAATAATGCATTTCAGTAGTTCTAAATTATTTTAGCATTGGTTTATTAAACTTTAGATTTTTTAAAATGGTTAAATGAGTTGAATAATTTGATCAATCAATTTTGCTGAAATAATTATTTAAGAAATTCTAGACTTGGCACGTTTTGCTTTTGCCATTGCTACCAATTGAGAAGATTTATTCTCAAAAGTTGTTATAGGTTTATCTTTATTGGCTACTTCCTTTTGTAATTCCTCTATACTATTTTTTATTATTTCTGTGAATGCTTGTAGTTCTTCAAGCTTGGCGAGTATATCCATAAAATTAATTTTAAATTAAATATTTATAATAGTTTAGGCAATCCATTACAACCTTTGTACGTGGTTATTCAAGTTAGATAGATAATTTCACAAATTTTTTATATCAGACCGACGTGTCATTTTTCTCGATATTTTGATTAAACTTATTTGTGTTCAAAATACAATGGAATTATACTAAACACCTACATTAATTTATAGGTGAAGTGAGATTTGACATCAAATTCTTTAAAACTTCGCGCGATCTTTTTTCTGAATTAACTCGGTATATTGCAGTTGTTTTAGAATTAGTATGCTGAGCAATGAGCATTGCAATATCTTCTGGTAGAGAATCCAAAAACGAATGTTTTAAAGAATAGAAATCTGCCGAAACATTTATCACATTGCCATTTAAATCTTTAATACAATCAGACTTCTTAACCAACCTAGACCACCTTTTTGTAATTTGCGAAGATAATATTGGACTACCGCTTGGTTTAAGACCTACGGAAAAAACATAGTCATTTGGTTTAGCATTTTGTATAAGTTCCTTCCATAGATGAATTACTTCCCGTAAAATAACTTTAGTAGTTTCGTGTGGCCTACTACCTTTTGCAATTGTCGTTATATATTCTTGGTTTTGAATATCAACATCTTTTACTTGAACCCGAAATAGTTCAGTCGTTCTAGCACCTGAATAGAGAAATATTTGAGCATATCTCCAAAATTCATAATGATTTGTGTGAAGGTGCTTCATTACTGCATCGTGATGAGTAGGAGATAATATCACCCGTTTTTTTGTCGTAATTTTTCGTTTCCCGATATCCCTTATCAAGTTATGTTCACAACATTCGAACTCTACAAGTTCGCCAAACAAACTAGATAGAAATGATAGATATTTATTAAAGTATTGACTGGGTAATTTACAAGATTCTAACAATTGCTTCAATTGCCTTCTGGTTAATTGTTCAATAGTTACATTTCCCAAATTCAACTTTCGAACGTTTTTTTCGAGCCGATCAATGCACCATCCAACTTCTTTTTTGTGCTTTTCAGTACATTGTATTTTAGACGCAGCGATTCTAAAAGCTATTATGAAATTTAAAAATGGGTGTAGCTCTTTATCAAATTCGATTGGTTTATTAAAAGTTTTTGTGATCGGATTGTAACCTTTCTTGTTGTTTTCTATTTCACCAGTTAATAAACCTTGCGTTACAATTCTTCTATCTTCTAAACTTGCTAATCCATTCATGCCTTTAACAACTACCAATTTTTTCTTTAAATTATTTTCGGAGTAGAAGTAGTATTGAATCTGCCAAGTTTTTTGAAGGAGGGATTTGCCGCCTGTCTTCCAATTTTTAGGATTTACTGATGGGGTGCTCATTGTGCACCCGTTTGGTAGAGAAATTTTATTTGCCATAATTATTAACTATTTCATTAACGTTACTTAAATAGTTAAGGTAATAATGGAAATAAAAAGAGCCGCAAATTACGTGTTACGTAACTTGCGGCTTTGTGACCTGGCTGGGGCTCGAACCCAGGACCACCTCCTTAAAAGGGAGGTGCTCTACCAACTGAGCTACCAGGTCGTCTTATAAACGTTGCAAATTATATGCTCAGTTTATGAGGGTGCAAATATACTATCATTTATTTATTTATTCAAAACGAAATTGCATTAAATTTGCATAAAATTTTAAACTGCCTGAATTGCAGTAACAAACGCATCAAATTTTTATGAAAATTGTACTAATAGGATATATGGCGAGCGGAAAAAGTGTAATTGGTAACGCCCTTTCTAAACTTTTGAAGTTTGATTATGTAGATTTAGATGCCAAAATTGAAAATGACCTTGGCCAAAGTATATCTGAAATATTTAAAACCAAGGGAGAAATTTTTTTTCGCCGCAAAGAGGCTGAATTATTGAAGAGTTTAGTTAACTCTAAAGAAAATTTAATAATTTCAACTGGTGGCGGAACTGTTTGTTACGGAAATACTATGCAGGTTTTGTCAGATACTGAAAGTGTAAGTACTATTTATTTGAAAGCAGAGATAATTACGCTAACAAATAGACTCTTTGTAGAAAAGGACAAAAGACCTTTGATATCCCACATTAATTCTAAAGAAAATTTAGAAGATTTTATTAGAAAGCATCTATTTGAGCGATCGTTTTATTATAATCAAGCCAAATATAAAATTGATGTAAATAACTCTTCAGTTGAAGAGATTGCTACCGAAATAACTTCAAAATTAATCTAAGACTACTTGATGGTTTCCTTTTTCAAAAACTACTGAAATATTTTCGCTCAACGATGTTGAAAGTGAAATTCCTTTAAAATCCGCTTTTATTGGATATTTTTTGTGATTTCTATCTACAAGAACGGCGGTTTTAAACTGTTTTAAAGGCACTTTTAAAAAATGGTTTACAGCATATATCAAAGTTGTTCCAGAATGTAAAACATCATCAACTAAGAGTAGGGACTTTCCTTTTAATTCTTCAGGTTTTACGGAGGAAGTTACAGAATTTATCGGGTTTTTTTTATCAAGCTCTATTTTACACAATACCACATTTAACGGAGAAATTTTTTCAACTAAATTCTTCAGCATTTTAGCTAGAATATAACCGTTTGTCGCAATTCCTGCAATTACAATTTCCGTTTCGTTACTATTTGCTTCATAAATTTGATAGGCAATTCTATTCAATTTATGATCTATTTCCTTCCTGGTAAGAATTACTGTGCCGGCCATATGTTACTTAATTTTTAGTAAATATAAAGATTAGGAATCTGTTTCGTCTGTTGTATTTTCATTAAAATCTTCAATATCACGCCTATCTTTTTTGGTTGGTCTACCCACGCCTTTTTTACGATAATACGATTTTGAATATTGTAAAAGTTCATTTGTTTCAAAAGCTTCTTTCGGAGTTTTATCTACTCTATATAAATCTACAAGCTTGGCACCTACACGACTTGGTGGTAAATCTAAAACTTTTACAATATAATTAATTTGTTCTTTTCGCAACGTAATTTCATCTGTTGGATAAACATTTCTAGAAGGTTTAACAACATCACCATTAACGCGTACAGCTCCTTTGTTACAAGCCTGCGTGGCAATATTTCGGGATTTATAATATCTAATACACCACAAATATTTATCTACTCTCATACCATTTGCTTTAAATGCACGTTAAACTTTTAGCAAAAGTAGCAGAAAATTGTATCTTGCGCCCTTCTAAATTGAAATGATGAAACGTATATTATTAAAGACATTATTACTCGCTTTTGTGGCTTCAGTACTAGTATCTTGCAAAAAAGATGATGAAGTTGTAACTGTGCCACTCCGCGATAGAGGTGAAGAAGCCGTTGCAGCGCAAATTGAAATTGAAACTTTTTTATCAACTCACTTCTATAATTATGAAGAATTTCAGGCGCCGCCAGAAAATTTTGATTTTAAAATAAAGTTTGACACTATTGCTGGAGACAACTCAGAAAAAATTGCCTTGTCAACCCAAGTTGTTTCAAAAAATGTATTTGATAGAAGGGATAGTAATGTGCAGTATAAACTTTATTATTTGATTGTAAATCAGGGTGGTGGAGTAAAACCACAATTTCCAGATGTTGTTTTCACACGTTATGAAACACTAGTTCTTGAAAGTTTGGAAAAAACGGATGAAGCAAACAATCCAGTTCGTTTTGACCTAACACAGGTTATAAATGGTTTTCAGGATGCTTTGGTCGAATTTAATACTGCTGAGAATAGTGTTATAAACGCTGATGGTACAATTAGTTATAGTAATTTTGGTGTTGGAGCTGTATTTATACCGTCAGGATTAGGATATTTTCAACAAGCATTAGCAGGAATTCCTTCATACAGTCAATTAATTTTGACC
Source organism: Flavobacteriales bacterium (assembly GCA_038259825.1). GTDB lineage: Bacteria > Bacteroidota > Bacteroidia > Flavobacteriales > Flavobacteriaceae > JBBSOK01. The sequence goes on from JBBSOK010000050.1 coordinate 4,466, forward strand.
TTTAATTCGTTATCAACAATAAAGTTTGATCACGATTCTGATGGCGTACCTAGTGTTATAGAGGATGTAAATGAAGATGGATTTGAAGAAAATGACGATACAGATGGTGACGGAGCTCCAAATTACATCGATACTGATGATGATGGAGATGGAAGGTTAACCCGTGACGAAATAATTATAAATATTAATGGAACAATAACCTATCCGGATGTTGATAATGATGGTATTCCAGATTATTTAGATGGTGATAGTTAGAATAAAAAAAGTAGCAAGTAAAAAACCTCGATCAAAAGTTTTGATCGAGGTTTTTTATTAGGATTAAAATCGAAATTAATTCTACTTCTTTCTAGCTATAACCTTATTTGCCGCGTTTACAATTGCATTAGCATTAAGGCCGTATTTTTCCATAAGATCTTCAGGTGTTCCAGACTCTCCAAAAGTATCTTGTGTTGCAATAAATTCTTGCGGTGTTGGATAATTTTCAGCTAAAACTCTCGAAACACTTTCGCCTAAACCTCCCAAAAAGTTATGTTCTTCAGCAGTTACAACGCATCCTGTTTTTTTAGCGCTTTCAATAATCGCTTTATCGTCTAATGGTTTAATGGTATGTATATTAATTACTTCAGCCGAAATTCCCTTTTTATTTAGTGTTTCTGCAGCTTGCAACGCTTCCCAAACTAAGTGACCAGTTGCGATAATAGTGACATCATTACCTTCTTGTAATTTCACCGCTTTACCAATTTGAAAATTCTGATTTTCATCTGTAAAATTGGCAACTTTTGGTCTTCCAAAGCGAAGATAGACAGGCCCGTGATGTTCGGCAATTGCAATTGTTGCCGCTTTTGTTTGATTGTAATCACAGGTATTAATTACGGTCATTCCAGGAAGCATTTTCATAAGACCTAAGTCTTCTAGAATTTGATGTGTTGCTCCATCTTCACCCAAAGTTAAACCGGCGTGAGAGGCACAAATTTTTACATTTTTATCACTATATGCAATAGATTGTCTTATTTGATCATATACCCTTCCTGTTGAAAAATTAGCAAAAGTGCCAGTAAAAGGAATCTTTCCACCAATAGTCATACCTGCCGCAATACCCATCATATTTGCTTCTGCAATTCCTATTTGAAAAAAACGCTCTGGATGGTTAGCTTTAAACTCATCCATTTTCAAAGAGCCTGTAAGATCAGCACAAAGTGCCACTACATTTTCATTGGTTTTTCCCAACTCTGCTAGTCCATCACCAAAGCCCGAACGTGTATCTTTTTTTCCTGTGTCTATATATTTTTTCATTCTCGTGCCCGTTTTGGCGGGTATTTAAATTAAATTATTTTTCTAAATATTATGGAATTAATAATCCTCTAACGTTATTGGGTTTTGTTTTAAGGCAGTTTCCAATTGTGCGTCATTTGGTGCTTTACCGTGCCAATCGTGAGTGTGCATCATAAAATCTACGCCGTTTCCCATTATGGTATCTAATAAAATACAAACCGGTTTTCCTTTTCCTAGTTTGGATTTTGCATTATTGAGACCATTAATAATTTCTTGTAAATTGTTTCCTTTTTCAATTTCAAGAACATCCCAGCCAAAAGCTTCAAATTTTGCCCTCAAATTTCCTAATGGTAAAACGTTTTGTGTAGAACCATCAATTTGCTGACCATTGCGGTCTATGGTTACTATAAGATTATCAATATTATTTCCGGCTGCGTACATAATTGCTTCCCAATTTTGACCTTCTTGTAATTCTCCATCACCACAAAGTGTAAAAATTGTGTGCTTGTCTTTATTCAATTTCTTAGTCTGCGCAGCGCCAATTGCAACTGAAATTCCTTGACCCAATGAACCCGAAGCAACACGAATTCCTGGTAAACCTTCGTGCGTGGTTGGGTGGCCTTGTAATCGTGAATTTATATGTCTAAAAGTGCTGAGTTCCTCAACAGGAAAATAACCTGAGCGAGCCAAAACACTGTAAAAAACAGGTGAAATATGACCATTCGATAAAAAGAAAAGATCTTCATCCTTTCCATCCATCGAGAATGTATCTTTTCGATCCATGATTTCTTGAAACAGTGCAACAAAAAATTCTGCACAGCCTAAAGATCCTCCTGGATGGCCGCTGTTTACTTTATGAACTTGGCGCAAAATATCCCTGCGGACTTGTGTTGTTAAATCTTCTAATTCTTTAATATTGGACATAAAAGGATTGTTTTTTTTGGAAATTCAAAAGTAGGCTTTCTTCAAAGGTGTTCAAAACTGAAGGCATTTCAGTTATTAACGATTTGAAGGTTTTGTTAACATAAGCTAACAAATTTGAATTATTAAAATGAAAAACCCATCAATTTTTTATTGATGGGTTTTAACTAAAATAAATTCTTTGATAGTATTAAAATTTGTCTGTAATAATGTTCACTAAATCTACTATTGCCCATATTCCAAGACCTCCGAAGGTTAAAATGAAAAGAATATTCCAGCCAATTGGCTTACCTGCGTACCATCTATGTGCAGCAAACGGCCATAAGAAAAACCATAATAGCAAGGCAGTAGTTTTATCATAACCTGCTGCAGCTGGTGAAAAAAGTTCTGATTCTGTTTCTTCAACATCTACAGATAATTCTGCCGTAACGATATTATCTGCTGTCCTAGCAACTGGAAAGGAAGCAAAAGCGAAATCTGCAGAAATAAGACACATAAATAAAAAGAAAATAGATAATTTTGATTCCATATTTTTAATTTTAAGTTAGTTTACACGAATTTAATTTTTTTTGATGAAAAGAATAACTTTTTTGAATATAATTTTAATTTGCTTCACATTTTTTTTTGCTGATGCTTACTCACAATCTGAAGAATTTATTGGCCTAATTGAATTGGAAAATAAAACATATATCAATTTTAAAATGAATTTTGATATTACAGGCACTAAGATTGAAGGGTATACAATTACAGATTACAATGGTCCACACGAAAGTAAATCATCCATATTGGGAAGTTATGATAAAAAGACCGATAAAATTACATTTAGAGAGTTGAGTATTCTTTACACAAAATCTCCAATAACCGAACTGGATTTCTGCTACATATATTTTACTGGTGAAATTAAAAAAGATAGACTAAATGGTACTTTTAAAGGTTTTTACGATGATCTAACAAAATGTTTAAACGGCAGCATCTACGGCAGCAGAATTGCAAATGCTGAAAAGGAAAAAGAAAAACTCCTTAAAAAAGTCTCAAAAGTTATAAAACACAATGATAAAAAGGATGATGCGCTAAATCAGATTGAAAGCATGAAATTTTCTGAGCAACGTGGAATTACTGCAAATGAGAATATAAATGTTTTTTGGGAAGGCACGTATCTAAAAGCTCAAATTTGGGATGCCGGGACTGTGGATGGTGATATCATTGAAATACGTGAAAATGGAGAAAAAGTTAGTACAATTAGTCCTAAAAAGAAGCCAATTGATAAGGAGTTTTATCTTTCTGGGGATAGAACGGTTATTACAATTAAAGCCCTTTCTGAGGGTACCGAACCCCCAAATACCACCAAAGTGAAATTTACAAACGGTAAAGGCAAGCAAGTTGAATTAATATATAATTTAAAACTGAACGAAGCCGCTACACTTACTTTCTACACCAAAAAGCTATCCGATATCAAACGGTAAAAACGTAAATGAATGGATGTTATTTGGACACATTATAAAAGTAATTTTCTAAATAATAATTTACCGCCCATAGTTGTAAAACTAATTTATCTTTGCGCCGAGAATAAAATAACCCAATGGATTTTAAATTAGAAGCAACAGATACCAAATCTCAAGCAAGAGCAGGGACAATAATGTTGGACCACGGGCCAATTGAAACTCCCATTTTTATGCCCGTTGGTACAGTAGGTACAGTTAAAGGTGTGCACCAACGAGAACTTGCGGATGAGATTAATCCAGACATCATTTTAGGGAATACCTATCATTTATATTTAAGACCTGGTTTAGAAATTCTCGAAAAAGCTGGCGGACTTCATAAATTTATGAATTGGGACCGTAATATCCTTACGGATAGTGGTGGTTATCAGGTTTATTCTCTTTCAGCAAATAGAAAAATTAATGAAAAAGGCGTAAAGTTTAAAAGTCATATAGATGGTAGTTTTCACTTTTTTACACCTGAAAATGTAATGGAAACCCAACGTACAATTGGCGCAGATATTATAATGGCCTTTGACGAATGTACACCATATCCGTGCGAATATAATTATGCAAAAAGGTCTATGCATATGACGCATCGATGGCTGGATAGGTGTATAAATCATTTAGAAAAATTGCCTTTTAAATATAATTTTGGGCAAACCTTTTTCCCGATTGTCCAAGGAAGCACATATACAGATTTACGTAAACAATCGGCAGAATATATAGCATCGGTAGGGGCAGAAGGAAATGCAATTGGTGGACTTTCAGTTGGAGAGCCAGCTGAAGAAATGTATGCAATGACGGAAGTTGTAACTGCAATACTACCTAAAGATAAACCTCGTTATTTGATGGGCGTTGGTACACCTACAAACTTGTTGGAAAATATTGCCTTGGGAATTGATATGTTTGATTGCGTGATGCCAACTAGAAATGGCAGAAACGGTATGCTCTTTACATCTGAGGGAACAATCAATATTAAAAATAAAAAGTGGGAAGCAGATTTTTCAGCAATTGATAAAATGGAAATTACGTGGGTAGATACGGCTTATAGCAAAGCATATTTACGTCATTTATTCACAGTAAACGAAATGTTGGGTAGGCAAATTGCAACTATACACAATCTAGGTTTCTATCTTTGGTTGGTTCGCGAAGCTCGGAAACAAATAATTGCCGGAACTTTTTCTACGTGGAAAGATGGTATGGTTAAAAAATTAGATAATAGATTATAAAATATGTTCAGTATTCTCGATAGATATATTCTGAAGAAATATTTAGGGACATTCATCCTACTGCTTCTGCTATTTATACCTATTGGAATAACTGTAAATCTTGCTGAAAAAATTGATAAAATTCTAGAAAATGAGGTTCCAATTTCTGAAACTTTGATGTTTTACTTGAATTTTACAATCTACTTTGCAAATTTATTATTCCCATTGTTTTTGTTTCTGTCGGTAATTTGGTTTACCTCAAAACTTGCAAATAATACTGAAGTTGTCGCATTTTTAAGTAGTGGCGTTTCATACTATAGATTTTTAAGACCTTACTTTATAGGAGCAACTATTGTTTGTATTGGCGCTTTGTTTTTAGGAATGTATTTAGCCCCTCAGGCAAGTAAAGGTTTTAATGAATATACTTGGAAATATTTTAAACACGGCAGGCAGGACAGAGACCAGAATAATGTGTACACTCAAATAAACGAAAACGACTTTGTTTACGTAAGCTATTTTAACGTTGCGGATAATTCAGGCTCAAATTTCACATTAGAGCATTTTGAAAATCAAGAAATGAAATATAAAATTGCAGCGAACCGAATAAAATTTAATCCTGCAGATACCACTTATACACTGTCCAATTACACAAAAAGAATAATTGGGGAAAATGATGATATTTTACAATCTGCACCCAGCTTAGATACAGTTTTTTCGTTTGATATTGAAGATCTAACCCCAGTTGAATATATTGCAGAAACACTAAACTTTACTGAGTTGAATACGTTTATAGCTCGCGAAAAAGCTAGAGGTTCTTCTTATATAAATAAGTACGAAGTGGTTAGATACCGTCGTTATAGTTTGCCAGTTTCAGCATATATTTTAACAATAATTGCGGTCGCAGTTTCGTCCGTAAAACGCCGTGGCGGTATGGGTGTAAATCTTGCGATTGGTATTGGTATTGGAATGGTTTTCGTGTTTTTTGATAAAATTTTTGGCACCATCGCCGAACAAAGTACCTTTTCTCCTTTTTTAGCAACTTGGTTTCCAAACATCGTTTTTGGAATTTTAGCAATCTACCTTTTACGAAATGCGAAACGATAAATTACTCAATTATTTACACCTTCATTTAATAGTTTTTATTTGGGGTTTTACGGCAATTCTAGGGGCCCTAATTTCTTTGGATGCAATACCATTGGTTTGGTACAGGATGATTTTAGCTACATTTTTTATTTTTTTATTCATTAAATACAAAAAGGTAGCTTTAAAATTTCCGAGAAAAACTATAATAGCCTTTTGTTTTGCCGGATTATTAATTGCCTTGCATTGGATAGCTTTTTTCTCTGCCATAAAAGTTTCAAATGTTTCAATAACCTTATCCATAATGAGTACGGGAGCATTTTTCGGTTCATTACTAGAACCTATTTTCTTTAAAAGAAGAGTTATTTGGTACGAAGTATTTTTTGGGCTTTTAGCAATAATAGGTCTTTACATAATTTTTAGAGCAGAAGCGGACAATATTGAAGGAATGCTTTTAGCGCTAGCTTCTGCGTTTTTAGGCGCATTATTTTCTGTGATAAATGGAAAGTTTGCCATTTCTTATAAGGCATCGGTAATTACATTTTATGAATTAGGTTTCGGGATGCTTTGTATTACCGCCTATTTAGCATTTAATGGTATGTTTACGGCAGAATTTTTTACCTTAAGTTTAAATGATTTAATTTTCATTTTAATATTAGCATCTGTATGTACCGCTTACGCATTTCTTGCTTCAGTGCACGTAATGAAATGGATTAGCCCTTACACGGTAATGCTAACCACTAATATGGAACCAGTATATGGAATAGTACTAGCTTTATTTATACTTGGAGATTCTGAATATATGAGTCCACAATTTTATTACGGCGCAATAATTATTATAATTACCGTGATTGCAAACGGCATTATAAAGAATACGCTTGAAAGAAAAAAGCGAACTTTACCGAATACCTAATTACAAAATTTTATATTTGTCTTGCAATCATATAATACGCGATTAACCCCAATATTATGGAATATTTAGATTTTGAAATGCCTATTAAAGAGCTGCAAGAGCAGTTTGACAAAGCTTGCGCAATTGGAGCCGAGAGTGATGTAGATGTAACAAAAACCTGTGCTCAAATTGAAAAAAAATTAAATGAAACCAAGAAAAATATTTATAAAAACCTAACTCCTTGGCAGCGTGTGCAATTGTCAAGGCACCCAGATAGACCGTATACAATGGACTATATAAATGCTATTTGCGGTAATTCTTTTTTGGAGCTACACGGCGACAGAAACTTTAAGGATGACAAAGCAATGGTTGGTGGTTTAGGAAAAATTGGTGACCAGAGTTATATGTTTATTGGTCAACAAAAAGGATATAATACAAAAACGCGTCAGTATCGCAATTTCGGAATGGCAAATCCAGAAGGTTACAGAAAGGCATTAAGGCTTATGAAATCTGCTGAAAAATTTGGAATTCCTGTTGTTACGTTAATTGATACACCAGGCGCATTTCCAGGATTAGAAGCTGAAGAACGCGGACAAGGCGAGGCAATTGCACGTAATATTTTAGAAATGACACGCCTTAAAGTACCTATTATTGTTATTGTAATAGGTGAGGGCGCAAGTGGTGGCGCTTTGGGTATTGGAGTAGGAGATGTAGTTTTAATGCTTGAAAATACTTGGTATTCCGTTATTTCTCCAGAAAACTGTTCTTCCATATTATGGAGAAGTTGGGATTACAAAGAACAAGCAGCTGTTGCCTTAAAACTGACTGCTGCAGACGCCAAAGAGTTAAAGGTAATTGATACAATTGTAAAAGAACCAGTTGGTGGCGCTCATGGAAATAGACCAGCAACATTTGAAGCTGTAAAAGAAGCAATAATTAAAGAATATAATAGGCTTAAAAACTTATCCCCAACCCAACTTGTTGAAAAAAGGATGAAAAAATATTCCGAAATGGGAGAGTTTAAAGGCTAATCTACTTGATAACCTAGGTTTAGAAAAATCCGAAAAAACTTTTCGGATTTTCTTATGGGTTATTAACAATAAATTCGACTTATTAACAGTTCAATTGTTGATGAACGGTTAACATCCGCACCAAAGTAAATTTAGATTCTCTTAACTTTTAGTTTACATTCGCTTAATGGAAAAATTAATGCCAAAACCATATTCCGCAACTCGTTCTGCGCAGGTAATCTCGCTCGAAAAGGGAAAATTACCCCCGCAAGCAATTGATTTAGAGGAAGTTGTACTTGGTGCAATGATGATTGACAAGAAAGGTGTGGATGAGGTTATAGATATTCTTCACGATGAAGTGTTCTATAAACAAGCTCATCAGCACATATTTGAAGCTATCCATATGCTGTTTGAAGATAGCCAGCCGGTGGACTTATTAACCGTTTCTTCGCAATTAAAGAAAAACGGAAAATTGGATCTCGCAGGAGGCGATTTTTACCTCATTCAATTAACACAAAAAGTATCTTCCTCTGCACATATTGAATTTCACGCTAGGATAATTCTTCAAAAATTTATTCAGCGTAGTTTAATCAAAATTTCAAACGAAATTATTGAAGAATCTTATGACGAATCTACCGATGTTTTTGATTTATTGGACACTGCGGAAAGTAAATTGTATGAGATAACCCAAGGTAATATTAAACGATCTTCGGAAACTGCTCAAAATTTGGTTATACAAGCAAAAAAGCGGATCGAAGAAATAGCGAATAAAGAAGGACTTTCTGGAATTCCATCTGGATTTACAAAGCTCGACAAGCTTACATCTGGTTGGCAACCTTCAGATTTAATTATTATTGCGGCACGTCCTGGTATGGGTAAAACAGCGCTTACCTTGAGTATGGCGCGTAATATTTCAGTAGAACATAATATTCCCGTGGCTTTCTTTTCACTGGAAATGTCTTCGGTACAATTAATAACACGTTTAATTTCTTCGGAAACTGGATTAAATTCAGAAAAACTAAGAACTGGAAATCTCGAAAAACACGAATGGGAACAATTAAATGTAAAAGTAAAAGGTCTAGAATCTGCACCTTTATTTATTGATGATACCCCATCGCTCTCAATCTTCGATTTACGTGCAAAAGCAAGACGTTTATCTTCACAGCACGGTATTAAGCTTATAATTGTAGATTATTTGCAACTTATGACAGCCGGAGGAAGCAACAAAGGTGGCGGAAACCGTGAACAGGAAATTTCTACAATTTCCAGAAATCTAAAAGCATTGGCAAAGGAATTGGGAATTCCAGTAATCGCTTTATCACAATTATCACGTGCGGTTGAAACACGTGGCGGAACAAAAAGACCTTTGCTTTCAGATTTACGTGAATCTGGGGCAATCGAGCAAGATGCTGATATTGTTTCTTTTATCTATAGACCAGAATATTATAAAATTGACGAATGGGATGATGAAGAACATAGTCCAACTGAAGGACAGGCTGAATTGATCATAGCAAAGCACCGTAACGGTGGTCTGGATGAAATTAGGCTTAAATTTATTGGTAATCTTGGTAAGTTTGATAATTTGGAAACATTTGATATGCCATATGAAATTCATTCTAAAATGAATGATGCTGCAAATGATGATACTTTTAAAACTAAAAACCTCCCATCAGCTAATGAAGCATTTGGTAGCTCAATGAACGATGATTTTTCAATTGACGATGAAAGTGATGTTCCTTTTTAGTAATATTTTCAATTTATTGTAAAGTTTACAGAAAACATTCATTTCAATTTTTAATAAATTTCAGAGCTCTTGGCGTAAATTTTGTAAGTATCTTTATTCTCGCGAAGGCGTGAATCTCATTACTTCTTTCAAAAATTAATTATGCCTAAATACCTTGTAATTATATTTCTTCTCCTTTTTTCAATAAAAGCATCTGCTTCTTACATCCTAATTCCAATGGATTCTGAAGGACAAAAACAACATCTTAAAGCTTATGGTATTACGTATTGGCTTTTAGATAAAAACCAAAAAGTAAAATGGTTGCTCAATTATCGAGGCGGATCTTTTTTGTTGCCCGATTCTGAAGAAATTAAAAAAGAATGTCAAATACGCGGCGTTTCTTTTGAACTTTTAAGCGACAGTAAAACAGAACAAATCCTTACCGATATTAGCAGCCCATCCCAAAATATGGAAGCTGTCGTTTTAGAAAAAGCACCTAAAATTGCAGTGTATTCACCAAAAAGCAATGTGCCGTGGGATGATGCTGTAACAATGGTTTTAACCTATGCTGAAATACCTTATACAGTTATCTATGATGAAGAAGTGTTAAGCGATCAGCTTATTTTGTACGATTGGTTACACTTGCATCACGAGGATTTTACGGGACAATATGGTAAATTTTATAGAGCTTATCGTGCTGCACCTTGGTATATTGAAGAAAAGCAAAAAGCAGAAGAGCTCGCGACTAAATTGGGTTACAGTAAAGTTTCTGAAGAAAAACGAGATGTTGCTTTAAAAATCCGGGACTACGTAATTGGCGGTGGCTTTATGTTTGCTATGTGTAGCGCAACGGACAGTTTTGATATTGCTTTATCGGCTGAAGGAGTAGATATTTGTGAAGCAATGTTTGACGGCGATCCCAGTGATGCAAATTATCAAAGTAAAATTGATTATAATAAAACCTTCGCTTTTAAAGATTATATTTTGGAAAGAAGCCCGATGGTTTACGAATTTTCATCAATCGATATGACTGAAAGGCGCAACATAAATCAAGAAATAGATTACTTTTCATTGATGGATTATTCGGCAAAATGGGATCCAATCCCATGTATGTTAGTTCAAAATCATACATCTTTAGTTAAAGGTTTTATGGGGCAAACCACATCTTTTGATTCGGAACAGATAAAAGCCAATGTTTTGATAATGGGTGAAAATAAATCTAACGGTGAAGCAAGATACATTCATGGAATAAAAGGCAAAGGTTTCTTCACATTTTATGGCGGCCACGATCCAGAGGATTACCGCCATCAAGTAGGTGATCCAAAAACCGAACTCGCATTACATCCAAATTCACCTGGGTATCGGTTAATTTTGAATAATGTTCTGTTTCCTGCGGCAAAAAAGAAGAAGCAGAAGACTTAAAATAAATTTGAATTGAATAAATAAAATGACAATTTGGAATTTAAAAATGGATTACTTCATTCCCTCAAAATAACTCTTTGGTGGCAAGACAGTAATTTCAACTCTTCTATTTAGCTGTTTATTTTCTTCTGTATCATTCGGCACTCTTGGTTTAGTTTCGCCATATGCATTAATTTCAAAATCGTATTTACCTTTATCTTTTAGAAGTTCTTCTAACTTTTCTAAAACCGAATTACATCTATTTTTTGAAAGTCCAAGATTCATTTCTTCTTCACCATCGTTGTCCGTGAAACCTTCAATTAACAATGTTGCTTGATCAATTTGTGTTATTTGTGTAGATAGATCTTTTAAAGTTTTTTCTGCGGATTCTTTTACCTCGTATTTCGCCGAATCAAAAAGTACATCGGCATTAATAGTTAGTTTAATTACACAGTTTATAGCTGCTATGGCGTCTATATCTGCGCCTGCACTTTTGCTATTACAAAGACTTTTAAGATCTGTAACCCTAACATAATAAAAAACTGTTTCTGTATCTATGTTCTCATCGCTGAGGTCTATTGAAGATTTTCCGCCAACAATTTTACCGGCATATAGCCAATTTACGCCATCCTTACTAACTTCAATAGTTGCAGTTTCTTTGCTGGGTCCAACTTCAAAAATAAATAGATCATCTCCCTTCAAATTCATAAAACCATTATTGGTAAACACAACAGTTAGGTAGCCTCCGCAACCTAAGGAAAGGAATTGTGCGTCTTCATATTTTTTATAATCGGGTTCATTTAAAGCCTGTTGGCTATCAGTAAATTTTTTGTAGGGTCGGGGATAGCCAATTTTGTTGCTAACTACACTGTCGGCAAAGGATATTTTACCCAATGGTAGATAGACTGAGCTCCCTTTATCTGTCTTAAAAATCTTTTGAAATTTATCAATCTTCTTTTTTTGGCAGTATCCATTGGATGTTACCATTAACAGGAATGAGAATATGATGAGAAATTTATTCAAAAGATTTATTTATACGAATATACCTATAAGAAAGTATAGTTATAGTATAAAAAAACGCCTTCAACTTAAATTGAAGGCGTTCTAGGCGAAATAAATAGGTTATTGTCTTACTTTACTTGGTTCACGATCGCGGAAAAAGCATCTGGGTGATTCATTGCTAAATCTGCTAAAACTTTACGGTTTAGCCCAATTTCTTTTCCTTTAAGCGCGCCCATAAACTGAGAGTAGGACATACCATGTTGTCTTGCGCCCGCATTGATACGGGTAATCCACAAAGCTCTAAATGTTCTCTTTTTTGCACGACGGTCTCTGTAAGAATAAAGCATTGCTTTATCAACAGCATTTTTTGCAACTGTCCATACGTTTTTACGTCTTCCAAAGAATCCTTTGGCTTGCTTCATCACCTTTTTTCTTCGGGCTCTTTTAGCAACTGAATTTACTGATCTTGGCATAATTTTTAGTTTTTTGTTGCAGGCGATTCATTAATTTGAATACTTTAAAGCCTAGCTCCAGGGTTTAAATAATTTGTTTTAACCGGTTAGGCAATACTACATTAAACGTAGCATTTGCTTAACATTGCTCATGTCTGCTTTATCCACAAGTGCATCGTGGGTTAAAGCTAACTTGCGCTTCTTGCTTTTCTTTGTCAAAATATGACTTTTGAAAGCGTGCTTTCTCTTTATTTTTCCAGTACCGGTAAGCTTAAAACGCTTCTTAGCACTAGATTTTGTTTTTTGTTTTGGCATTTTTTTAATTTTAATTATTTACTTCGCTTTATTTTTAATTTCAAATCGAATTAAATTTGAAAACTATTTTAATTCTATAAAAATCAATATCGGATGAAATTGAAATGTTCTTTATTTTTTCTTAGGTGCAATAAACATAATCATACGCTTACCTTCTAACTTCGGCATTTGTTCAACTTTTCCAAACTCTTCAAGATCTCTTGCTAAACGAAGCAATAAGATTTCACCTTGATCCTTATAAATGATTGAACGCCCTTTAAAGAATACATACGCTTTTAATTTTGCGCCGTCTTGTAAAAATTTTTCACCGTGCTTTTTCTTAAAATCGTAATCATGATCGTCCGTGTTTGGCCCGAATCTAATTTCTTTAATGGTAACCTTTGAAGCTTTGGCTTTTAAAACCTTTTCACGCTTCTTTTGCTCGTAAACAAATTTTTTATAGTCTATGATTTTACAAACAGGTGGATTTGCATTTGGTGATATTTCTACAAGGTCTAGTTCTTGTTCAGCCGCTAAATCGCGAGCTGCTCTAAGAGCGTAAACGCCTACTTCAACATTATCACCAACTAGACGTACCTCCTCGGCCCTTATCTTCGCGTTTATGCGGTGTTGGTCTTCTTTAATGATCCTTGCCGGACCTCTACTTCTTTTTCTACGTATTGCTATGGCTATATAATTTTAATTAAACTTTAAATTCTAATGTATTGTCTTTAATTTCTTTGTTAACGAGATTTGCAAAGGCTTCAATTGATAAAACGCCAATATCACCTTCTGTGTGTTTACGTACAGAAACCGTACCATCATTCTCTTCTTGCTCCCCAACAATCAGCATATATGGGATTTTATTCATTTCTGCCTCCCTAATTTTCTTACCAATTGTTTCACTTCTATCATCAACAAGGGCGCGAATTTCGTGAATTTCAAGCACATCTAAAACTTTTTGTGCATAATTTTCATATTTTTCGCTCAAACATAATATGCTTACTTGTTCCGGCATCAACCAAAGGGGGAAGTTTCCGCCTGTATGTTCTAGTAATATTGCAATAAACCTTTCCATGCTTCCAAAAGGTGCGCGGTGTATCATTACGGGTCTATGCATCTCATTATCACTGCCTTTGTACTGTAATTCAAATCTTTCAGGAAGATTATAATCTACTTGAATAGTCCCCAACTGCCAGCTACGGCCTAGCGCATCTTTTACCATAAAATCCAATTTTGGACCGTAAAATGCAGCTTCGCCTTCAACAATATCATAATTTAGACCTTTATCTTCAGCAGCATTTATAATTGCTTTTTCAGCTTTATCCCAATTTTCTAGACTACCTATATATTTTTCTGGTTTATTTTTATCTCTGACAGATACTTGGGTGTAAAAATTTTCAAAACCTAATGATCCGAATACATAGAGTACAAGGTCTATAACGTTTTTGAACTCTTGATCCAACTGGTCTGGAGTACAAAATATATGTGCATCATCTTGGGTAAAACCTCTAACGCGTGTTAAGCCGTGTAGCTCACCACTTTGTTCATATCTGTATACAGTTCCAAATTCTGCAAATCGTTTTGGCAAATCTTTGTATGACCACGGTTTGCTATTATAAATTTCACAATGGTGCGGACAGTTCATGGGTTTAAGCATAAACTCTTCGCCTTCCTTAGGCGTTTTTATAGGTTGAAAACTGTCAGCCCCATATTTTGCAAAGTGTCCTGAAGTAACATAAAGTTCCTTCTGCCCGATATGTGGTGTAATAACCATTTCATAACCGGCTTTTTTCTGTGCTTTCTTCAAAAAGTTTTCAAGACGCTCGCGCAATGCTGCGCCTTTTGGAAGCCATAATGGTAGTCCTTGTCCAACTTTTTCAGAAAATGTGAATAGCTCAAGCTCTTTTCCTAATTTTCTATGGTCTCTTTTTTTTGCTTCCTCAAGAAGCTCTAAATATTCAGTAAGATCTTTTTGCTTTGGAAAGCTTACGCCGTAAATCCGGGTAAGTTGTTTGTTTTTCTCGTCGCCTCGCCAATATGCACCTGCAATGCTCATTAGTTTTACTGCCTTTACAATACCTGTATTTGGTATGTGGCCTCCGCGGCATAAATCTGTAAAAGTATCGTGATCACAGAATGTAATTGTACCGTCTTCAAGATTTTCGATCAACTCAATTTTATACTCGTTATGCTGTTTTTTATAATAATCCAAAGCATCGGATTTTGATGACTGTCTTAGAGAAAATTCGTGTTTTCCTCGAGCAATCTCTATCATTTTGTCTTCAACCTCTTTCAAGTCCTTTTCAACAATTGTTTTATCGCCAAAATCTACATCATAATAGAAACCATTATCAATAGCTGGCCCTATTGTAAGTTTTATACCTGGATACAAGACTTCCAATGCCTGCGCCAAAATGTGGGCAGAGCTATGCCAAAAAGCTTTCTTTCCAGCATCATCATTCCAAGTGTATAAAACCAAACTTCCGTCATTTGTAAGTGGGGTAGAGGTTTCAACCACAGCATCATTAAAAGAAGCAGAAATTACATTTCGTGCTAAACCTTCACTAATGCTTTTGGCAACATCCATTACTGTAGTGCCACTTTCAAAATTCTTTACACTTCCATCTGGTAAGGTAATCGCTATCATATATAATAAAAATTTTAGGGTGCAAAGATACAATGTGTTTAGTCGTTTCGCAATAATGTTTGCAACTCAAATACGCGAGCCATTATTATAAGTGAACCGTTCGAAATTATTTAGGCATTTTCCCTCATTGCAATTAATTGCATTGTCGAAAACCGTGCTGTCTTTAGTCGCTTTCCAATAGTTCACCCAAAGTAAGCAATTGGAAGAGTTCCAGCAATGGCTTAATCCCTAACGCAGTTTAACTTTAGTTTTATTTTATTTTATTGATGTTGTATTTAGGTTATAGCTTTTGAAGACTGACTATTGAATTATATATATTAATGTTTCCTTTTAATTTTGAAAACACTTCTAGTCGTCTATTCCTATGGTATTTTTGAAGTATTCGATTAAAGGCGATTATGGTGGTATTATATGAAGGTATAAATTATATAAATTTTTATTTCAAGCTAACTGCATTCTTTTCAGCGTCTTGCAAAAAAGCATCAATTTTTATTTAAAATAAGTGTAAAATATGTTTGCGCAATTGAAAAAGGAATCTATCTTTGCACCCGCTAAAAAGAACAAATAATACTGTTCTAAGCAGCAAAATAAAAGCTCTTAAATTTTTTTGAAAATATTTTTTAAAAAGTATTGCAGATTAAAAAAAGAGTCTTACATTTGCACCCGCTAAAAGAATGAGTGACTATAAAACACGAGTTCGGATTGCGACACAAAGACAAATAAGTTCATTGAGATATTGAAATTGACAGCGTATGTATTCAACTGGAAACGGTTGGGTACTTACAGAGAAAACTAAACTAAGTAAGATTACCTGAGATTTTTAAGGAATGATAGGGATTATTTCTTTTTAGAGTATGGTCGC
>JBBSOK010000051.1:0-19649 GCA_038259825.1 Flavobacteriales bacterium
TCATGTAAGGCATGAAAATTTTCTTTTTCATCATCTTCCATGGTTTTTTTGAATATTCCAGCAATTAATACTTGGGAGTTATTAGCCCATAATTTATTGAAATCTGCCAAACAATTATAAATACGATCGTATGTGTCACTACCTTTAAAACCATAGATAATCTTCCAAGGTTGAAGATTATTACTACTTGGTGCCCATCGGCCTGCTTCCAAAAGTGAATGAAGCGTTTCTTCAGAAATTTCTTTATCTGAAAAAACTCTTGGGCTCCATCTATTTTTAATCAATTCGATTATCGGATATTTGTTCGATGCCGGTTTGGCTGTACTATTTTCTTTCATAATTTTTTTTAAGTTTTATTTTAAATATATTCAGTTCTTAACTTGCAATAAAATTTTTAATGAAGATTTAACGCATTTAGTACAAAATCGTTGAACGTAAGTATGTTTTGAAAATGAAAATTATAAAATATTTATTTGTTTTATTAATTTAAAACAAGCTGCTTAATCACGACAAAATATTGGTACTTTTAAACTTTATTTAATAATATAATACATCTTTAGTTTTATGATTGTTTGGATTATTTTTATTGCAGTTGTGGTAATTTTTTTAGCTTTGGACTTAGGTGTTTTCAACAAAAATGCCCACGAAATAAAGAGTAAAGAGGCTGGAATTTGGACCGCTGTTTGGGTTTCGATTGCTTTATTATTTTCAGGTGTAATCTATTGGTTATTTTCTGCAGAGATTATTGCAAATCCAACAGGTTTAACGCCTAAACTTGCCACTTTAAAATATATAACTGGATATTTAATTGAACTTTCCTTAAGTATCGATAACATATTTGTAATTGCAGTTATTTTTTCAAGTTTTAAAATTCCTCAAAAGTATCAACATAGAGTATTATTTTGGGGTATACTTGGAGCAGTAGTGTTTAGGGCGCTAATGATTGTTTTTGGTGTTGCCTTAATTTCAAAATTTGATTGGATTGTTTATGTATTCGGTGCTTTTCTTCTTTATACTGCTTATAAGATGCTTACATCTTCTCAAGAAGACTTTAATCCAAAAAAATCTATTGGTTATAAAATGTTGAAAAAAATAATGCCTATAACCGAGAGAATGGAGAGTGGCAATTTTTTTATAAGAAGAATGGGCGTAAAAGCTGCTACACCTCTTTTTTTAGCTTTAATAGTTATTGAATTTACCGATATCTTCTTTGCTTTAGATAGTATTCCCGCAATTCTTGCTATTACAGCAGATCCTTTTATTGTATTTACATCAAATATATTGGCAATTTTAGGGTTACGTAGTATGTATTTTCTAGTTTCAAGAATGTTGCAGAAATTCAGGTATATTAATTACAGCTTGGTAATTATACTTGCATTTGTAGGAATAAAAATGATACTTTCCCACCACGTAGATTTTCCTGAATGGCTTTCCTTATCCATAATTGTTTTTGCATTGGCTGGAGGCATTTTAGCTTCTATATATATTATTGATAAAACAATTGAACAGGAATAATGATATTCCCAAATTCATATTAAAAATGTTGCTATATAAAGGTGGGCATTGTATCTTTAATTTTAACATTAAAAATATAACCAATGAATATAAATTTTGAATATCACGAAGTAACGGCAAGCCCTAGATTAGAGGCTATGGTAACAGAAAAGCTTAATAAGCTTGAATCAAAATTCGACTTTATAGTAAAGGCTGATGTATATTTTTCAAAAGAAAAAACAAGTTCTCCTGAAACGGGTATGCATTGTAAAATTAGATTAGACATTCCTGGACCAACGATATTTTCAGAAGAATCTACAGGATCTTTTGAAGCTTCAATTGCAAAAACTGTGTCTGAATTAGATACGCAACTTCGTAAGCGAAAAGATAAGATGAAATCTCATTAAAATATATAATGAAAAATAAACCAGAAGAGGAAATGAGCCAAATTGCAAAAGATAAGCGACAGTTTACCTTAATTTATAGTAGTAATACTAGAGTTGGAACCCATACACTAAGCTATCTTACCCCTCTTGAAGATAAATTATTAGCCATTGATATTTCTAAAACGAAAGTTGCAAATACACAATGGGTAGAAATCGCCACATCTCTCAATTGCAAGGTTGGGGATTTGGTAGATAAGAGAATATTGGATATGGAGGAAAGTAGTACTTCAGAATTCAGTACAGATGATTGGCTGAAAATTATAAATAATAATGATGAAGTACTTACACAACCAATTGCTATAAACGGCTCAAAAATGATGCAGGTTACAAATCCATCTAAAGTTATGCGTTTTTTTGAAGTAGATTCAGCTGGTTTAGAAAAAACACATTATTACGAAGAGCCAACTATTAAACCAACATCTGATGATGATAAATTTATTGAATAGTTACATTAAAATACTTTTAATAGGAAAAAGCGACCATAGTTATGGTCGCTTTTTTATTAATCTATATTTTTATTTTTCTACTGATGCTAGCGCTTGAATTTTAGGTCTTATTTCTTTATATAGGTCTAATTGTATTCTTGTTAAAATATCTCCCATATCACCAATTTCCTGTTGTTGTAAAAGATAAAGATTATCTAATTTATCTCTTCCTTCAAACTTTTCCTTCACTTCATTACTTTTAATTAAATATTCTTCTACCTTGCTTTGAAAAAGCAAAAACTGCTTAGTAGTTAATGATAACTGGTTGTTATATTTTTCCGTAATTGCTTCAGCTTCCTGTTTAACCGACACATCAGATTTTTGTAAATATGGATTTTGTGCATAAATAGTTGCTGTAAATAGTAAAGTTATTATAATGGTAAGCTTTTTCATAACATCTTGTTTTACCTTAATATAACAGATTTATGAGAAATCTAAAAGTTGTTTATTAATATTTTAACAGCTTACAATTCAATACTTTAATCTAGTACAGCGATTATTAATTTTACGGAGGATTTTTTAATTGCTTAACTAAATTTGAAATTTATTAATTATACACTCTTCACTTTTCCATAAATAATCTCAACAGCATCGCTAACTGTCCGCAGGCTTTCCATATCTTCATTGGCAAATGCTACATCAAAATGGTCCTCAACGTCCAAAACAATGTCAACCAAATGAGCTGAATTTATATTAAGTTCCATCGTCAAGTCGCTTTCTGGCTTAATTTCTTCTTTAGAAACATCCTCTGGTAAATATATTGCGACTATTGGTTTAAGCTGGTTTAAAATTTCTTCTTTTGTCATTATTTAATTTTTCTGAAAGATAATACAGGCATTTACATCTCCAAAACCAAAACTGGCTTTTGCTACTGTTTTAATATTTACTTTCTTAGTTTTTCTAATTATTTTATCCTCATCAATTAGTTTTAAAATTGCTGGGCTTAAATCTTCACAATTAATATTTGGTGCAATAAAACTATTATGAAGTTGAAGAATACTGGCAACCATTTCAACGCTACCGCTGGCGGCAAGACAATGACCTATCATTCCTTTGGTAGAATTTATAAATGGAAATTCACTACCATTTCTATCCAAAGCTTTACACCAATTATCAATTTCAACAACGTCCTTTGCAGTCGCGGTTAAATGTCCGTTTATATAATCTATTTCGTTTGCAGTAATTCTAGCATTTTCAATAGCTAATTTTATACATTTTTGGACCGCACTATTATTTGGTGCTGTCATGCTTCCTTCTTCACGCTGGCCTCCACAATTTATGTTGCCACCAAGTATTTCACAATATATTTTAGCACCACGCTCTTGGGCGCTTTCCAAAGACTCCAAAAATAAAGCTCCTGCCCCACTTCCTGGGACAAAACCTGCGGCAGATTCACTAAACGGTCTTGATCCACGTTCCGGTTTTTCATTATAAGCATACGGCATAACCCTTATTGTATCAAAAGCTGCCCAAACATATGGTCCGCCGTCGCTACAACTGCCGCAAAGCATTTGCTTTGCTTGGCCATTAGCAATGCGCTCATAACCTAATAAAATGGCTTCTGTACCAGTTGCACAAGCCGAAGAATTTGTAGTCACTATGTTACCAGCACCAATTAATCCAGATAAATAAGCGCTGACACCACTTGTCATAGTTTGTAAAATAGTTGAACTACCCAATTTTCGTGTATTTCCCTCATCAATTGTATAAATAGATTCACGAAACTTTTCAACACTGGTTGTGCCCACTCCAAAAATAATACCCGTATCCCAAAGTGCTTCTTCCTTTTTTAATGCGATTTTAAAATTGGCATCTTTTACAGCATCCATACCAGCTATTATTCCGTATAAAATACCATTGCTATTAAAGTTCCGAAGTTCTAAATTGGTTAAATATTCTCCTCGTTTTTCTTCTGAAATAATCGGGACACCACCAATTTGACACGAAAAGTTTAAATCTCTTAATTGTTGACTGAATGTAATCCCAGATTTTCCTTCTCTCAACGCATCGGTAAAATCTGTTGTTCCAACTCCATTTGGTGCAACCACTCCCAATCCTGTAACTACAACTCTTTTTCTTTTATTTTGAATACCCAATGTTTATTTTTTTTCAGTATTAACGAAGGAGAATACTAATTAAATTAATAAGTTTTTTAAAAACTGTAAATTTGAAATAATATCAAAATTCTAGTAAAACCCGTTGTGCAGAAAAGCCAGGCCCAAAACTTAGCATTAATCCAAGTTCACCTTTCTTTGGTTTTTTATCCATAATTTGCTCTAAAACGTAAAGCACTGTTGCGCTGCTCATATTTCCGTAAAGTTTTAAAACTTCCTTTGTATCATCAATATTTTTTCCCATTTCGCCAAATAATGCCTCTACGGTCTGTACAATTTTTTTTCCGCCAGGATGAAAAATTAAATGATCAATTTCTTCAATTTTCTTTCCGTTTTTTTCTAAAAATGAATTTATAATATTAGGAAAATGTGAAGCGATTGTTTCAGGAACAGCTTTGTCCAAAATCATTTGTAAGCCTGTATTTACTAATTTAAAGCCCATCATTTGGGTTGCGTCATAAAAATGATACATTTCATTAGCCAAAATTTTTGGGCCTTCAGCATTTTCTTCAGAAGAAAGTAAAACACAGGCCGCACCATCTCCAAAAATTGCAGCACTAACCATATTTGACATCGAAAAATCATTGAGCTGAAAAGTTGCCGTTGGCGCTTCAATTGCTATTACGGCAGCTCGTTTATTAGGATTTGCCTTTAGAAAATTCTGTGCATATATAATTCCAGAAATACCTGCAGCACAACCCATTTCAGTTACGGGAAGCCTAATAATATCTTGGCGCATGTTAAAATCATTAATTAAATATGCGTCTACAGAAGGAATCATTATTCCTGTACAACTTACAGTTATTATAAAATCTAATTCTGTAGGTTTCCAATTAGCATCTGCTAAAGCTTTTTGAAGACATTTTTTGCCCAATTCTTTAACTTCTCTTACGTAAATATCATTTCTTTCTTCAAAACTCGTTTCGGTAAAGACCTCTAAAGGTTCCATTATTGAATAGCGTTTATCAACCTGAGCGCCTTCAAAAATTTTGACTACTTTCCTAATAAATCTAGATTCTTGGCCATCTAACCATTGTGAAACCATCGGGAGTATTTCCGCTGTTTCTCTTGAATATTTGGGTAATTGTTTTTTTACGGTTACTATTTTTACGCTCATTCTACTTTATGGGAAATTATTTTTCTAATTAAAAAGATTATAGGTTTAGGCTTTCTTTAAAATCCATTGATAGCGGAAAGCCCATTTCCATTTTATTGTTTGATGGGTTGCTTTGATTTTTGCCGCATATGATTGAAGTTCTTTTTTTCTAAAACTTCGTGCAACCGAAACAAGCCCATCGTGCCTTGCTATTTTATTTTTCAAAATTAGATGGCGTATAAATTTAAAGGTAAAGAAAGAAATAGGATTTCTGTTCAAGTCGTTAACAATTACGCCAATTTTGACATTTTCATACAACCTTGAAACCAATTTTACGATTTTTTCATCTTCAAAATGATGAAGAAATAGCGTGCATAAACAAATGTCTACATTTAAAGTTTTGAATTCTTCCGAAAAAACATCAACAGATTTAAAACTAATATTCTTAAAATTGGTTGAAATAGAAGCCGCATATTCTATTATCTGTGGATTAAAATCTAAACCAATTAAGTTAAAGTTATAATCATTTTTTGCAGCAAAATCGGCACATCTTCGCAACATTTCACCGTCTCCACAACCAATATCTAAAATTGTATAGTTTATAGATTTATCTTTATTTTTCAATAATTTTTCAATGCCTTCAACTGTAATTTTTGTGCCGCCTAAAAAGGTATTCACAAATCTGAGATCTTTCAAAATTTGCTGCATTTCCGCACCTTTCAAATTTGCCTCGTCCATATATTCTGGCTGTCTGGACCGTTTATTTATTGAAAAAGTTACTGAATCCATTGATTTCCGTGAGTTTTTTTAATGATTGAAGTTACAAGTGAAGGAAATATCTTCGCAGTTTTTAATCCAATTTTTGTAGCATTTTTATTCAATAATATTGTTTGAATTTTTCTTCCGGACTTTAAGCGAGAGCTAAATGTTTTCTTCCAAAGTCTGGTATATTCTAACTCCAAATTTTGATTATTTAAAGAATTTATACTTCGTTTTTCTAAAATTAATTCGGATAAAATTTTTGCGCTATGAATTGCCATAGCCATTCCATTACCACATAAAGGATGGATTAATCCAGCTGAGTCCCCAATCATAAAAACACCATTTTCTACGGTATTTTTTTGCTCAAAAGAAATTTGACCAATAGCTAATGGCTTTTCAAAAATAAGCTCGGCATTTTCAAAGAAATGACGCAAGTAAGGATTTTTAGACATTGTAATATTCTGAAATTCTTCTATTCCTGAGCTTTTTTTAAAAGATTTGTAAGTTGACAAATAACATGCATTTACAGAATTATCTTCAATTTTTGAAAGGCCACAGTATCCTCCGTCAAAATTATGAAGGGCAACTAAATTATCTTGAAAGTTATAATTGTAATGTGCTTTTACGGCTACCCAAGGGGATTTTTGCTCGGTAAAGGAGCGCTTTAAATTAATATCTATATTCGACCTTTTACCGTAAGCGCCAATAATTATTTTAGCGCTGAAACTATTTCCATTTGATATTGTTACAGTTGATTCTTTTGAAATCGCTTTAACAGTATCAAAAATTATTTCAATTTTATCTTTTACTGCATCGTAAAGCATTTTATCAAAAGCATATCTGCTTAATCCAAAACCACCCATTGGTAATTTAGTTTCGATTAAATTACCGTCAGCAGTACTCAAATTTAAATGGTTTATTTTTTTGGCTCCAGCGCTGAAAACATCGATTTTAAGTGTTTTTAAGTAATCTAAAACTTCATTACTTATATATTCCCCACAAACTTTATGGTTGGGATATTTATTTTTTTCTATAAGTAGGATTCTTAGATTGTTATTTGCAAGATGATTAGCGCAAGTTAAGCCTGCTAAACCGCCACCAATAATAATAACATTATAAAAATTCCCATTTTGCATTTAGTAAATTTAAGTTATTTCAATAAAAAATCCCGTTAACATTTGAATGTAAAACGGGATTCTTTAAAGATATTTTGAAGTTGGATTATTGGCCAGCTTCTTTTTGAGCATCATCCTTCATTTTTTGATTTGGAACGATTGCCACATTTACTCTTCTGTTTTTAGCTCTGCCTTCAGCAGTTGCATTATCCGCAATTGGAGAAGATTCTCCATACCAATTAGTTGTAAATCTACCAGAACTCAAACCTTTGGATGTAAAATAATTAGTTACTGCATTCGCTCTGTTTTTGGATAAAGTCATATTCATATCATCTGCACCTACACTATCTGTGTGTCCAACTACCAATACGTTTGTATCAGGATATTCAGCTAAGACATTAGTAAGTTTGTTAAGTGTTGTTTGAGAAGCTGCATTGATATTAAATTTAGCAGTATCAAAATAGACACCACTATTTTCATCAAAAGTAACTACAATTCCATCATCAACACGTTCTACAGTTGCTCCAGGTATTTCTTGCTCTATTTTTTGGGCTTGCTTATCCATTTTGTTACCAATAAGAATACCGGCACCACCACCAACTACACCACCAATTACTGCACCGAGTTCGCCGTTACCGCCTTTTCCAACATTGTTACCCAAAATGGCACCCAGAACTGCACCACCAGCAGCACCAATTACCGCACCTTTCTGTTTGTTATTTGCATTTTTTGTTGCTTCACAACTTCCTAGAAATATTACTAGTGACAATGATAAAGCTATTAGGGATATTTTTTTTATAATTTTCATTATTCGTTGATTTTTGAAAAGTTCATATTAATTCTAAAAGGTTTGCCATCTACATTTACGGTTTGTATCCACATCATTGATGTTTCACTAAGTTGGGCTAAATTGACCCTATATCCTATTTTATTTTCACTTTTACCTTTATCATCTGTAGGTTTTATAAGAAAATCGTATAATCCAGAATCTGGATCGACAGGATCAATAGTAAAAATGAAATTTCTATCTCCAGTTGAACAATTTGCGCCGTTTATAGTATAAACTGCAGTGTTGTTATTCGGGATAAATCGCCAGGTACTTCCAACGAAACAATCCTTATTGGCATCGCCAAATAAATTGACATTGTAAGTTCCAGCTTCGCTATAACTTATGTTATCTAAAGACCAATATCCTTTTAATACTTTTTTTGATTGTGTAACCGCTTTAGGCGTACCGCACGAAATAAGTGCGGTAGCCATAATAACAGTTAAAAGCATGATTTTTTTCATTCTTTTATTTTAGTGTTTGTTAATTTAAATTGTTATAGAAGACTTTTATCTTTTGAACACTCTAGAAAGTAGAGATAAAACTAGAAGAACTAGAAAAATCCAAAAAATGATCATTGCGATATCTGTTGCTCCGTCAGCAATGCCTCCGAAACCAAATATTGCTGCAACTAGTGCAATTACGAGAAAAATAATAATCCAGCGTACCATAATATTAAGTTTTTATTGGTTAGTATAGTACGAATGTAATGAAGATATTATTTCAAAGTTAAAGCTTTAAATAAAGTTTAACGTATATGTTAAAATTATCAATAAGATAACAATGCTGCTATTTCGCTAAGAAGTTTATGCTTAGGCAAATACTGATTTTCAAGCTGTGATGCGAAGGGAATAGGAGTTTCCATACTTGTAACTCTCTTTACAGGCGCATCTAAAAATTCAAAACAGTTTTCCATAATTAATGCTGAAATATCCGCTCCAATGCCTCCAAATTTAGAATCTTCGTGTAAAACTAAAACTTTACCAGTCTTTTTAACCGAGATATATATAGCTTCTGTATCAAGTGGCATCAACGTTCTTAAATCAATTAAATCTGCAGAAATGTTAGCATCTTTTTCTAAAATATCCAAAGCCCAATGTACTCCAGCCCCATAAGTAATAATAGTTATATCCTCACCTTTTTTTACTAAAGATGCTTTCCCAAGCGGTAACGTGTAATAATCTTTTGGCACATCTTGACGAATACTTCTGTAAAGTGCTTTATGTTCAAAATATAAAACCGGATTTGGATCTTCAATACTACTAGCTAAAAGCCCTTTTGCATCATATGGAAATGCTGGATATACTACTTTTAGACCAGGTGTATGTGTAAACCAAGCTTCGTTTGTTTGGCTATGAAAAGGTCCTGCACCTACTCCAGCCCCGCAAGGCATTCTAACTACAACATCCGCCTTTTCATTCCAGCGATAATGACTTTTTGCCAAATAATTAATTATAGGATTAAATCCTGAAGTTACAAAATCTGCAAATTGCATTTCCACAACTGCTTTATAACCATTGATTGATAATCCCATTGCTGCCGAAACTATTGCAGATTCACAAATTGGGGTATTCCTAACTCGTTCTTTGCCAAAAGCTTCAACAAATCCTTCAGTTATTTTAAAGACTCCGCCATATTCAGCAACATCTTGCCCCATAATAACTAAATTATCGTGGCGCTCCATACTTTGTTTCAAACCTTGTGATATTGCATCAATTAATCTAATGTTTTCTACTTCTTCACTTGGCTTAACTACTTGTAATTGAAATGGTTTATATAAATCATTTAACTCATTAGCTTCGTTGGCCTCAATCAATGGTTCAGCGAATGCGATGTCTAAGTTATCATCAATTTCTTTTTTATATTCACTTCTAAACTGCTGAATGTCTTCTTCTGAGATCACGTTTTCATCAAGCAAATATGTTTCATAATTTGTTAATGGATCACGCATTCCCCATTCATCAATTAAAGTGTCTGGAACGTATTTGGTACCACTCGCCTCTTCGTGACCGCGCATTCTAAAGGTTTTAAATTCCAATAAAATTGGACGTGGATTTATACGCATATCTTCAACAAGATTTTTTAGGGTGGTGTAGACCTCTAAAATATTGTTACCTTCAATTATATGGCTTTCCATTCCATAACCTTTACCTCTATCGGCAAGGTTTTCGCAATTGTATTGCTCATTTGTCGGGGTTGAAAGGCCGTAGCCATTATTTTCAATACAGAATAAAACAGGCAGTTTCCAAACCGAAGCAACATTTAAAGCTTCGTGTATATCGCCTTCGCTTGTGCCGCCTTCACCTGTAAAAACAGCGCATACCTTATTATTATTTTTCAATTTGTTTGCAAGAGCAATACCATCAGCTACTCCAAATTGAGGCCCTAAATGCGAAATCATTCCAATAATATGAAACTCTTGTGTACCAAAGTGAAAACTCCGGTCGCGACCTTTAGTAAAACCATTAGCTTTACCTTGCCATTGTGAAAAAAGGCGGTAAAGAGGAATATTTCTTCCTGTAAAAACTGCTAAATTTCGGTGCATTGGCAGAATGTATTCATCTGTATTTAAAACAGCTGTAACACCTACTGAAATTGCCTCTTGGCCAATACCACTAAACCATTTAGAAACTTTTCCTTGGCGTAACAGGATTAGCATTTTATCCTCGATCATCCTAGGTTTAAGCATCGCCTTATACAAAGTGATTAATGTTTCATTATTTAATGAGCCGCGGTTGTATTTATAAAAAGGCTTGGAAATTGGTTGATTCATCTTGAAAAAATTGAGCATCAAAAGTAGAAAAAAAGCAGTTGTTGTTTGCTTTTTTTCAAAATATTTCTATTCGATTATAATTTCATTATTTGGTATATTTGTAATTCAAAATATAATACCATGAATAATATACCTAGTGTAGATTTGGCCGATTTTTTAAGTGAGGATCCAAAAAGAAAACAAAAATTTGTTGACGAAATTGGAAGCGCTTATGAAGATATTGGGTTTGTTTCTTTGAAAAACCACTTTTTGAGTGATGATTTGGTAGCAGAGCTTTATAAAGAAATTAAAAGTTTCTTTGCTTTACCTGTTGAAACTAAAAAGAAATATGAAATTGAAGGTTTGGGAGGCCAACGCGGCTATGTAAGTTTTGGAAAAGAACACGCAAAAGGTAAAAAAGAAGGAGATTTAAAAGAATTTTGGCATTTTGGCCAAGAACCGGAAGAAAATGCAAATTTGGTTGATAACTATCCAGAAAATGTAAAGGTTGAAGAGCTTTTAGATTTTAACCATACAGGAATGGAAGCTTATAGAATGCTTGAAAAAACTGGTGTTTACGTATTGCGTGCTCTGGCTATATATATAGGTGTGGATGAACATTATTTTGACCATTGGGCAGCCAACGGTAACAGTATTTTACGCCCAATTCATTACCCACCAATTACCGAAGAACCAAAAGGCGCTGTAAGAGCAGGAGCTCACGGTGATATAAATTTAATTACTTTATTAATGGGAGCATCTTCCGGAGGATTACAAGTTTTGCGAAAAGATGGTGAATGGATTGATGCAATCCCGAATGAAGATGAATTAGTAATTAACGTCGGGGACATGTTAGAAAGGCATACCAATAATAAACTTAGATCTACAATTCATAGAGTTGTAAATCCACCTCGCGAAGAATGGGGAAAACCTAGATACAGTATTCCATTTTTTATGCATCCAAGAAGTGATATGAAATTAAACTGTATGCCAGAATGTATTAATGAAGAACATGAAAAAGCATATGAAGATATTACCGCGGGCGAATTTTTACATCAACGATTGGTAGACATTGGATTGATTAAAAAATAGTCGGTAGTCGGTAGTCGGTAGTCGGTAGTCGGTAGTCGGTAGTCGGTAGTCGGTAGTCGGTAAAATTGAAAAAAAGAAAATGGATTTAAAAGATCAATTAAAAAACTTATTTCCAGATCACGAGGAAAAAGATGTTCCTCTTGAAGAAGAAGATTCTACACTTTGGTTACAGAATGAACCGTTAATCTGCAAATACGAAAAGCGAAAAGGTAAAGCCACCACAATAATTGAAGGCTATACTGGCGCAGATGATGATTTTAAGCAATTAGCAAAGGAAATAAAACAACTATTAGGTGTTGGAGGTAGTTTCAAAAATGAACAAATTATTATTCAAGGTGATTATAGACCACAGATAATGGAATTTTTAAAAGATAAAGGTTTTAAGACCAAACGGGTTGGCGGGTAATAGATTCTTTAGTAATCAGTTGAGTTTTTCCGTCATTTACCGATTTTTTTTATCGCTTATAAAGCAACTACAATTTATAAAAAGCTATAATTTCTAAACACCAAAATTTCCCCATTTGAAACAAGAAATCCTTCAAAATAGCGAATTAATTTTAAATCCTGACGGTAGTATTTACCATCTTAATTTATTACCGGAGCAATTAGCAGACACGATTATAACAGTTGGCGACCCTGATAGAGTTGCAGATGTTTCAAAATATTTCGATTCTATTGAAGTTGATGTTCATAAAAGAGAATTTAAAACACACACAGGGAAATTAAACGGTAAAAGAATAAGCGTAGTTTCAACTGGTATCGGGACCGATAATATTGATATTGTTTTTAACGAACTTGATGCACTCGCCAATATCAATTTTAAAACTAGAGTTGTCAATTCAACTTTAAAATCTCTAGACATTATAAGAATTGGAACCTCTGGCTCTATTCAGCTCGAAATTGAAATTGATTCATTTTTAATATCTGAAAAAGCAATTGGATTGGACAGTTTACTTCGATTTTATAAAAACATTGATTTTCTCGACGAAAGTTTTTCAGAGCAATTTATAAATCATACCAATTGGCCAAAAGAGCGTTCACTGCCTTATGTTGTTGAAGCAGATGAAAAATTGATGTCAAAATTTACTTCAAAAGAAATTTTAAAGGGAATAACGGCAACTAATGTAGGCTTCTATGGCCCACAAGGTCGGGTTTTGCGTTTGCCAATTACAGATTCTGAAATGAATAATAAAATTACCAAATTTAATTTCGAAGGAAAAAAAATAACGAATCTTGAAATGGAAACTGCCGGTATATATGGAATGGCAAAATTATTAGGGCACAAAGCTATTTCATTAAATGCAATTTTGGTCAATAGGGCAAATGGAAGTTTTAGTGAAAATCCTCATAAAACGGTTGATAAACTTATACAAACAGCCTTAAATTTGCTCACATAATAAATTGAACTTGATATATACGTGTTCAATTTAATTGCTTAAAAAATTGAAATGAAAGATTTTATAATTGGTGGTGTACCAGAACATTTTAACTTGCCTTGGTATATTACACTAAAAAATAAGGAGTACACTAACCAAAACATTAATCTACGTTGGAAAGATTATCCTGAAGGAACAGGCGCAATGTGTCGAGCTTTGAGGGATAAGGAAATAGATATGGCAGTTATTTTAACTGAAGGAATGGTCCGTGATATTGTAAATGGCAATGATTCTAAAATCGTTCAAGTATTTGTAAAGTCACCACTTTTATGGGGTATTCACGTTGCACATAATTCAACTTACTTAAATATTGAAGATTTAAAAGGTACGGAAGCTGCTATTAGCAGATACGGTTCTGGCTCGCATTTAATGGCTTTTGTGCACGCTCAGAATAACGATTGGAATATGGAAAACGACTTAAAGTTTAACGTAATAGATAATCTGGACGGTGCATTGGCAGGACTTCCAAACGGCAAGGGCGATTATTTTATGTGGGAAAAGTTTATGACAAAACCGCATGTAGACAGCGGTGTTTTTAGATTGATTGGTGAAATACCGACACCCTGGCCAAGTTTTGTAATTGCTGTGCGCAAGGATGTTTTAGAAAATGAAACCAAAAGCATTCAAAAGATCTTGGAAATTATCAATGAAACAACCGTGAAGTTTAAATCCATTGAAAAAATTGATGAATTACTTTCAAAACGATATAATTTAGAATTGGAAGACGTTCAAAAATGGCTAACCCTTACTGAATGGAGCCAAGAAAATCTTACTAACAACGAACTTTTACATATTCAAACTGAACTTCTGAACCTAAATTTAATAACGCATATAAAGGCTTCAGAAGAAATTTTGCACAAATTTTAAGTTTTTTTTTGGTTTTTACGCAACCTTTTGAAATCTGTTGTATCTACTTTATATAAAAGAAAGAGATATGACAACTTTTCTAATTATTCTAGGTGTATTATTGGCAGTTAATTTTCTATTATTACAATTTAGTTGTAACGATGCTACAGAACCGGAAGTTCCTGAAGAAGAATAAATTTTTAATTCTTATTTAAATTTTCTTTTTTTCATCCCTTCTAATTCCAATTAATTTTACTCTTCCCGTTTTTTTCTAAAAATTCATTTGTCTTACTAAAATGCTTATTTCCAAACCATAATCCACGGTTTGCGCTTAAAGGTGACGGATGTCCGCTTGTCAAAACCATATGTTTATTAGCATTTATTTTTGCACCTTTCTTTTTTGCATAACCGCCCCACAATAAAAATACTACTCCTTCCCTATTCTCTGAAATTTTCGAGATTACAGCATCAGTAAATTGTTCCCAACCTTTATTTTGATGGCTCCCGGCTTGGTGCGCTCTTACGGAAAGTGTTGCGTTTAAAAGTAAAACGCCTTGGTCTGCCCAAAACTCTAAATTTCCCGAAGCAGGTACGGGTTTTTTAGAATCCTCCGCTAATTCTTTATAAATATTAATGAGCGATGGCGGGATTGCAATACCATCTGCCACCGAAAAGCAAAGTCCATTGGCCTGTTGTGGTCCGTGATAAGGATCTTGACCAATAATTACAACTTTTACATCTTTAAA
Source organism: Flavobacteriales bacterium (assembly GCA_038259825.1). GTDB lineage: Bacteria > Bacteroidota > Bacteroidia > Flavobacteriales > Flavobacteriaceae > JBBSOK01. The sequence continues at coordinate 15,211 of JBBSOK010000051.1, forward strand.
TGGAGTGTGGTCAAATGCTGAAAATATCTTCTTAGCTGGCGGATAACAAGTGTGTTCGGAGTACTCGGTTTTTATAAAATCTGTTAATTCTCTAAAATAGGGTTTTTCAAATTCATTTTTTAATTCACTCTTCCAACCTTCTTCAATTTTTACATCCATAATTCGTACTTTTGTATTACAAAAATAGACCTTCAACTTTTAAAAAGCAGTTAAATGTTGATTGGTTTTTGTAGTATCTATGACAAAGATTAACAGTAAAACATTACAAGACCTCGAATTTCCTTCCGTTTTAAAACAAATTTCCAATTTCTGTATTTCGGAAGCTGGTAAAGAATCTGTTTTGGAAATACAACCATTTAAAAACATTTCGTTGGTTGAAGTAGAATTGGAGAAAACTACCGAATTCAAATTTTCTTTTGAAGGCGATACACCAATCCCAAATCACGGTTTTGAACCAATTTTCAGGGAACTTCGATTATTCGAAATTGAAAATAGTACAATTGAAATTAGCGGTTTTAGAAAGATTCTTTCCATTTCTGAAACAACTAAAACCTTGTTGAAATTCTTCGTGAAATTTGAAGAATTCTATGTTCATTTAAATTCTTTTTCAGAAGATATAGTGTATATCGGCGCAATTTCAGAAGAGATTAATAGGGTTGTTGATAAATATGGAGAGGTAAAAGATAGCGCTAGCTATGAATTGGGAGCAATTAGGAAGCGTTTAAATGTTGTAAGAGGCAGAATAAATTCTTCATTTGCAGGCGCTTTAAGCAGATATTCCCAAGCTGGTTATCTTGACGAAATTAGGGAAACGGTTGTGGAAAACAGACGTGTACTTGCCGTTACCGCAATGCACAGAAGAAAAATTAAAGGTTCGGTTTTGGGAAATTCAAAAACGGGGAGCCTTGTGTATATTGAGCCTCAAGAAACATTGGAATATACCAATGAGCTTACAAATTTATTGTATGAAGAAGATGAAGAGGTTAAAAAGATTTTAAAGCAACTCACTGAATTTATAAGGCCTTTCTCAGAAACGCTTGCAAGCTATCAGCAGTATTTGATAGATCTAGATGTTATTTATGCAAAGGCAAAATATGCCCGGGAAACAAATGGCATTAAACCGCTTATTTCAGAAAATAGGAGATTAAATTTATTAAATGCCTATCACCCACTATTATTGGCCGCACACAAAAAAAGCAAGAAAATAACCCATCCGCAGAGTATTGAGCTAGAACCAACAAAAAGGATTATCGTTATTTCAGGACCAAATGCTGGTGGAAAAAGTATCACGCTTAAAACGGTTGGATTGCTTCAACTTATGTTGCAGAGTGGGATTTTAGTTACAGTTGATCCGCAAAGCGAATTTTGTTTTTTCGAAAGGGTTTTAACCGATATTGGAGACAATCAATCAATTGAAAATCATTTAAGTACGTATAGTTATCGTTTAAAAAAGATGTATCAATTTCTTCGGAAATGTGATGAAAAAACACTTTTTTTAATTGACGAATTTGGAACAGGAAGCGATCCTGAATTGGGCGGTGCCTTAGCTGAAACCTTTTTAGAGGTTTTTTATGAGCGAAATGCTTTTGGAATAATAACAACACACTATACCAACTTAAAACTATTGGCAAATGAACTTCCGGAAGCAATAAATGCAAACATGCTTTTTGACAGTAAAAGTTTGGAACCACTATATAAACTGCATCTTGGCGAAGCTGGAAGTAGTTTCACGTTTGAAGTTGCACAGAAAAACGGCATTCCATATAGCTTAATTAATAAGGCGAAAAAGAAAATTGAGCGTGGCAAAATAAGGTTTGACAAAACAATTGCCAACCTTCAAAAAGAACGTAGTAATTTACGGAAAACCACAGATTCGTTGCGCACAGAAGAGCAAAAAAAACGTGATGAAAGTCGCCAAATGGAGGAAACAAATGCGAAACTTCAAGAAAAACTAATCAGCTATCAAGAGTTATATGATAGTAATCAAAAAACGATAAGTTTAGGTAAAAAGGTGGATGCGCTGGCAGAAAAATTCTTCAATAATAAGCAGAAAAAGCATTTGATTGATGAGTTAATGAAAATTGTGATGGTTGAAAACAGCAAACGAAAAAGAATTGCTCCGAAGACCAAAAAAGTTATTAAAGCGAAAGAAAAAAAGATTGTTGAAGAAATTGAAAAGAAGGTTGAAGTAATTAGGGAAGAGAAAAAGGAACAAAAAGAAAAGGCCAAAAAATTACCGCCACCAAAACCGAAAGCAACACTAAAAGTTGGCGATAGAGTAAGAATGCAGGACGGCAAAGCAATTGGCACAATTGATTCATTGGAAAAAAACAAAGCAATCGTCAACTATGGTATGTTTACAACCAATGTAAATATTGAACAGCTTGAAAAAGTATGAAATAGACTTTTGGCATTGTAGCTAAGAATTATAATGGAAAATAAAAAATTTATCCTTTTTGACGGTGTTTGCAATCTTTGCAACGGCGCGATTAATTTTATTATTGAACGCGATACTAAAAACGTATTTCAGTTTGCCGCTTTACAAAGTGAAGCTGGAGAGGCTCTTACCACCAAATTTGGAATCGATACACAAAAAGTTGATTCTATTATTCTAATTGATAACGGCACATATTACGCAAAATCTACAGCTGCGCTTCGGGTTTCTAAATATCTTTCAGGAGCTTATCCTTTACTTTACGGATTTATGATTATTCCAAAATTCGTTCGTGATTGGGTTTATGATTACATCGCCAAAAACCGCTACAAGTTGTTTGGTAAAAAGGAAAGTTGTATGATTCCAACAAAAGAGCTTAAAGCTAAATTTTTACAATAGCCTAATTCAAAATGAATGTTAACTCAACAATAGTGATAGTTAACAAATTCTTTATATAAGATACGTTTGTGACAGAGTAGTTTTGGTTTAAACTAAAAACCATTATTATGAAAACCCTACTGCTGTTATTACTTTTGCCTACACTGCTTTTATCGCAAACCGAAAACCCCACTTTTTCAAAAATTGAAAGTGTTATTGTTTACACAGAAGGCGCTTTAATTGAAAGGAGTGCATCCATTAATTTAATCAAAGGTGAAAATATTATTAACTTAAATAACCTTTCGCCAGACATTGATGAAAACACAATTCAAATTGCTGGTTTGAAAGATGTTTCAATAGTTTCATTAAACTATTCAATTAATTATTTAGAAAAGAAAAAATTATCGGAAGCTTTTGAAAAAATCAATTTTGAAATTACTACTCTTTCAGCCAAAAGAAATTCTATAGAAAATATTATTGCGGGTAATAATCAAGAACTCGCGCTCCTTAACCAAAATCAAAAAATCAATAGCAATGCAACTGATTTAACGGTTGAAAAGGTTAAAGAAATGGCAACCTACTATCGAACAAGAATTACTGAAATTAAAAACGCACTATACCTTCAACAATTAGAACTTTTGGAAATTTCTAAACAAATTAGTGACCAACAAAATGAACTAAAAAAAATAGACGATTCAAAAAAAGAAAGACGCGGAGAAATCAAGCTAAAACTTAACAGCAAAAAAGCTTTAAATCTTGTTCTCAATATAAAATACAGCATTAAAAATGCAGGTTGGTTTCCGCTATACGATATAAAAGCGACGGATACTTCCTCGCCTATTTCGTTTTCGTATAAGGCAAATGTGTACCAACAAAGTGGGACAGATTGGGAAAATGTGAGCCTAACACTTTCTACTGGCGATCCAAACACCAATAATATCAAGCCAATGATTACGCCGAGATATTTAAATTTTAATCAACCAAGTTATAATAAAACAGCTTCAACGGAATCTGCTTTTAAATATAATCCAACTATTACAATGGTTTCAGGAATGGTTACGGACGATTCTGGTTATCCGTTGCCCGGCGTGAATGTGCTTATTTCAGGTACGAATAGAGGTACACAAACCGATTTTGACGGTAATTATAGTTTGGATATTTCAGGCGGAAGAGAACTTTTTTACAGCTACGTTGGCTTCGAAACTGAATCTATCCCTGTTTATTCGTCTGTAATAAATAAGACTTTGAAACCTGGTGCTCAATTATCTGAAGTTGTAGTAACCGGCTATAGTGATAAAAATTCAATAGATAAACTTTTGCAGGGAAAAGCAGCTGGAGTCGAAATTACCAATAACACTGGTAATACTGGTAGCTTTGTAAGAATTAGAGGCACTGGAAGTTTATCTTCAGGAGCATCATCACCTCTTTTTGTTGTTGATGGAGATGTGATGAGTGAATCTGATGTTAACTCAATAGACGAGTCTTTAATTGCAGATGTAAAATTTTCCAAAGACAGAGAAACAACCAGTAGATATGGCAGCCGAGGAAGAAATGGTGTTGTAATAATTACAACCAAAAATCCTGCAACAAGCACCAAAGAAAGTGGTTTGACCAATACGGAATTTAA
>JBBSOK010000052.1:0-19451 GCA_038259825.1 Flavobacteriales bacterium
ATCTTCAATAACAACATTGCCGCCACTGATTAATTTATCAAATTTCTCTGGTCTATTTTTATAATAAAACGCGTCTGATCCTAAAATACAGCCTGCGTGAATGGTAACATTATTCCCTATTATAGTATTATCATAGATGCTAACATTACTGTGTATAATACAGTTATCGCCAATTTTGACATTATTACCAACAAAAACGTTCGGTTGTATTATGGTATCTTTTCCGACTATTGCTGAAGGGGCAATAGAAACATTTGAAGCTTGAAAAGGTCTGAAATACAATGTTAGCTTATTGAAATCGCGAAAAGGATCGTCTGATATTAATAGCGCTTTTCCTTCTGGACAATCTACTTCTTTATTAATTAAAACAATTGTCGCGGCAGACTGTAAGGCCTTCTCGTAATATTTTGGATGATCAACAAAAACAATATCCCCTGGTTCAACCACATGAATTTCGTTCATTCCCAAAACTTGAAAATCTGCATCACCTACAAATTTTGCACTTATAAGAGACGCTATTATTTGAAGTTTTTGGGGAGAAGGAAATTTCATATTCGATTTAAAAGGTTTTGAAAGTTAGTTATTAGCCAAATATTGTTCTGAAAGTTCTTATGGAAATTGTGAGTACACTGCTACATGGCTACGTGAGAAAACGGAAAATCAGATTTTACTCTTTCATCCTTTCTTGATATTGACCTTTTTCGGTATCTATTCTAATTAAATCGCCTTCATTAATAAAAAGTGGAACATTTACTTCTGCTCCTGTTTCAACAACTGCTGGTTTTGTTGCGTTGGTTGCTGTATTTCCTTTTACGCCAGGTTCTGTGGATGAAACTCTTAAAACAACGTGCGCAGGCATTTCAACGGATAATGGAGAATTGTCTTCAGTATTTATTATAACTGTTACAATTTCGCCTTCTTTCATTAATTCCGGCACATCTAATGCTTCACGTAAAAGCCTAATTTGTACATAATCCTCTGTATTCATAAAGTGGTAAAATTCTCCTTCATTATATAAAAACTGGAATTTATGCGTTTCAACACGAACATCATCAATTTTATGACCTGCCGAAAAAGTATTATCAATTACTTTTCCTGAGGTTACACTTCTTAATTTGGTTCTAACAAATGCTGGACCCTTTCCCGGTTTTACGTGTAAAAATTCAATTATTTTATAAATATCGTTGTTGTAACGAATGCATAATCCTTTTCTAATATCTGATGATGTTGCCATACTTATTCCCACAAAGGTGGGTAACTTTTAAATGATTTATATTTTATTCTTAATTACTATTGAAGTATCCTTTCATAATCCCTCGTTTAGAATTTTTGATAAACTGAAGGATCTCATCACGCTCTGGAGTTGCTTCAACCTCAGCCTCAATTATCTCTGAAGCTTGTGTATTGTTAAAGTTTTTTTGATATAAAATGCGATAAATATTTTGGATTTGTGAAATGCGGGCACTATCAAAACCTCGTCTTCTTAAACCGATACTATTTATACCAACATAACTTAAAGGCTCGCGTGCAGCTTTAACATAAGGTGGAACGTCTTTTCTAACTAATGAGCCGCCTGTTACAAATGCGTGATTACCAATCATACAGAATTGATGAACAGCAGTCATTCCAGCCAAGATTACATAATCGCCAACTGTACAATGACCAGCCAATGTACTATTATTACTAAAAATACAATGATTGCCAACAAAACAATCGTGAGCCACATGGCAATATGCCATTATTAAACAGTTATGCCCAATTACAGTTTTACCCCTATCTACTGTACCACGATTTACAGTTACATATTCGCGGATGGTAGTATTATCGCCTATTTCAGCAGTTGTATCTTCGTCTTTAAATTTTAAATCTTGAGGAATTGCAGAAATTACTGCCCCAGGAAAAATGTTACAATTTTTACCTATCCGCGCACCTTCCATAATAGTTACGTTGGAACCAATCCAAGTACCTTCACCTATAATTACATTATTATGAATAGTTGTAAATGGTTCAATTACAACATTTTTTGCAATTTTAGCACCAGGATGGACGTATGCGAGCGGTTGATTCATTTTTTAATAATATTATTATTTACTGATAAATTTTGAATGCAATTTACCAATTTATAAATGAAGTAGGTTTTTCAATAAAACCCAAATTTTTTATACATTCTTTGTTTTGACGATTTGCGCCATTAATTCTGCCTCTGTTACCAACTTATCGTTAGCGTAAGCATTACCCTTCATATGCACAATACCACGTCGAATTGGTGTAATTAATTCAAGCTTAAAAACCAACGTATCGCCAGGATTAACTTGCTGCTTAAATTTCACATTATTTATCTTCATAAAGAATGTTAGGTAATTTTCAGGATCTGGAACGGTGCTTAATGCTAAAATCCCGCCAGTTTGCGCCATTGCTTCCACAATTAGTACGCCCGGCATAACAGGTTGTCCCGGAAAATGACCAACAAAAAAGGGCTCATTCATTGTCACATTTTTCAGTCCTACAACGTGCGTGCTGGAAAGCTCCATAATCTTATCAACCATTAAAAAGGGTGGACGGTGTGGCAACATTGCCATAATTTCGTTTACATCTTTAACAGGTGTTGCGTGATAATCAAATTTTGGAATAGCATTCCGGCTTTCCAATTTTATGTGTTTTGAAAGTTTTTTGGCAAACTCGGTATTTACATGATGTCCAGGTTTATTTGCAATTACTTTACCCCTAATTCGTGTTCCAATCAGGGCTAAATCTCCAATTACGTCTAGCAATTTGTGTCTTGCAGCCTCATTTGCGTGATGTAGTGTTAAGTTATCTAGTATTCCATTTGGTTTAACGGAAATACTTTCCTTGCCAAAAGCTTTACGTAACTTTTCCATTGTTGCTGCGGAAAGTTCCTTATCTACATAAACAATAGCGTTGTTTAAATCGCCACCTTTAATGAGACCATTATCCAATAGCATTTCAATTTCGTGTAGAAAACTGAACGTTCTACTATCCGAAATTTCATCTTTAAAATTGGAAAGTTGGGTAAGTGTAGCATTTTGCGTACCGAGAACTTTGGTGCCAAAATCTACCATTGCAGTAACTTGGTATTCGTCCGCAGGCATTACAATAATTTCGCTGCCTGTAGATTCATCAATGTAAGAAATTACATCTTTAACTATATACTCATTCCTTTCAGCATCTTGTTCGACTATACCAGCGTTTTCAATTGCTTCAACAAAATATTTTGAAGAACCATCCATAATCGGTGGTTCACTCGCGTTTAATTCTAAAATACAGTTGTCAATTTCAAGCCCCACAAGTGCAGCAAGTACATGCTCTGAAGTTTGAATTTTTACACCTAATTTTTCTAAATTGGTTCCGCGTTGGGTATTAACCACATAATTTGCGTCTGCTTCAATAATTGGACTACCTTCTAAATCGGTTCTTATAAATTTATAACCGTAATTTTCTGGTGCTGGTTTAAAAGTAAGTGCTACCTGCTTTCCAGTGTGCAAACCAACGCCGGTCAAGGTTATTTCCTTTGCGATGGTTCTTTGTTTAGCCAATGGTTTAGTCATTGTTTAAGTTTTTTTCAAAGGTATTCATTCGGTCTATAATTTTTGGGAGATTTTTAAAGTGTACGTAACTTTTATTAAAATCGCCGTAATTTAGTGCTGGCGAACCTTGTAGGGTTTCGTTGTCCTTTACATTTCTACCAATTCCGCTTTGAGCTTGTATTTTTACGTTATCACCAATTGTAATATGACCGGCAAAACCAACTTGACCTCCAATCAGGCAATTTTTCCCAATCTTAACAGAACCCGCAATTCCTGTTTGCGCAGCAATTACGGTATTTTCCCCTATTATTACGTTATGGGCAATTTGGATTTGGTTATCCAATTTTACCCCTTTTTTGATAATTGTAGAGCCTAAAGTAGCTCGGTCTATTGTAGTGGCCGCTCCAATATCTACATTATCTTCTATAATTACATTTCCTGTTTGTGGAACTGCGTGATATTCTCCTTTTTCATTTGGAGTGAAGCCAAAACCATCAGCGCCTAAAATAACGCCACTGTGCAAAACACAATTATTGCCAATTATGGTTTCTGAATATAATTTTGCACCGGCAAATATTGTAACATTATCCCCAACTTTGACGTTGTCCCCAATGTAGGTGTTTGGATAAATCTTCACGTTATCACCTATTATAACGTTTTCACCAATATAAGTGAAAGCGCCAATATAAATATTCTCCCCATACTTGGCGGTTTCAGAAATAAAAACAGGGCTTTCAATACCCGTTTTATTCATCTTTACTTGATTGTAATATTCCAATAATTTTGAAAAAGCTTTATAGGCATCTTCTACTCTTATTAAGGTTGTAGAAAGGGTGTTTTCTGAAGTGAAATTTTTATCAACAATGGTTATTGAAGCCTCTGTAGTATATATGTAATGTGTGTACTTTGGGTTTGCTAAAAAGGTTAATGAACCCTTTTTTCCTTCTTCAATTTTTGCAAGGGTAGATACTTCTACATTCGGATTACCGTCTACTGTACCTTCTAAAATTCCTGCGATCTGCTGTGCTGTAAATTTCATTAAAGGTATTTAGAAGTTTGAATTTTAATTAGTTGCAAAATAAAAGAATCAAATAGTTAAATTAAATTTTTAAAGCCAGAACCTCACGTTCTATTGCAAAAATAGAAAAAAAGTTTAGAGCAATTCGCTATCAGGTTTGTTTTTTGGGTAACATATATAATTCTTGGTAACGGTCTGTGATAATGCTTCTATATTTAATTGGTCCGACGCTTTTGCAACATCAACTAATTTTCCTGTAGTTTTCAGCAAGTTTATTGCATCTTTTTCCATATTATACGCGGTGTTGCTAATGTTGCCAGTGAATACAAAATAATCAATCTCATCTTCAGAAATTTCGAAATTTTTAATGATTTCTGCCTTTTTTAATTTTACCTTTTCATCAGAAAACGATTTTTTGCGTAGTTTAATTTTCAGTAAATTTCTATTTAAAATCATTATTGAAAGTTCCCGAAGCACAAAATCGTTATGTGCAGACCACGCTTTTATAGCAGACAAAACATCATAATCATCTAATTTTGAAAAGGTTTCCAGAACATCTTCAGAGAAGTTTTTATCATTTATTTTATTTTGAAGAAAATAAGATAGGTTTTCACTCGCTATTAAGATTGTTCCGTTTTCACTTAATTGCTTTGCTCTTTTTAAAATTCGCAGTAAAATCTGCTCTGCAACAATTCCAGTTTTGTGAAGGTATACTTGCCAATACATCAACCGGCGGGCAATTATAAATTTTTCAACTGAATATATTCCTTTTTCTTCAACAACAAGTTTATCATTTTTAACATTCAACATTGCTATTAGCCTTTCAGCATTTACGGCACCTTCAGAAACGCCGCTATAAAAACTGTCTCGTTTTAGATAGTCTAACCTATCCATATCTAACTGACCTGAAATTAGTTGGTGTAAAAACTTCCGCTCATATTCATCTTTAAAAATGGTAATTGCTAAATTGAGTTGTCCATTAAAGTGTTCATTCAACTTTTCCATAAATAGCAATGAGATTTCTTCGTGGCCAACATCGGTAACAATACTATTTTCCATTGCGTGGGAAAAGGGTCCGTGACCAATATCATGAAGCAAAATTGCAATGTAAAGTGCTTCTTCCTCGGCTTCAGATATTTTAATGCCTTTAAATTTTAAAGTTTGTGCTGCTTTTTGCATTAAAAACATGGCACCCAAAGCATGGTGAAATCGTGTGTGGTGCGCCCCAGGATAAACCAAATAACTCATTCCCATTTGCGAAATACGACGCAATCTTTGGAAATAACGATGCTCTATTAACTTGAATAACAAAGGGGACGGAATGGTAATAAACCCATAGATTGGATCATTGATAATTTTAAGCTGATTTTGTATCTTCAAACTTTAACTTTTATTTATTAGGTGTTCGTAAAATTTACACGTTATCAAGAGTAGCTTTGCCTTAAATAACTGTGCAAAACCGATAAATTTCAATAAACAAATATAAGTATATGAGCGACATAAAAGTACTTTGGGTAGATGACGAAATAGATTTACTTAAACCACACATAATATTTCTTGAAAATAAAAATTATAAGGTTACAACAGCCCAAAGTGGTAGTGAAGCTTTAGAGGAGATTAAAAAAGACAATTTTGATATTGTTTTTTTAGATGAAAATATGCCAGGATTGAGCGGTTTAGAAACGCTAGCCGAAATTAAAGAAATACAATCCAGCATTCCCGTGGTTATGATAACCAAAAGTGAAGAGGAATATATAATGGAAGAAGCAATTGGCTCTAAAATTGCCGATTATCTAATAAAACCTGTAAACCCAAATCAAATACTTTTAAGTCTGAAGAAAAATTTAGACCATAGCCGTTTAATTTCAGAAAAAACAACTTCTAACTATCAACAAGAATTCAGGAAAATTGCAATGGATTTATCCATGGTAAACAGTTTTGAAGAATGGAGCGATCTGTATCAAAAGCTTATTTACTGGGAAATGGAACTAGAAGATATTGAAGATTCCGGAATGTTCGAAATTTTGGAATCTCAAAAAACGGAAGCAAATAATCAATTCTGCAAATTCGTTGATAAAAATTATACAGAGTGGTTTGAGCATAAAGCAGATGCGCCTACAATGAGCCATACCCTTTTTAGGGATAAAATTGCTCCTCATTTAAAATCCGATCAAAAAACTTTATTAGTTGTAGTTGACAATTTACGTTTTGACCAATGGAAAGCTTTTGAACCGTTTATAGCTAATACGTATAAAAAAGTCCAAGAAGAAACATATTATAGCATTCTGCCAACTGCCACTCAATATGCTCGAAATGCAATTTTTAGCGGACTTATGCCAAGTGATATGGAAAAATTACATCCAGATTTATGGTTAAATGATACGGAGGAAGGTGGTAAAAACATGAAAGAAGAGGAGTTTTTAACCGCACAATTAAAGCGATTAGGAATATCATTAAATTGGAGTTACCATAAAATATCAAGCCTTAAACAAGGAAAGAAATTAGTGGATAATTTCAAGGCTCATAAAGACGAAGATCTTATAGCAGTCGTTTATAATTTTGTTGATATGCTTTCACACTCCAAAACCGAAATGGAAGTAATCAAAGAACTAGCTGCAAACGATAAAGGGTATAGATCCTTAACCCAAAGCTGGTTTAAAAACTCACCACTACTTGAAATTATACAACAAGCAGCTCGTTCAGGTTTCAAATTAATTATTACTACGGACCACGGAACAATAAACGTTAAAAATCCAAGTAAAGTAATAGGTGATAAAAACACCAGCCTAAATTTACGTTATAAAACAGGAAAAAGTCTTACGTATGAAGATAAGGACGTATTAGCTGCAAAAGATCCAAAAAGCATACATCTTCCTTCTATAAATATGAGCAGTAGTTTTATTTTTGCTAAAGGGGATTTGTTTTTCGCATATCCAAATAACTATAACCATTATGTTAGTTATTATAGAAATACATACCAGCACGGAGGTGTATCTTTGGAGGAAATGATCATACCATTTGCAGTTTTAGAACCTAAATAGCAGGCTTATAAAGATGTAGGACTATAATTACAAATAATAAAACTATAGCACTGTTTAGCCGTAAATTATTTACATTTGCCACTGTTATACTATGGATTATATTTACGACCTTGCAGATATTCCCCAAATTGCTAAGGCAGTTTTTAATGAAACGTCTAACAAAATCCTAATTTTTAAAGGCCCAATGGGTGTTGGCAAAACTACATTTATAAAGGAAGCTATAAATTTATTAGGAGTAACAGCAACCGTAACAAGCCCAACATTTTCTTTAGTTAATGAGTATGAAGTTGATGGAAAATTAATCTATCATTTCGATTTATATAGAATTGATAGCGCACAAGAAGCTATGGATATTGGTTTTGATGAATATCTCATAAATGGAAGCTACGTTTTTATAGAATGGCCTGAAAAGATAGTACATTTGTTACCAGAAAAATTCACAGAAATTACAATAGAAACAATCAAAAATAAAAAACGAAAATTATCAACGAAAGAGATTTCCGAAATATAAGCGTGTAAGTTCATATAATTCATAATATTTGTGTTTTGACGATTTAAATTAACCGTTAATCGTAAAACAAGGAGTTCGGGTTGGCCTAACTAACAAATGTACAACCATCTTTTTTAACGTGCGTATCTAATTTTCCATTAGGTTTGTATCATAAATAATAACAAAAACTCCCTATATTATGAAAACTAGAAACTATTTTATCGCAGCATTATTCGCAATCACTTTTTTCGCTTCTTGCACCCCAGAAAGCATTCAAAATGACCAAGCTCCACAACAAATCGAGAAATCAGACATCAAAATCCCTTCTAACGGGTAGTATTTTGGCGCTGTTAATAGCAGCGGCACCTTATATATTTTATTCATACGATAGTTTCCCACAGGTAAGAGTGTGGGAAACTTTTTTATTTACATATGAAGCTAACTGGTACGATAAAGTAAGCGTTTCAGTTTGGACTATGTTAGGTAAATTTGTTCCACTTTATTTACTAATAATCTGGTTTTTAACTTGTAAACATTGGTGGTTTCACGTAATTCTTATTCCAATTGGAATGTTCGCGTTTCAATTATTCAGTGTTATAAATGATGATGCAAGTTTTACTGATGTAGTTGAAATCTGGTGGTTATTCCCGATTATGGTTTTTATAGTTCCGCTAGTTTATCTCACAAGAGCAAAACTTTTCAATAAAATTCTTGGTGATGATTTAGAAGAATTTGAAAAGGACCTGTTAAAAGAAAAATCTGTTTGGCAGCAGATCAGAGATTTATTCAGGTAATTATTAACCCTAAAAAGAACAAGGAAAAATTAATCTCATCCCGCACTTTTCTATTTAGTACTTCAATAATAAAATTGTAACTTGTTGCTCCGTAAAAATTAAGCATGAGTAGCCCAAAATCTCCCTTCACCTTAGCCCAACTGCTACCCCAAGAAGAAAAGCTGGAAATTGCCCGTGAACAAGGCGAACTTTATATTGGCATTCCAAAAGAAAGTTACATTCAAGAAAAACGTATTTGTCTTACTCCAGATGCCGTGCAGGCAATCGTAGCAAATGGCCATAGAGTTTTAATTGAAAATGGCGCTGGTAATGAAGCTGGTTTTTCGGACAAGGAATACAGTGAAGCTGGGGCACAATTAACAAACGATACAAAAAAAGTTTTTGGGTGCCCAATGATTTTAAAAGTTGAGCCACCTACAGAAGATGAATTAAAATTAATAAACTCAAAAACAATTTTAATTTCTGCACTTCAACTTAAAACAAGAGAAAAAAGTTACTTTGAAACATTAGCCAAGAAGAAAATTACCGCTGTTGCATTTGAGTTTATAAAAGATCAAGATCATAGCTATCCGGCCGTGAAGGCTTTAAGTGAAATCGCTGGAACCGCATCCGTTTTAATTGCTGCAGAACTAATGGTAAATGCAAAAAATGGAAACGGCCTTTTATTTGGTAATATAAGTGGTGTTCCACCTATAGAAGTTGTTGTTATAGGTGCAGGTACTGTTGGGCAATATGCAGTTAGATCTGCACTTGGCTTAGGTGCTAACGTAAAGGTTTTTGATAGTAGTATTAATAAGTTACGAAACTTGCAGAGCAACGTTGGCCAAATTATTTATACCTCCACTATGCAGCCTAAATACCTTATGAAAGCGCTGTTACGCTGTGACGTTGCTATTGGTTGTGCTCGCGGAAATGACCGTTCTCCAATTTTGGTAAGCGATGATATGGTTCAAAAAATGAAAAAAGGAGCAGTAATTATTGATGTTAGTATAGATATGGGTGGTTGTTTTGAAACTTCAGAAGTTACCTCACACGATAAACCAATTCATATAAAGCACGATGTAATACATTATGGCGTTCCAAATATTCCGGCGCGTTATCCTAAAACCGCATCAATATCAATCAGTAATATTTTTACGCCATATTTATTGGATATGGCTGAAAATGGTGGATTGGAAAATGCCATCCGATTTGATAATGGTTTAAAAAATGGTTTGTATTTTTACCGCGGAATTTTAACTAATAAATCTATCGCAGATTGGTATGATATGACTTATAGCGATATCAACCTATTTATTCTTTAATAAGACTTTTACTTCCCTTTAATTTGAAAAACAAAAAATGAGATTAGCATACCGATTTGCCTATTTTGGTGGAGGATTTCTTATAGGAATTATAATTTTATTCTTCTTTTTAAGCGGAAAAAAAACTTCTTGTGACTATCTGCCAAATGCTAGGGTTTTAAAGCAAATTAGATTAAACGACAGGACGATTTCTGATCAAGCTAATCAATTTCTTATTAGCAAAGGAATTGATACTTCAGCAATTTCTGAAGTTTTATTGAACGGTGATGTACTTTTCTCTGAAAGTGAAAAAGAAAAAAAACCGTGTGCTGAATATTTAATTGAAGGCGACGTTTCAAACATAGTTAAAAATACAGAAGGCAAACTTTTAAAACTGAAAATAGAATATTGCGCAGAAAAATCTACTGTATTAAACGCTGAACTTATTTCTGAATAAAATAATTTCTTACAACTATAATTTTCGTCTCTCCTTTTCTTTTTTCAACAAAGTAAGCTCCCTGCTAGTTTGTCCGGCTACCGATGTGTTTTCCTCTGCCCTTCTTATTAAATAAGGCATAACATCTTTAACTGGTCCAAAGGGTATGTATTTGGCAACGTTATAACCTTCCGCTGCCAAATTATAACTTATATGGTCACTCATTCCATATAATTGGCCAAACCATACACGTTTGTCATTTCGCTTAATTTCCTTTTCCTCCATTACTTTCATGGTAAGATACGTGCTGTTTTCATTATGCGTTCCTAGAAAAAGTGAAATGTCATCAAGATTATCTAAAATATAGGACACAACGGCATCAAAATTATCGTCTGTTTCCTTTTTACTTGCACAGATTGGGCTTTTGTAATTTTTTTCTTCCGCTCTATCGTTTTCTTTTTCCATATAAGCTCCACGTACAACCTTAAACCCAAGCTTATAACCTTTTGCTTTAGCACGTTGATGGATTTTTTTTAAATAATCCAACCTATCCCAACGGTAACATTGTAGCGTGTTATAAACAATGGCTGTTTCTTTATTGTACTTCTCCATCATCTCTTCGCACAAATTGTCTGCTGCGTCCTGAATCCAACTTTCTTCACCATCAATTAAAAGTGAAATTTTATCGTTATACGCTGTTTTGCAAACTTCTTCGTATCGTTCAACTATAATGGCATATTCTTTTTTTTCTTCAGCCGTAAGCGGTTCGTTTTCGGTTAATTTTTGCCAAATTTTGAATCTTCCAAAACCTGTAGGTTTAAAAACCGAAAAAGGCATGGCAGGCTTTTTATCTGCAAATTCAGTAAGCTCAACAACCTTGTTTTTTGTTGCATCAAATTGACTTTGATCTTCCTTTCCTTCAACACTGTAATCTAAAATTGAATAAACATCGGCGCCGTAAAGCTCATCTACTACATTCATACAATCTTTTTCGCTCACGCCTCCACAAAAATGATCGAAAACGGTACTTCTTATTAGTCCTTCTACAGGTAGATGAACATTGAGCGCAAATTTTGTAACCGCAGTACCTATCCGCACCAACGGCTCATTTGCAATCATTTTAAACAAAAAGTATGCTCGTTCAAGCTGAGAATCACTTTTTAAGGAAAAGGCAATTTTAGTATTATCGAATAAATTTTTTGATATCATATTCAAGGCTTAGAATGCGCAAATATAGTTAGATTTGAAGTTTGAAAATCTATAGAAAAGGCTAAATTATATGAATAGCATTAAAAATGAAAACGCATCTATTTTTGAAAAGGATTATGGCTGGAAACAATTGCAAATATTAATTGATGAATGCAAGCCTACTTCAATTTTTGTTTTAACAGATACTAATACTCAAAAGTATTGTCTGCCTATTTTAAGAGAAAAACTACCAAGTAATATAAGTTTCATAACAATTACATTTCCCGATGGTGAAAGCAATAAAGTTATCGAAACATGTATGTATGTTTGGAAAAAACTTATAACTTTTGGTGCAGATAAACAAAGCCTACTTATAAATCTTGGCGGCGGCGTAGTTTCCGACCTTGGCGGTTTTGTGGCCGCAACCTTCAACCGAGGTTTATCCGTTATAAATATTCCCACTACCCTTTTAGCAATGGTGGATGCGGCTGTAGGCGGTAAAAATGGTATTGATTTTAACGGTATAAAAAACAAAATTGGGACAATCAATAAACCCGAAATGGTTTTGGTAGATTCAGTTTTTCTGAAAACGCTAGCTGCCAACGAAATTTTATCCGGCTTTGCAGAAATGCTGAAACACGGTTTAATTTTTTCAGAAAATTATTGGAACTCCCTAAAAAATATGGGCGACAAAAATGAAGAAGAAACAGATAAATTGATTTGGGAGTCTATTAAAATCAAAAATTATGTAGTTTTAGAAGATCCGTTTGAAAAAAATGTACGTAAGACGTTGAATTACGGTCATACTTTAGGCCACGCTATAGAATCATATTGCTTGGAAAATGATTATAAACAAAGCCTACTTCACGGGGAGGCAATTGCCATAGGAATGATTTTGGCCACTTACTTTTCTAAAGAACTTTTAGATTTTGATAGTGAAAAATTACAATTGATAACATCCGAAATTATTTCAATTTATTCAAAAATAGATTTTACCAAAGAAGAAATTTCACAAATTATTGAATTGATGGCGCACGACAAAAAGAATACTGGCGGAGTCGTAAATTTTGTATTATTGAAAGATTTTGGTGAGTGTAAACTAAATTGCCAAGTACCCAATGAGTTAATTTTTAAAGGTTTCGAATATTATAAAAATTTTTAAGTTTTTTATTGGTATTTATGTAATCTATTTTATTTTTGAATAATATTAAAGTAGCATTTGTATTGCCGTTTAGTGGAATGTAAATTCCTACCTATTATAAAAATCCTGCAAAAAAAGAAAATGAAAAGAATTATTGTTGATTACAAAAAACTTACTCCTGAAATCTTAGGCCTACTGGTTGAAAAATATCCTGATGGGTACGACGACATTAATGTTATCACCTTCCGAAACGCAAAAAATGAATTGATTGAAGCTATCGAGGTTAGAACAGAAGACATAATCTATTTGGTAAAAATTAGCTCTAGATTAGAAACAAGTATGGCTAATTTTGATGAAGATGATTATGATGAAGCAGATTTCGCTGAACCAATTAGCGAGATGCCAGATAAAGAAAAAATGGATGAACTAATTGATGAGGAAGATGATTTAGATGAAGACTAAAAAATCTCAAATTAAAACAATAAAAAAAAGGACGCATTTTTACGCGTCCTTTTTTTATTGGTATTGACATATTAAAATCTAAGCGTGTTGTCTATCAAGCTTACCTTCCTTTACCTCTTCAATTAACTTTTTATTGAATGCTGGTAGATCATTTGGATTTCTACTAGTTACAAATCCTTGCTCACACACAACTTCTTCATCAACCCAATTTGCACCTGCATTGATTAAATCATCTTTAATAGATGAAAAAGAAGTTAATTTTCTTCCTTTAACTACATCTGCAGAAATTAAAATCTGAGGTGCATGACAAATTGCAGCCACTGGCTTATGCGCTTCGAAAAAACCTCTTACAAAATTTAAAGCGTGCGCATTTCTTCTTAATTTATCAGGATTAATTACTCCTCCTGGAAGGACCAAAGCATTGTAATCTGAAACACTTACTTCGTCCAATGTTTTATCAACATCATATTCCTTTCCCCAATTTCCGTCTGCCCAAGATTTTATTTTTCCTTTTTCTTCGCTTATGATATGTACATCAAACCCTTCTTTTTCCATCGCCTCTTTAGGTGATTTCAATTCAGATTCTTCAAATCCATTTGTTGCTAATATTGCTACTGTCCTTTTCATATTATAATTATTTTTTATATTTATATTTAATTGCAATTTACGTTAGGACAAGCTATATGTGTAATAAGGTAGTATTAAGGTTTTGTGAAACAGTGTTAAGATTCACCTTCATCAGGATTTTGCGTTAGCAATTGGGCTTTTTTTTTATCATCTTCAATTTTGTTCTTGTAATCTTTTAATTCTTCCATTTCTCTTTTATAAGATAGCGTTGCATCTTTAGTAGGTATAACTTTCACATTTTTGAGTAAAGCCCAATTAACCGTAAATTCAGCTCCAAAGAATAATATCAAACAAGTGTAATAGACCCAAAGCAAAATTAAAACAACACTACTTGCTGCACCGTAAACGGAAGCGGGTTCACTCGTGGCGAAATAAAAGCCAATTAAATATTTTCCCGCTAAAAACAATAACGCAGTTACAAAAGCGCCAATAAGATTAGTTTTCCACCTAATTTTTATATCTGGTAAAACTGTAAAAATTGTTGCGAAAAGAGCAGTCACAATTATTTGAGAAACCAAGAAATTTACAATCTGTATAACAATTGCAGAAAGTTCAGAATATCTATAACTAATAAAATCTCCCAAAGCGTTAATTACAGATGATATTATTAAAGCAATTAGCATAAGTAAACCGATTGCCATAACTACACCAAATGCTGTAGCACGCCGCTTTAATGAATCTAAAAATGTGTCTTTTTTAGCCCGAACGCTCCAAATATCATTTAATGCTTTTTGCAGCTGAAAGAAAACTCCAGTTGCTCCAAAAATTAAAATTCCTATTCCAAAAATCAGAAATAAAATACTGCTATCTTCCAAAGCGACATTAGAGAGCATAACTTGTATAGCATCTGCACTGTCCTCACCAATCATTCCACCTATTTCATTTGTTAATCTGCCCTGAACTGCATCCTTTCCGAAAAAGACGCCTGCGGTGTGGACAGTAATTATAAGAAGTGCTGGTAAGGAAAATAAAGCATAGTAAGCAATTATAGCGCTTTTTGCCCAAGGATCATTTAAATTCCAGCTAGTATAAGTGTCTTTTAAAAGTTTAAAATATTTCTTGATCATTAGTAATACCAATTTTATACATCAGCTCAAAACTATTATCTTCAAGCATTATTATTATTAAAAAATATTTAAATATAGAAAAAAGTCCCCATACAGAATTGTAAAGGGACTTTTTTAAAACATGATGATTTATATTAAATTTCTTGAAAAATTGAATGCATTAAACGCTTTTTATCATTTATGCTTTCTTCCAAGGATATCATTGTTTCTGTTCGTGTTACACCTTCTATATCATCAATTTTATAGATAATCTCTTTGGCGTGTGTAGTATCTTTTGCTCTTATTTTACAGAAAATATTGAATTTTCCAGTAGTTACGTGGGCAACCGTTATATATGGAATTTCATTAATCCGCTCCATAACAAATTGGGTCTGAGACGTTTTTTGCAGAAAAATACCAATATACGCTATAAAGGCATAGCCTAACTTAGTATAATCTATCTGAAGTGAAGATCCCGTAATGATGCCCGCTTCTTCCATTTTTTTAACACGAACGTGAATTGTACCAGCCGATATTTCTAATTTTTTAGCAATATCGGTAAAAGGAGTTCGAGTATTTTCAATTAATACGTCGAGAATGCGATGATCCGTATCATCTAATTTAAATTTTGACATAATTCTTACGATTTTGCGTCAAAAGTATATAGAATTCTAAATTAAAAAAGATATTTATAATAAAAATGGCAAAACATTTCCATTTTTGTTAATAATATGTGAAATAACATTATTAACAGCTAATGGCATTGAATTTTTCATAATAATTTCCAAGTTCTCCATGTTGAAGGTTTTATGACCATAAAGTTCTGTAAGATTTCCAATTGTGGAAATTTCAGGAACAAAATGTATTGTCAAACCTTCTTTTACTTCTCTATATTGGACAGCGATAGAAACAATTTCATCATTATCCATTTTATAGTTATGAAGAAGAATATCACAAAAATTAGTTTCGTTTTCAGGTATATTATTATAATCTTCAATATCGGGTTTATTAGAACTTTCAATTACCCCAAAAAGAGACAAGAAAGCATAAAAAATAAATTCTCTAGTTTTTTCACGCTTATAATCTTGGTTGTAATGGCCAGCTTCAAACAAAATTGTTGGAACGCCGAGCATTGAAAAACTATCACCAACGCAATTAGAATTAAATGAATCATCATACCTTCCAACCTGATTTGGGATAAACTCCTGCAAACAGGAATCCATATTGGCAATTAACTTCATTGCAACTTCTCGCTGTGGTGTTATTGTTCTATTCAAATCTGAAGCTGGAGAAAGGAAGGAGACAGTTGCTGGTAAACCGCTTTTGAAACCATACATGGAGCGCTGGTCGTGAAGATTAAGGCACAAATGTGGTTGAATAGTATCAAACAATTTTCGAAGTGCCTTACTTTCTAACTGACTTCTTTCTTGCGCATCCCTATTTAAATCAATTTCATTAGCATTAAGTCGTGCATATTTTTCGGCTCCATCTGGATTTAACATCGGCACGATATAAAAAGTATATTTGTTTAAAAGATTAGAAACTTCAGTTGAAAATAATTCTGGCTTTGTAACAAATTTCAAAAAATCTAAAATTGCTTTTGTAGTTGTACTTTCATTTCCATGCATTTGGCTCCAAGCTAAAACTTTTTTTCTGCCGTTTCCAAACTCAATTAAAGGTATTTCTCTTCCTTCTTCAGACAAACCTAAACTAGAAATATGAAGAACATTTTCATAGTTCTCCAAAACCGATAAAAGCATCGAAAGATTTAAATATCTACCTTTTATCCTGCTGTCAAAATTTGACTTATACCAACTCGTTATTTCCATAGACTTTTTATTGTTTACAAAGTTAAACATTGAATAGTTTACAAAAGTAAACAACTTAATTGGTGTTGATATTGTACAACTGTAAACAAGTGAAAGGCTATAAATAGAGTTTTGATTACTCTTTAATTAGGAGATGACTATATTTAATTAATACATTATATTTCAGTAATTTATATATTAAAATCTAATTTAATAGTTTAATATAAAATTTCAATTTTGTAACCTATTTATTAGAAATTTGGATACGAGATGTCTTTAATTTACATTTGTAACAACAAATAATTTGAAAATGATGTTACAATGGTAAACAGCAAGGATTTTACAAAAAGATTGGAGAAAATTTTAGAATATTACAGTATTTCTGCCACTGCTTTTTCGGAAGAAATAGACTTTAACCGATCCACTATTTCCCACCTATTATCGGGCAGAAATAAACCAAGTTTAGAGTTTGTTATGAAGGTCCTTCAAAAATTTCCTGAAGTGGAATTGTATTGGTTGTTGAACGGAAAAGGCTCCTTCCCTGCTCAAGCGGAAAATCCTTCAAAGCGCCAAAATTTGCCAGAAGAAAAAGTTGAAGTAAAGTCTGAAAAGACTTCAGATTTATTTTCTGAAGTAATTGAAAATGAAGCGATATTGAAATCTGAGCCAATAGAAAAAACAAAATCAACATCTGAGATTGATAAAATTGTAATTTTCTATAGCGACGGAACTTTTAAAGCTTACAATAACTAAGAAAATTGAATAGTTTTTCTGAAATTTGTAAAAAATTTGCTACTTGAAAATTCTACCGATTTTTACACTTACATTATTATTATTTAGCTCTTGCTATGAAAGAGAGCGCAACTGCAGTGATTTTAAGACAGGAACTTTCGAGTTTGAAGCTTTGGTTGGCACAGAAGTATACACAACTAAAATTATACGCAATGATACGCTTGAAATTGATTATTTTAATGGAAAGATAGATACCTCATCAATACGGTGGATCAACAAATGTGAATATGTGGTTAAAAAATTAAACCCAAAGAACATGGCTGAAGAAAAGGCAATTCACATGAAAATTCTAACCACTAAGGGAAATTCCTATACATTTGAATTTAAAGAGGTTGGGAAAGTAAAAACGAAAAAAGCTACAGCAATAAAAGTTTCCGATGATATGGAATTTTAAAGTATAATAATTCAGTTATAGTTTAGTTGTACTAATTTAATTTTTGCTTAAGCATTGCGTTTTGCTCTTCCATTAATTTTTCGATATTACTTAAAAGCTCAATGTTTTTAGGTGTTTCTACTGTTTTGTCTTTCGGATCCTCAGATTTTTTCTTAAAACGATTCAGCATTTTTACTACCACAAATATGGTAAATGCAATAATTGTAAAATCTATAAATACTTCTATAAGCTCGCCGTAACCAATTGCAACTTCTTCAACACCTTCAGCTGCTTGCCTTAAAATATATTTTCTGTTTGAAAGCTTTACATCATCCGTAAGCATTGATATTGGCGGCATAATAACGCTGGAAACAATTGTACTTATAACATTGTTAAATGCCGTGCCAATTACGATACCAACGGCCATATCAATCATATTGCCCTTTATGGCAAAGTTTTTAAATTCTTGTAAAAATCCCATTTCTTTGAATTAAAGCTGTAAATCTAAATTTTTAAAATAATAAGCCTTGTCCAGACTCATCGCTCTTTAAACCTTCGTTGTCATCTTTTTCATTACTTGTAGATTTTGGAAATAGCTTATCATTATCGCTGGATATTTCATTATTTACAGTTTCTTCCTCGATCACTTCTATTTCTTCCGGTTTTTCAGGCTCTGGAGGTGTGTACGGCAACGGTTGCATTGTATTTATTTCTAGTACTTTTTCCTTTGTTAATTGATTACCCATTGCGTTAATCCCTTTTATAGATATAAACTCTTCCAAATTTAGCTCCCAGTCTTCCTGCCTGTCTTCTCCCCGCTTTTTAACGAAAACAATCTGCGCCATTGGTCTATAATCTGTAAATATGCGTTCTAAATAAGATTTTGAATGTTCTGTTATTACAAGGTCTTCTTTATCAGGTTGTTCAATAAAGAAACGTTTTACGTAATACAATTCCTTTTCGCCTTCCCAATAAATTACTGAAAGCGGCTTTTTCTTGTCCCATTTTTCGAGAACAATCATATCATCGTCAAAACGCATTGTAACTTCTGGAATTACAGTCTTAACAAAACCCTGTTGGTTAACGATAAGTAATCTGTCATCTGATGTAAACTCGCCAAGTAGCTCACCTCTTTCGTCAACATTTAAGCGTTGTACGGTATCATCAAACCACAATTTACGCGGCTTTAACGTTGAGAGTCCTTTTTCCTTTAATTCAACTTTTTTTACTGGATATTTAGTTACAATATTTCCTTTGGAATTTCGCCCCTTCACCAATTGATCTGCAAAATCTAAATCGAATTTCAGCTTTTTAATATTGCCTTTCTGTCTTAAAAGAATAGTTACAATTTCCGCTTCACCATTTGGATTGGCTGTGAAATAAAGCACTTTAGAGCCTTTTGTACCG
>JBBSOK010000053.1:0-19189 GCA_038259825.1 Flavobacteriales bacterium
ACCGAACTTCGTGACGCATTAAAACTACAATATAACAAAGCACGGCAAGCTGCTATTACTAATGAAATACTTGAGATTGTTGGTGGTGCAGAAGCTTTGGCAGGATAAATTTAGTAAACATCAAGCAAGGATAATAACCGCTTAAAGGTGTAGATTAAAAAACAAAATTAGAAACCTGACAGATTTCAAAATCTGTCAGGTTTTTTAATTAAATAAAATTTGTAATTTTAAGAAATGATGAAGAACGTAAAAATATTATCTGCTCTTTTACTATTATCAATATTTTTCTTTAGCTTTTCAAGTTGTGGAGGTGTTAAAACGGAAAATAATAATATGTCGTTTGAGCAAAACCCTCCTTTTCAAATACAAAGTTCATTTTATCAAGATTGGATTGCTGGAGTTGAAGATGGCGGCTCAGGAACGAACATCGAAATTTCATTCAAAAGTATAGATGAAGATGTTGTAATACAGAATATATATTTCCAAAATCAAAAAGTTGAAGCCAAAACGAAGCAGCAAAACTTACAGCTTGTTAGTGGATATCTCGTAAAAGAAAAAAACAGAGAAATTGTAATGGATATTGATCCTTTAAAAGAAGCATCAAACACCATCAAAAGTGATTTCCCCTTTCAATTAAATGAAAATGAAGCGGTACTAGAGTATTGGTTTAAAGGTGAAAAAAATTACTTCAAACTTTCTGCAATTCAGAAAAAGGAATTGTTGCCATATCCTTCTTCTAATAAATCTGAATGAAATTAAAGAGTTGTAGTCAACTAGTATTTCAATACTTTTGTGTCGTAAAGAAATCTCCAATTTGAGCGTTTTCAAAAAACTATTTAAACAAACTTTTATTTACGGACTGGCTACAGTTTTACCGCGTATACTATCGGTGATTCTTGTTCCGCTTTACGTAAAAGTTTTATTGCCAGAAGAGTATGGCGTTTATGCCACCATTATGGCATTTTTAATTCTTGGAAATGTCCTTCTTTCCTATGGTATGGAAACTGCGTTTTTCCGTTTTGTAAATAAGCACAAAGATCAAAAGGAGATTGTTCAATCTACAACCAATACTTCTTTGACCATTTCAACAATTTTATTTGTTGTTTTTGCTTTGCTATTTAACACCCAAATTGCAAGCTTTTTAGAATTTAATTCAGAATATATTGTTTATGCAATATGCATCTTAGGTTTAGATGCGCTTGTAGTTCTGCCTTTTGTTTGGTTTCGAGCTAATGAAAGACCTATGCGTTATGCAATCATTAAAATTATAAGTGTTGCAATTAACTTAGGCTTTAATCTATTCTTCCTATTGCTTTTACCAAAATTAGTTGCACAAAACCCGGACAGTTTTTGGAGTGGAATTTGGTTCGAAGAAAACAAAGTAATGTATGTGTTCATTGCAAATTTGTTAGCAAGTGCAATAACATTGGTAATGCTTTTACCTTTATATTTTAAAATAGGTTTTACTTTCAATAAAGTAATTTGGAAAAAAATGTTGGCCTATTCAACGCCAGTTTTAATTGCGGGAATTGCATTTTCAATAAACGAGGCGGTAGATAGACCGATGCTAAAATATCTACTTCCGGAAAACACAGCAGATTATCAAGTTGGTATTTATTCAGCCTGTTATAAATTAGGAATGTTTATGACCTTGTTCGCAACGGCTTTCAGGTTGGGTATTGAACCTTTCTTTTTTAATCACGCGGGTCATGAAAATGCAAAAAATACGTACGCAACAATAACCAAATACTTCACCATTTTTGGCTGCGTTATTTTGCTTGCTGTGGTTGTGTATATTGATATTTTTAAGCGGATTTTAATACCCGACAGTCAATATTGGGAAGCCCTAACAATTGTGCCAATAATTTTGCTCGCCAATTTGTGTTTGGGAATTTATCACAACCTTTCGGTTTGGTATAAAGTTACAGACCGAACGAAGTTTGGCGCTTACATTTCAATATTTGGTGCCATTATAACTTTGGCTTTAAATTTTATTCTAATACCTATAATTGGCTATCTCGGTTCTGCTTGGGCCACATTGGCTGCTTATGGCAGTATGATGGTGCTTTCGTACCTTTACGGCCAGAAGTATTATAAAGTGCCTTATAACTTAAAAAAGATAGGCGGTTATTTAATTCTTTCAATCGGTTTTTCAATAGTATCTTTTTATGTTTTAGATAGATCAATAATTTGGGGAACATTATTATTACTGACATTTTTGGCATTTCTAACTTTTTTTGAAAGAAATGAAATTATGCGAATTGTAAAAAAATAGATATGAGTTTATTCAATAAAATATTAGGAAATGCTAGCGAAGTTTCTTCAGAAAAACTAACCGAAAAGTACGGCAGGCTTTTAATTGATACCGAACAAGTTGAATTAGGTTTTCAACTTTTTAGAGATGTTTTTATGTTTACCAATAAGCGATTAATTTTGATAGATGTTCAAGGGTTAACAGGCAGCAAAGCTGAATATAAAAGTATGCCGTACAAGAATATTTCAAGATTTTCATTGGAAACTGCAGGAACTTTTGATTTGGATGCGGAACTAAAAATCTGGATTTCAAGCGAAGATTTGCCAACTGTAAGTAAAAAATTCAATAAAAGTATTGATGTATACGCAGTGCAGCGTTATTTAGCGAGTAAAGTATTATAAATTAAAACAATTCTTTTGAAAATTAAAATCATAAATAAATCCAATCATCCGTTGCCTTCTTACGAAACTATTTCTTCTGCAGGAATGGATTTGCGGGCAAATATAACTGAACCTTCAACCTTAGAACCGTTACAAAGAGCAATTGTAAAAACAGGTTTGTTTATTGAATTACCAATAGGTTTTGAAGCGCAAGTGAGGCCAAGAAGTGGTTTAGCAGCTAAAAATGGAATAACCGTTTTAAATAGCCCAGGAACAATAGATGCGGATTACCGCGGAGAAATTGGCGTGATACTTGTAAACCTTTCCAACGAAGATTTTACGATACATCACGGCGAGCGTATTGCACAATTGGTTATTGCCAAGCACGAGCGTGCAGTTTGGGAGGAAGTTGAAGTATTGGGAGAAACATCACGTGGTGAAGGTGGTTTTGGTTCAACAGGGACAAAATAAAGCTTGATTTTATAAAATTTTAAAGAACTAAAAAACATTAAAGATTTCCGCCTTCGTGGAAATGAAAACGTAAATTAAATGAAAATAATTGTCCCAATGGCTGGCTTAGGTTCACGCCTTCGCCCACATACATTACGAGTTCCAAAACCGTTAATTCCCGTTGCTGGAAAGCCGATTGTTCATCAATTGGTAACAGATATTGTTGGTGTTCTAGACCAAAAAATTGAAGAAATTGCCTTCATTCTTGGTGATCCAGCTTTTTTTGATGATAAAGTTGTTGCAAGTCTTGAGAAGCTTGCTCAAGGTTTAGGTGCAAAAGCTACTATTTATCGCCAATTGGAACCAAAAGGTACTGGCCACGCAATTATGTGTGCAGAGCCTTCACTTTCTGGGCCTGCAGTTATTGCTTATGCAGATACGTTGATTCGTGCCGATTTTAATCTTGATAAAGAAGCCGATGCGGTTATTTGGACTAAAAAAGTTGACAACCCCCAAGCTTACGGAGTTGTTAATTTGAATGACAAACAAGAAATAATCGAGCTTGTTGAAAAACCGGAAACTTTTGTAAGCGACCAAGCTGTTATTGGTATTTACTATTTTAAAGAAGTTTCACAACTCAAAAAAGAACTTCAATTTGTATTAGACAATAACATTATAAACGGTGGCGAATACCAGATAAATGATGGTATTAAACGGATGATGGCAGATGGAAAAATCTTTAAAACTGGAACAGTAAGTGAGTGGATGGATTGTGGAAACAAAGAAGTAACGGTTGAAACCAATCAAAGAATGCTCGGTTTTTTACATAAAGACGGTAAAAAATTGGTTGCAGAAAATGTTGTTCTAGAAAATTCAAAAATTATTGAACCTTCTTTTATCGGTGAAGGTGTAAAGTTGAAAAATAGCACTATTGGTCCGTTTGTTTCAATTGGAGAAAATTCAATTATAAAGCATAGCACAATTAAAAACAGTATCATTCAAACAAATACAAACATTAAAAATGCTAATTTGGACAATGCAATGATAGGAAATCACGCTACCTTTGATGGGAATTTCACCAATGTAAGTATTGGCGATTATTCCGAGTTGAAGTAGCCAAATTCTTGGTAATTCAGGAATATTAATAATGAAAAAAATCAATTTTTATACTTTTTTGCTTCTATTCGGAATTTTACTATTTCCGAAGCAAATGCACGCACAAGAAACCGACCCACCAACAGATGATCTTGGCGATGTTTCTGATGCTTTTCAGGAAAACTTTTTTGAAGGTTTAAAGCAAAAAGGTATTGAAAATTATGAATTGGCCTTAGATGCACTCAACAAAGCTGAAAAGGCAGCAAAGGGTGAAAAAGAAAATGAAGCTGTTGTTTATTTTGAAATGGCCAAAAACCTAAAAGAGCTAAAACGCTATGCTGAAGCAGAAGAAAAATTAAACAAAACCCTTGAACTTGCAGGGGATAGGCTGGATGTGCTTGAAGAGTTGTATGATTTGTACTATAAGCAGAATAACTATATAAAAGCTATTCCGTTAGTGGAAAAATTAATTCCTTTTGATGACGATTATAAGGAAGATTTAGCCAATCTATATGTTCGCACTAAACAATATGACCAGGCAATTGTTTTATTGGACCAATTGGATGCCAATTGGGGCGAAAGCGATTATCGTGATGCATTGCGAACTCAAGTTTATAAAATTACGGGGAATACGGCAGGACAAATTGAACGTTTGGAAACAAAGATTATAGATAACCCGAAAAGCGAAAAAGAAGCTTTAAAACTAATCTATTTATATAGCGAACAAGGTGAAAATCAAAAAGCTTTTGAAGCTGCAAAAAAATTATACGAAACCAATCCAAAGAGCGAGCTTGTTCATTTAGCGCTGTATAAATTTTACCTGGTTGAGGAAAATGCAGATGAAGCTTTAAAAAGCATGAAAATTGTTTTTGCTAGCAACAATATTGATACGGAAAGTAAATACAAAGTTCTAGGGGATTTTATTCAATTTGTGAATGCAAATCCATCATATGAAAATGAACTCGAAAAAGTGGTAGCGTTGTTTTCCAATGAAACTTCGGCAACAGTCTATGTAAAGCTTGGCGAATATTATTTGGAAAAAGACAATAAAGAAGACGCCTTAAAGTTTTATGAATTAGGGATTACAAAAGCACCAGAAAATTATAATTTGCTGAAAAGTACCATACTTTTACAAATTGATTTTAAAAAGTTTGCAGAAGCATCAAAACTGAGCGAATCCGCAATGGGACAATTCCCGGCGCAACCATTGTTTTATCTATTGAATGGAGTTTCTAACAACGGATTAAAAAATGCAGATAAAGCAATAGAATCTCTAGAAATGGGTTTGGATTTTTTGTTTGATGATCCTCAAATTGAAAAGGATTTTTACCAACAACTTTCAATTGCATACAAGCAAAAAGGTGATACCAAAACAGCAAATAGTTATGCAAACAAAAGTGCCGAAATAAAAAATTCGAATTAATTTTATGAAATATAAACTGCTTTTTATTTTTGTAATTACTGCTTTTTTGGTGAGTTGTGGCGGCTCAAAAAATGCTACAAATAAAGTTAGTGATGTGGCCGTTGCAAAAGTTATAGCTAGCCATAATAATGCGTACCCAGAATTTAAAACAATAGCAGCGCGCATTCAAGTAGCGTATGAAGATGACAAAAAATCGCAGAGTATAACTACAAGCCTTCGGATTGAAAAGGATAAGAATATTTGGATAAAGGCTTCGTTACTTGGTATAACCCTTGCAAAAGTTTTGATAACTCCAGACCGCGTTAGTTTTTATGAAACCGTTGGAAGAACTTATTTTGACGGTGATTTTGCGCTGGTAAGTGATTTTTTAGGGACAGAAATAAACTTTCAGCAAGCGCAAGCTTTACTTTTGGGACAATCAATTTTTGATTTAAACAGAGATTTCACATCACAAATCCAAATGGGTAATTTAAAATTACTTCCCAAAAAGCAAGATGCAAACTTTATTTATTCAATATTATTGAATGCTTCAAACTACAAAGTTGTTTCGGAAACGCTTTCACAACCTTCGGATAATAGACTTTTGGATGTCCGCTATGGCGATTATCAAATTGAAAATGGAAGCTTTTATCCTTCAACTATATCTATAAACAGTTCAGAAGGAGATAGTAAAACTTCAATTGATTTAAATTATAGAAAGATTGATGTAAATGTAGATGTGTCATTTCCATTTGATATTCCTGAAGGTTACGAAAAAATTACGCTAGATTAATGAGAAAACTCCATTTATATATTTTTCTATTTGTTGGGCTTTTTGCCTCAGTCCCATCTTATGCACAAAAAGACAAACAAGAACAGCTTGAAGAAAAGCGCCGTGCAATTCTTGCCGAAATCAAGCAGATAAATTCATTACTTTCAAAAACTAAAAAACAGGAAAAGTCTGTTCTTACACAGGTTAATGACATTAATAAACGCATAAGTATTGGCGAAAATCTTATAAAAGTTACAAACCAACAGACCAATGCACTTACTCAAAACATAAATGCCAATCTCAATAAAATTACTGCGCTGCGTGAAGAACTTAAAGTGATGAAAGCAGACTATGCTGCAATGATTCAGAAGTCTTATAAAAGTAAAAGCCAACAAAGTAGAATTATGTTTTTACTTTCTTCAGAATCTTTTTTTCAAGCTTATAAAAGGCTTCAATATATGAAGCAATATGCCAAATTTCGAAAAAAGCAAGGAGAAGGAATTAGGCAGAAAACAGAGGAAGTTCAAGCTTTAAATGCCGGTTTAATTGTTCAGAAGAAAAAGAAAGAACAATTAATAAAGGAAAATGAAAAGGCACGGGACGAGCTTAATAAAGAGAAAAAACAGCAAGTTGAATTAGTTGCCAGTCTTAAAAAAGACGAAAGTAAATATGTGGGTCAAATAAAAGACAAACAAAAACAGACCGATGCAATAGAAAGGGAAATTGACGCTTTAATTAGAGCCGCTATTGCTGAAGCAAACAAAAAAGCTAATGCAAATAAAACTATAACCACAACCAAAACAACATCTACTGGTTTTGCTCTAACTCCAGAGGCAAAGGCTTTAGCCGTTAGTTTTGCCAGTAATAAAGGAAAGTTACCTTGGCCCGTTGCCAAAGGTGTTGTAGTTAAAAGTTATGGTAAACACCAACACCCACAATTTCCAAATGTTACCACAAATAGTAATGGTGTTGAAATAGCAACAGATGACAATGCTACAGCAAGAGCCGTATTTAATGGCGAAGTAATGCAAATCCAAAAAATTAAAGGAGCCAACCAAGCTATTTATATCCAACATGGAGATTATATTACTGTATACAGCAATCTCAAAAATCTACAGGTTAAAAAGGGCGATAAGGTGACTACAAACCAAACCTTAGGAACGGTTTCAGTAAACCCAAGTGAGGGAAAAACCATTTTAAAATTTCTTATCTATCAAAATACAAACAAGATGAATCCTGCAGATTGGATTTTGAGGATGTAGAGATTAAAATGAGCTATCCCACTAAGTGTAATACCTTTAATTTTTTATAAACTTGTGTAGATAATTACCTGATTGGGCATAAACTTTTAGAAAATAAACACTATTGCTCAAAAAGTTGACTATTTACAACAAGGGTATTACCTAATTAACCTAGCTTGAATACCAATTGTAGATAAGGGAATACTAAATACGTTGCCTTTTAGTTTGTTAAAGTAAAACAAACGTTATTAATTATCTACAAGTCTACTCTTTAATTAATTTTTGTGTAAAACTACCATTTTCAGTTTTAATAGTAATAAGATATATGCCGCTTGGAAGTTTAGACACATCAATCTCATTAAGATTTTGTGTTTGTAGTGCTATTTTTCTGCCAAAGACATCATAAAATTTAACATTGGTAAGTTTTTCTGAACTTTTTATTTTTAAGATATCGCTTACAGGATTTGGATATATAGTACTATTTCCAAATTGATTTTCTTGAATGCCTAATAAATTATTTTCAAACCAGTAAATTTTGAATAAGGATTGTGATGCCGTTATTGGATCCATATCACCATCGCTGTCTAAATCAGCTGCTGTAATTGCTATGGCGAAAGGTAAGGTATCTTTAATTATTTTTGCAGAACTAAAATTTCCCTGACCATCCAGATTTTCGTACCATCTTAAAAACCCTGGAGCCAAAGCAAGTAAATCTAAATCATTGTCATTATCTAAATCTGCAGCGTGTATATTTGATATAAATAGAGTTTCTTCAATTGGCTTTACTTGGCCAAAGTTTCCTTGACCATCCAAATTTTCCAACCAGTATAAACCACCCTCATCATATCTTGAACAAATTACATCAAGATCGTTATCTCCGTCTACGTCTTCTAAATGTATATCATTAACTGCGGATTGGGGCAAACCAATTTGTTGCGGTGGACTAAATGTGCCTTGACCGTCCAAGTTTTCAAACCAAGCCGAGGTATATAAATTACCTGTTCCCGCAACTATATCGATATCACCATCTCCATCTATATCACCAACATCAATAGCGCTGCCGTTCACATAATTAGAAACGATTTCATTACCCTCATCAAAATTACCGTTACCACCCAGATTTTTATACCAAGTTAGTTTTTGATTACTACTGGTGCCTGCTATTATATCAAATTTATTGTCTCCATCTAAATCGGCTAAAAGAACGGATCTTCCATTTCCGGTATTTGGCGTTAATAAGGATTTTGGGGGTTCAAAAGCACCAGTACCATCAATGTTCCTATAATAAAATAGGTTGCGATTGTTTGTAGAAATAGGTAAAATTTGACCAACTACATCTACATATCCGTCATTGTCTATATCGCCAACTGCAATACCAACACCTTCAAAAAGTGCGCCTACGAACCTTGGCTCATCAAATGAACCACCAAGATTTTTATACCATGAAACAAAACCGCCACCTTGAGTCATTGAAATTACATCTATTAGTCCATCAGAATCTACATCTGCCACTAATAATTTTTGAAAAGATTCATTACCATCGTAAAGTATGTTTTCAGTCCATTGTGCAAAACCAACATTGCTTATGACACAAAACAATAAAAAATATATTTTTTTCATAAAATAGAAAATTATAGACTTGACCAAAAATAATGATCAAGCCTATATTTAAATTAATCCTGTTTGTATATTACATTGTCTTCAGTATTCCCTTCCTCATATTGTGTTTGTATTTTGTACAAGCCAGGCTCTAAGTCTAAAATTAAATTAGGATCATTGATTGAAGTAGAGTCTTTGGGTGTAACGGTAACATTGCTATTAAAAATACCGTCATTAAATTTCATTACACTACCAGCAATACCAGGACGTTGTGTGTTATCGTAACATCTACGTGGTATTTGCCAAGCGGGTGTTTGTGCAACAAATTTAATGCCTATTGCTGTATGATTGGGGTGAAAAATAGTTGAATAATTAGTTTCAAATTTACTTACACTCTTAATAATATTTTGGGTTAATGTAAAAGAAGTGTCAGAATAATCTGAAGGTACATTACAAGAGCAATCACACTCATAAAAACGATAATCGAAACCGGGCTGGAATAAAGCCTTCGGATTTACATTTGTACCATTCGGTGTATAGTACTCACCGGCATACGGCTCATATAAAGATGAAATTGTAGTTTTTCTAGGTGCAAATTGACCATTAACATCGGCAATTATTGCTTCCCGAATACGTATTCCTTGACCAATAGATACGAGAGGTGTAGCATCCCCACAAATATAAGCATCACTCACTACGTTCTTAACATCAACTTCGCCCGCGTAGTATGCAAAACCATAATAATCTACCTGAGAGCCGTCATTTAAATATTCACAATTTGACGTAATAAATGGATAACTTCCGTCTCCACGAAAACCAATGTTTGCTTGCGTATCAATAACCTCATCGCCCTTTGTGTCGGCATTATAATGACCGTTATTAGGGTCTCTTGTAACTTGCTCACCATTGACACCTACATACGATCTTGTGTGTTTTAAATTAAAATTATGGGCAATTTCGTGTGTCATTGCAGATCTGATAAGGTTTCCGGAAGAAATACCTAAAGTAGTAACACTATAGCCTGGAGAAATGCCTCCAAAACCTTCGCCCCAACCATAGGCGTAAACATTAAATGAATCTGCCTTTTTATGACCATTTGCTGTTGCCCACGCAGTTAAAGCTCCAAATTGCCCAGGACCTTCCATTACATAATATCCATTTGGATCATTAGGTAATGCAGGACTTTGTATTTCCTCATAACCTTTATATTTAAAGAAGATATTAAATTGGTTGTAAACAATGTTTAAATTTGCAACCGCAGTTAAAACATCATTAGCCCTGTTAGGGTTATAATCATTTCCATCTGGATGCTTAATACCCCAAAAGAAGATATTAAAAACAATAGGTTCACCAATAAGAGAGTTTAAGTAATTTGCATCATTAGATTTACTGTATACTCCAGCAGGATCTGAAACAGTAGGATTAGCTGTAGCACATATTTCATTATTTAGTTGTGCATTCATCTGAAATACATTTATCATAAATGTACAAAATAGAAGTAGTTTTTCATAATTAAAAATGATTTAGTTAGAATGATATAAATAAGAGCTTTATCCAAATTTAACAAATATTTTAGAATGTAGTACTATAAGGTTACATAAAATTGAAAATTATCTAAGAATTTGGCATTATGCCTGTTCTAAGCGGTGAAGAAATTTTAAAAATTAAAGATGAATTGCCTAAATGTTTGGGTAAGAGCATTAAAAATGCACGTATAAAGAAAAAATATTCGCAGACTGAATTAGCAGAACTAACTTTAAAAGACAGGCAGTATATTTATAAAATTGAAAAAGGTAAAGTAACACCTAATATTGTTACAATTGGTATAATTGCAAGAGCATTGGATATTTCTGTCTCAGAATTACTAAAAGGGTTATAGTAAATTCCTCATTTAACCTCCTCAACCTTTTCCAGCTTCATCATGTCACTTTCTTTGAAAATTGTAACTGTGTATTCAAGTAGGCTTGTTTTTTTACTCTTACGGTATGTGAGATTGTGGTTTAGAGAGGTAAACATGTGTAATTACCTTATATTACTGAAAAAGTGCAATAAGCTCTGTTGCTTCTTTTGGCTGCATTTTTCCTGCAAGAACCAAGCTTAATTGCTTTCTTCGTAAAGCAGCTATAAAACGTTCTTTTTCTAAATCGGTTTCTGGCATTAGTTCTGGAACGGGAACTGGGTTTCCAGATTCGTTAACGGCTACAAAGGTGTAAATAGCTTCGTTCGCTTTGCTTTTCATACCACTTTCACGATCTTCCAGCCAAACATCCATAAAAACTTCCATTGAGGTTTTAAAAGCACGGGATACGTGTGCTTCAACCGTTACAACACTTCCTAAGGGTATCATTTTGTTAAAAGCAACGTGGTTTACACTTGCCGTTACAACTATACGGCGGCTGTGTCTTCTAGCTGCAATACTTGCAGCACGATCCATTCTTGCCAAAAGTTCACCTCCAAACATATTGCCAATAGGGTTTGTCTCGCTTGGCAAAACCAAGTCGGTTATAACAGTTCTGGATTCTCTTGGAGTTTTTGCTTCCATCTAAAAATTTTCGGCAAAGATAGGACAAATGAATACGTCCAAAAACGTAAGCTTTCGTTAATTTAATGAAGGTAAAATGAATAAATCTTGAAGAAGAATAAGTATTAAAATTGCATTGAAAGGTACACAGATTTTTTTGAACTTTAATCAGACAAATCTTTTACCAAAAGCCAAGCATCGGAATTTTCGGTTCCTTTAATTTGATAAAGACTTTGCAAAGCTTCTTTACGACTGCTAAAACTATTATAAATAACTTGTGTAAGACCGTACCTGTTGGCAGTTATTATACTCGGCGAAAACCCTTTTGCTTTAAGTTGTAAAACTTTTTTCTCAGCATTTTCAGGCTCGGAGTAGGCACCTGCTATAATATGGTAAATACCTGTTTCCTTTTTTATATTTAAATGTATTGCGGGAAGCGGATTATCAATTACAAAAGTAGCTTCTTGTATTTGATTTTCTAATAAGGTGTTGGCTTTTTGCCGCTCAGCAAGATTGTGTTCTTTTATATTATTTTCGTAAAGTTTCATTCCGCCAAAGCCTCCTAATGTTAAAGCGATTAAAGCTATTGCAGCGTACTTCAAATACGGCTGAGCCTCACGTTTTTCGGGAGTAAAGCGTATTGGTGCTTTTTCTTCAAGCTTTTCAACTGCTTCTTTATATACTTCCCTACTTACTTTTGGCGATATAAATTGTGTCATCCCGAATGATGCAGTGCTGAAATTCTGTTTTTCGGCTGGTTGAAATTGAACTGATTTTTCAGTATTTAATTGAAAACTACCAATTCCTTTAATTTCAACATTTTCACCTTCAGATAATTTCAAAGAAATAGTCCCGGTAAAATTTCTGATTCTTTGAAGAGCAGTTTCATAACTACACTGCTCAACGGTTGCAACATAATTAGCAAGCAAGCCATCGTTAGTCTGTAGTCTTCTATTGAAAGAAACTGTTTTTGTTGGTGGAAAAAATGTATGCGTTTCAGGCTGAACCACGGCCGACTTATATTGTGTTAATAATGCTCCAAAACCTGGGATTATTACACAATCATAGCGGTAAAGTAAATCGTTTATATAGTTTGCCAACTGCATAAAACAAAGATAGTTTTTTTTTGATTTTATTCAATTTTTGAGCTGTCGATTTATCAACAATGCAATTAAACAAAAAATCTGCTACATTAATTGCCTAAGCAGGAGGTTTTTGTAATTTATCTATATTATTTACTTTCTTCAGTATCTACTTCTTTTAATAAATAAATATATACCGGAAAGTGGTCGCTATAACCACCAGTAAAACCATTTGCGAAACTTCTAAAAGGATATCCTTTATACTGTCCGCGTGGATTTGCGAGATATTTTTTATTAAAAATGCCAGCTTTATAAAGTCGATAGCTTGAAAAATCCTTTTTTGTAAGTTCCGTACTTACAATAATTTGATCAAATAAATTCCAGCTATCTCTGTAAGCAAGTGTGCCCATTCCTTTGGCGTACATTTCTTCCATTGGGTTGAAAAGTTCTTTAATTTCAAGCTTTTCTTTATCCTTCTTTGTTTTCAAAATATCCTTTACGCTTGGGCTCGTTGGGTCGTCATTTAAGTCGCCCATTGTTATAATTTTAGAATACGGATCTTCGCTAAAAAGCGAATCGATTATAGATTTGTTCAATTTTGCAGCCTTAATACGTTTTGGGCGGCTTCTTTCTTCGCCACCACTTCTGGACGGCCAGTGGTTTACTATTAGATGAATTTTTTCGCCATCCAACATTCCTGAAACTAAAAGCTGATCTCTTGTATATACGCGCTTTGCTCTATCGTTATCATCAAAAATTAAAAGCTCGTGGACGCTTGTACTAGTAGGTTGAAACAATTTTTTTTGATAAAGTAAGGCAACATCAATACCACGTCTATCCGGCGAGTCAAATTGAATAATGCCGTAATCTTTTTCAACCAAGGCATCATCATTAACCAAATCTTCTAAAACTTTTCGGTTTTCAGTTTCGCAAACCCCAATTATTGCGGGCGATGTTCCCGAAACTTCTGCACCAATTTCTGAAATTACTTTTGCCATATTTTTAATTTTGGCTTTATAAATTTCTTCCGTCCAATGGTCTTTACCTTCTGGCGTTCGATCATCATCAAATATTAGCGGGTCATCTTCAAAATCGTATAAATTTTCAACGTTATAAAAAGCGATTGTATTTACTTTATAATCCCTTTTTTCTTGCGCATTAGACACTGAAGGACTTAAAATCAATATTGTTAGTAACCAGAGTTTTATCTTCATCTTTTAACGTAATATTAAGTTTATGTAAACTGTCTTTAAATGTTTCTGCAAAAGTATATAATTATCGTAAAAAATGTAGATTTGCACCGTTTTTACAAGAAAAATTTAATTTAACTAACCAAAAATTATTTACAAAAATGAAAAAATTCATTACAACCTTTTGTCTTGGTTTGTTTTGTAGTATTTCACTACTGGCACAAAACGCCATAGTAAAAGGAAAGGTTGTAGATACAAATTCTAGCGAGGCAATCCCAGATGTTATGATTGGCCTAGAATCAAGTATCTACACCGCAAATACTGATGCTTATGGAGTTTTTACGCTTAGTGGTGACGAAATACCTTTAGGTGAACAAGTTATTGCTGTTACAAAAGATGGATACGTAACCCAACGTATACAAGTAACTATCGATGCTGGGCAAACATTAAACCTGGGAACGGTTTTATTAGTTTTTGATTACACAGCTGCAGAAGCTCAAATTGGTATTATTAGTCTGTCCGATAATGAGCTGGATGAAGATGAAGGGAGCTCAAATAATATTTCTGGATTGCTGCAAGCCTCTCGAGATGTGTTTTTAAATGCCGCAGCTTTTGATTTTAGTGCAACTTTTTTTAGACCACGTGGGTATGATTCTGAAAATGGAAAAGTACTTATTAACGGTATAGAAATGAATAAGATTTATGACGGCAGACCACAATGGGGAAACTGGGGAGGTCTTAACGATGTGCAGCGTAATCAATTATTCTCTATGGGATTAAAGGCCAACGATTTCACATTTGGTGATCTTGCGGGAACGACCAATATAAATATGAGAGCTTCAGATTACCGACAAGGTGGTCGTATTAGCTACGCAACATCTAACCGCAGTTATCGTGGCCGCGTAATGGGTTCATATAGTAGTGGTTTGTTGCCAAGCGGTTGGGCTTATTCAGTATTATTGGCAAGACGATTTGCTGATGAAGGTTATAATGACGGTACCTTATATGATGCAAATTCATTTTTTGTTTCGATTGAAAAAAAGCTGAGCGATAGCCATAGTTTAAACTTGACAGGTTTTTATACACCTAACCGTCGTGGAAAATCTTCACCAAACACACAGGAGGTTGTAGATTTAAAAGGAATTAAATACAATAGTTATTGGGGTGAGCAAGATGGCGAAATTAGAAACTCCCGTATTAAAGAAGTAAAAGAGCCAGTGGTTATGTTAAACCATTATTGGACAATTTCTGAAAAAACAAGTTTAAATACAAACATTGGGTATCAATTTGGAAGTATTGGAAATAGCCGATTAGGTTTTGACAACGCGCCAAATCCAGATCCTACCTACTACCAATATTTGCCAAGCTTTTTTCTGGCAAATCCAAACGGACCAGATTTAGGTGGTGCATATTCCTCCTTAACAAACTTTGTTGAAGATGGACAGATAGATTGGCAAAATGTGTATGAAACCAATATCTTTTTTGGTGGCACATCACGCTATTATTTATACGAAGATAGAAATGACGATAATCAATTAAGTGTTAATACTATTTTAGACCAAAAGATAAACGATAATATTACGCTTAATGCTTCATTAAATTATAAAGGATTAAACTCTACAAGTTTTGCTAACATGATCGACCTTTTGGGCGGAAACGGTTATTTGGATACAGATGCTTTTAACCAAGGTGAACAAGCACAGAATGATTTAAATAATCCAAACCGTATAGTTGGTGTAGACGATACTTTTAGATATAACTATGAGTTGGACGCCACAAATTATAACGGATTTTTACAGGGACAGTTTACATATAGTAAAGTAGATTTTTATTTGGCTGGTAATGTTGGAAAAACAACTTATCAGCGTAACGGCCTTTATAGAAATGGAAGTTTCCCAAACAACTCATTAGGAGAAAGTGAGGAGCTAGATTTCACTACTTTTGGTGCCAAAGCCGGTTTAACGTATAAAATTTCAGGAAGACATGCTTTGGATTTTAATAGTGCCTTTTTTACAGATGCGCCAACAATCCGTAATTCATTTAGTAACAGTCGCCAAAACAATGATGTTGTAGATGGTCTTGAAGAACAGAAAAGCTTCAATTTTGATGGTAGTTATATTTATCGTTCATCAATTGTAAAAGCTAGATTGTCAGGGTACTACACAAAAACTTCAGATGAATCTGAAATATCTTTTTACTACGTAGATGGATTGGCTTCAACAGCAAGAAATGTAACAAATGCTTTTGTACAAGAAGTTTTAAATGGAATTGACAAACAATATATTGGTGGTGAATTTGGTATTGAAGCGCAAGTAACACCAACTATCAAGTTAAAAGGCGCTGCGGCTTATGGACAATATACGTTTGCTAATAATCCAAATTTATATTTAACATCTGACGACGAAATTAGTAATGGCGCAAACCCAAACCGTTTAGAACTAGGAGAAGCTTATTTAAAAGATTACAAAATTTCTGGTGGACCACAACAGGCATACCAAGCAGGTTTTGAATATCGTGATCCAGATTTCTGGTGGGTTGGGGCAACAACTAACTACTTCAACAATGCATATATAGATGTTTCGCCAATTACACGAACACAGAATTTTTATTTAGATACAGATCAAGTTCCATTTAACGACTACGATCCTGCAGTTGCAAGACAACTTTTAAAACAAGAAAAGTTTGATGACTATATGTTGGTAAATGTTGTAGGTGGAAAGTCCTGGAAGATAAAAGATTACTATGTTGGTTTTTTTGCAACCATAAATAATATATTTGATAAAGAATACAAAACAGGTGGCTTTGAGCAAGCTAGAAACGCAAGCTACAGAGAATTAGTTGCAGATAGTAGCAATGATAAACCCGTTTTTGGCCCAAAATATTTTTATGGCAATGGGACAACTTATTACCTAAACCTTTACGTTAGATTTTAATAAAAAAGAATAAGAAACAATTTTATAATACATAAACAAATGAAAAATTTTAAGAACATCAAATTTTTAAGCTTCCTATTTTTTGTAGGACTTGCCGTTACAAGTTGTGTGGAGGATGACGATTTCTCATTGCCAGAAATAAATACTGTTGAACCAAATATAGTTGCAAACATAGACATTACTGCTGTAAAGGAAATTTATGGCGGTTTTGAACCACAACAGATTTTAGCCGGTGATGGATCTGAAAGACCACTTTATATTGAAGCATACGTAGTTTCTAGCGATGAAACTGGAAATTTCTTTAAGCAATTGATCATACAAGATCAACCAGAAAACCCAACTGCAGGAATTTCAATCAGTAC
Source organism: Flavobacteriales bacterium (assembly GCA_038259825.1). GTDB lineage: Bacteria > Bacteroidota > Bacteroidia > Flavobacteriales > Flavobacteriaceae > JBBSOK01. Next base: position 17,282 of record JBBSOK010000053.1, read on the forward strand.
AGAAGCTACAGATTTATACACTAAATATGAGCCAGGAAGAAAAATTTACTTTAGGGTAGATGGTCTTTACGTTGGCGAATTTGCAGGATTGCCAACAATAGGAACACAAAGCGGCGATGAGGTTGGCAGAATTGGAATAGAAGATTTTAACAATCGTATTTTCCGGTCATTAGAAACATTTGAACTTGTACCAACAATTGTAACAATAAACCAAGCATTAAATAATGATAATTTGCTCAATACATTGGTTCAATTTCAAAATGTGCAATTTCCGGATAATTTAGCAGGAAACACGTATGGGGAATGTGGAAGTACTTTTGGAGTTAACAGAAATGTTGAAGATTGTGATAACAACATAATTATTATGCGTCAAAGCGGCTTTGCAGACTTTACTTGTACATTATTGCCTCAAGGAAATGGTAGTCTTACTGCAATTGTAAGTGCCTTTAATGCAACAAAGCAATTGTTTATTAGAGATATAACCGATGTAGATTTTACCGGTGAGCGTTGTGAGGGTGAAATAATTATTATTGGTGATGCAAACTTACCATTTATGGAAGATTTTGAAGCTCAAGCATCGGGAACAGGGGAATTGGTAAACATTCTAGGTTGGACAAATGTAAACGTAAACGGTGGTGCAAGGAAATATGAAGTACGTGAGTTTAGCTCAAACAAATACGCACAAGCATCCGCATTTAATAGCGATGAAAATCCTTTTGAGGTTTGGTTGGTTACGCCAGGAATCAACTTGCCAGCAAGCAGCACTCCAAAGCTAAAATTTGAAACAAAAGATGGTTTTAATAATGGTACCGCATTAACTGTTTCAGTTTCTACAGATTATGCTGGAGACATTACCTCAGCAACGTGGACAAATGTTAATGCAACAATTTCTACCGGAAACACTTCTGATTATGGAGCAAACTTTATACCTAGTGGGGATATAGATTTAACAGCCTACGCCGGCCAAGCTGTATTTGTGCGTTTTAAATATGCAGGTTCAAGTAGCGGTGTTACAACAACCTATCAAATTGATAATGTTTCTGTAACTGATTAAGTATTTTTATAAAATATATTGAATAAAGACTCTCCAGATTGGGGAGTCTTTTTTTGAAATAAGAAATTTTAAAGCCTTTTATAGAGTTATAAAACTACTTAACAATACCTGTTGTATTTTTCAATTATATAAATAATGTTTTTTTGACTTCCTACTAGAAGATTAAACTCTTTTAAAACTTAGGCATCACCTAAAACCACTACTCTAATTTCAAAGTGCGATTTTTTTCTAGATTCAAAGCCGCCAAAACTTGCTTCTTTAATTTCTCTACTATCTTTTGACTTAAAAAATATTGCAGAATCTATTAATTGAAAAACATTTATACGCCCATCAACAATTTTCTTTATAAAAAACTCATCGTAGATTGTAGTAATTGTACAATCACCATCTACACCTTTTAGCGACCTCATCAATTTAATTTCTGCAGGATTTACTATTGTTTTTTCCCCATTGGAATCCCTTATTTTGTAAATAATTTTCCTAGGATCTACAAAATCCTTAACTCTAATTAATTTCCCATAAATAGTGTCATCGTTCTTTGTAACTATATATATATTCTCTTTCTTGAGAAAGACATTTGGTGGCAATGCATATAAGCAAGCAAAAGATAATCTTAAATTTCATGGAATATGATTTTTTTCTGAATTTACTCTTCAGAAGAAATACGATTAGTAATCTCTTAAAAACTAAAACCCCCACAAACCAATTAAGGAAAGTAGAGGTTTTATCACTTGGTTGGTTAGTAAGTGATGTGTTTATTCTTTTTTAACGATTATAAATTCTGAACGTCTATTTTTTTGATGCTCTTCTTCAGTACAATTGTCGCCACATTTTATCATTAACTGAGATTCTCC
>JBBSOK010000054.1:0-18966 GCA_038259825.1 Flavobacteriales bacterium
AAGCTTCGGAATAATTTCCAAAGCATTTCCTAAATGCTGAAAGATTTGATTTCCGTAATCGGAAGCATCGAAATATTTTCGTTGAAAATCAAATAACTCTTCATTAATATCAATCGTATGAAGTTCTCCATCTTCTTGCATTCCTTCAGCTAAACAAAGAGCGGAATAACCTGTATACGTTCCAATTTCAAGAATATTCTTCGGATTAATTAATTTTGAAAGCATACTTAAAAGCCTGCCTTGTAAATGTCCGCTCAACATTCTTGGTTGAAGTTGTTTTTGCCACGTTTCTCTATTTAATTTCGCCAATAAATCTGGCTCTTTCTGCGAATGTTCTTCAACGTAATTATTTAAATCTTCAGGTATAAAATTCAAAATATGTAGGTTTTGTGAAATAATTTAATTTCGAAATATTTTAAAAGCTATTGGTTTATGCTCCCAAAATCCTATCAACCAACTTCTTTTTCTCAACTTCATCATCTCCGCAAAGCCATTGTATTACATTGTCATCCCAAATAGCATCACATTGGTCTGGGGTTAATATTTTTCTATCTATAGCCAAATCGAGAATTTTCCCAGGGTACGAAGATTGTACGGCACTTTCCATTTCTCCAAGTGGATATGGATCGTCTAGGCCCATTAAAACTTGTTTAAAACCTTGATTTCTTATCAACAACTCCAGTCCACCTGTATCGTGTAATAAAGTGTCGAAGAATATATTTTTATGGCCAACGGCTTTTCTAGGATGTGTTTTTCCTTCAAATAAATCGGGTCTTCCATCAAAACCTTGAATTCTTCGGCCAAGATTAATTTGGGCTAATTGCCCACCGTGGGCAAAACAGGTTCGCATTCCCGGATATTTGTCTGCATATCCATTTAAAGTTAAAAAGTGGTAAGCATCGGCACATTGCGCCAACATCCAAATTAGGTGAAAACGCCACGACGTATTTTCAAGTTTTATAAATTTTTCGCCATCGTATGGATGTATTTCAACTGCAAGATTATATTTTGAGGCAAGCTCAAAAATAGGTTCATTTTCTTCGTCAAAAATACATCTCCACGTACCAATTGTGTCCATATAATGCGTTGGAAGGCATAATAAACGTAATCCTAATTCTTCAACACAACGCTCCATTTCCCACAAAGCACCGCGAACAAAACCAGGATGCACCACAAAACCACAGGTAAATTTCGATGGATTTTCGTGCTGAACCCGTGCATTAAAATCATTTTGAAAACGTAATGCCTGTTTCATTTCTTCAACGCGCAAACCATTTCCATACAACTGTGATAGATTTAAAACAACAGCATGGTCTATCTTAAAACGTTCCATCCATTCTAATTTTTCATTTAAGAAAAAACTAGAATCGGTCACAGGACGGCTCCAATCTTTCTGAAGCATAAATTTTCTGTCCTTATCCACCCAAAAAATACCTTTATCCTGCATAAACTGCGGAATTTCCTCGGGATATGGAAGTAAGTGTGAATGCCCGTTAATACGTAGTTTTCGTCTCATTATATAAAATATTATTTATGGCTGTGGCTTTTTTATTTATCAATATTTGGGCGTGTCCCTAAACGGGCCGGGCTTTCAGCGCTACACGGTAGCGTCTTCAATCCCTCACGCAATTTCGTTAAAACTTATAAGCTTTTTGTTCTTCCACCATCTACTGGCAGATTTATACCATTAATATAGCTTGCAGCTTCACTTGCTAAAAATGCAACGGCATTTGCAATTTCGCCAGGTTGGGCAAAACGTTTTGCGGGAACTAAATTTTTCATAAAATCGCTCGCTTCTTTCTCAGATTTATCCATTCTCTTTGCAGCGTTGCCAACAATATCTTCCAATCTGTCAGTTGCTGTAAAACCCGGCAAAACATTATTTACTGTTATTCCGAATTGCCCCAATTCATTAGCCAATGTTTTACTCCAGCTTGCAACAGCTCCACGAATGGTATTACTTACACCCAAACCATCAATAGGTTGCTTTACCGAAGTTGAAATTATATTGATAATTCGGCCATAATCGGCTTCTTTCATTCCTGGTACAACAGCTTGTACTAAAATTTGGTTGCAAACTACGTGCATAGAAAATGCTTTTTCAAATTCATCTGTTTCAGCTGAAAAAATCGGTCCACCTTTTGGTCCACCAGTATTATTCACCAAAATATGAATTGTTTTTTCTGAAGTGGCTAATTCCGCTTTCTTTTTAACTTCATTTGGGTTTGTAAAATCTGCAACAAAATAGTTATGTTTTTGACCTTTATCAAAGGGAAGTTCAATTAACGTTTCGCGCAGTTTTTCTTCATCGCGCGCCACTAATGTTATTGTCGCGCCCAATTTTGCCAATTGCATAGCCGTTGCTTTTCCAATTCCCGCAGTACTTCCGCATACTAACGCGTTTTTATTCGTTAAGTCTAAATTCATATTTTCAGTATTCAGTTTCAATTTTATTCATATTTTATACAAACATTCTTACTTTCTGTAAAAAAGTTGAGTGCCTCAAAACCGCCTTCGCGACCAACGCCGCTGTCTTTCATGCCGCCAAAAGGGGTTCGTAAATCTCGGTTTAACCACGTATTTATCCAAACGATACCAGATTCTAGCTGTTTGCTCATTCGCATACTTCGGTCAAGATTACTTGTCCAAACAGTAGCTGAAAGTCCGTACTTTACATCGTTTGCCATTTTTATAGCTTCTTCTTCTTTTTCAAAAGACATAATTGTAACCACGGGCCCAAAAACTTCTTCTTGATTGATACGGCAATTGTTGTCGGTAATTTCGATAACGGTTGGTTCTAAATAATAACCATTTTCAAAACCTTCAACTTTTACTCTTTTGCCGCCCCACAAAACTTTTCCACCTTCATCTTCAGCAATTTTAATATAAGATTCTACTTTTTCAAGATGAGGTTTGCTTACCAAAGCGCCCATTGTGCTGTCGGCTTGCATTGGGTCGCCAACTTTCATTAGCTTCACAAATGTAACAAAGTCCTTTTTAAACTGCTCGTAAAGTGAACTTTCAACAAAAATTCGGCTTCCGCAAAGACAGATTTGGCCTTGATTGCTAAATGATGATTTAAGTGTTGTTGCCATCATTTTGTCATAATTACAATCGGCAAAAATAATATTCGGGTTTTTTCCGCCCAATTCCAACGATAGTTTTTTAAACATTGGCGCGGCAGTTCTGGCAATATGTTCGCCAGTTTTTGTGCCACCCGTAAATGAGATAGCTTTAATATTTTTATGTTCAACTATTGCTTGTCCAGCTTTTGTGCCTTCGCCGTGAACTATATTTAGTACGCCTTTCGGTAAACCTGCTTCGTTGCAAATTTCGCCGAGCATTGAAGCTGTCACTGGCGTAACTTCACTTGGTTTAGCGACTACACAATTACCAGCAGCGATAGCTGGCGCAATCTTCCAAGTGAAAAGATACAAAGGCAAGTTCCACGGCGAAATACAACCGACAACTCCTAGAGGTTCTTTTATTGTGAAGTTTAAAGTATTCAGCCCGATACTTTCGTGAGCTTCGCTAGAAAATTGTGTAATGGCATTACCAAAAAACCGAAAATTTGCCGAAGCACGTGGAATATCTACAGATAATGCCAAACTCAAAGGTTTGCCATTATCAATTGTTTCTGCAGTAGCGAGTTCGACTAATTGTTCTTCAATTAAATCCGCTATTTTTAAAAGTATTCTGCTGCGTTTTTCAATTGGAGTTTGGCTCCAATCTTTAAAAGCTTTGGCTGCAGCTTCATAAGCCAACTCAATATCTTCTGCGTTTGAATTTGCAATTTCCGAATAAATTTCGCCATTTGATGGATTGTAATTATCCAACCATTTTTTTGAAAGTGGTTCAACGTATTCAGCATTTATGAAGTTTAGGATTGTTTTCAAATTTTAATTATGTTTAAAAATTGATTTTAAAATTTATTTTACTCAGCAAACATTTTTTCAAAAGCACCATAAACTGCCAAGTGCAAAGCATCGCCGTGGTTTTGATTTTCTAAGAATTGATAGTTCAAATTAGTGTTTTCTTTTTTAACTTTGTTAAGCTTATTATACAATTCCTTTGCCACACGTTTCATCCAAGCGCCTTCTTCGCCAACGGCAACATAAATTTGTTTTTTTGAAGTATATTCAACTGGTTCCGATTTTAAGAGAGATTCAAAATCATACCATAAACTTGGGCTTACGATTATGTAATTGTCGAATAAATTTGGTTTTTTATATAGAATTTCAGTGGCTAGAAGTCCGCCGAGCGACTGGCCTATTAACGTTTTTGCTGAAGAAACTTTATATGTTTTTTCAATTAAAGGTTGAACTTCCTCTTCAAGAAATTGAATAAATTCAGCCGAATTTCCTGTTGTTGGATATTTTTCAACATAGGCTTTATCTGTTGAAGGATAAGTGTAATCACGGTTTCTGTCAACATTTGCGATTCCAACAACAATAGTTTCGGGAATTATATTTATCCAAGAAAAAGAACCGAATTGAACCAATCCGGCAATGTGCATAAAATCTTCATCCATCGAGCCATCCAAAAGATAGATTACCGGATAAATTTTTGTGCTGTCTTTGCTGTAACCAAACGGAATATAAACGTTTAACTTCCTTTCCTCCTTTAATGTCGTGGATTGAAAAGTAATAGTTTCGCCAATAGATAGCGGCTTAATATCTGTTGTTTGTGAGTTTGCTTGAATGCAAAAAAATACGGTTAATGCTAAAAGCAACTTTTTCATTTTATTTCAAATTTAAATCAAAAAGCATCAATTCTTCATTCGATTCTTTTTCAACAATCAATTTTTGATATGTGAAGCCAAGCTTGGTTAGCAGATTCTGTGACGATTTATTTTCGGCAACTGTAATTGCTAATAATTTTTCTATGTTGAATTTTTTTTTGGCGCTTTCAACTAAAGATGATGCAGCTTCAAAAGCATATCCCTTTTTCTCATATTCGGGTAAAAATGCAAAACCTAAATCAACGCCATCCAATCCGTCGCGATCGTAAATTCCGCATGAACCTACTTTTATTTCATCAGATTTTCGGGTAACAACATAATTTCCATAACCTAAACGTTCAAACTGTGGCAAGAATCGCACAGTTATATAATTTTCGGCATCTTCAATTGTATTAACTTTTCTATCGCCGATAAACTGTTTCCATTTTGGTGTATTTAGAAGTTCTAAAACAAACGCAGCGTCTTCAGTGGTTGCTGGTTTTAGGAGTAGGCGTTCGGTTTCTATTGTGTTTGGTTTTTGCATACTCTTGAAAAAATATTTGCTTGTGAGATTTAGATAATTTTCGAATATAATTGTTTAATAGATAATTGATTACTTATTGCTGATAACTGGCTTATACGCCATAGCTTTAATTTCAACCACCAAATGTGGATGTGGTAATTGATGTACAGCAACCGTTGTGCGTGCTGGGCCAGTTTCTTTGTTGAAATATTCTGCATAAACCTCATTGTATCCCGCAAAATCATTCATATTTACCAAAAAGCTTGTAACATCTACAACGTCTGCCAATGTTGCGTTTTCGGTTGCTAAGAAATCTTTTATATTTTCAAGGACAGCTCTGGTTTGTTCACGGACATCAAAATGCATAGTGCCCATTTCGTCTATTTTATTGACGCCAGCAAAGGTATTATCTGCCAATCTGGAACTTGTGCCGCTTATAAATATAAAATCGCCAACACGTTTTACGTGTGGATAAGCTCCTCGCGGTGTTGCTTTTCCTTCTACTACACTTCCGCGAAGGTGTGACTCTTTTTTTTCTGTACTCATAAATTATGTTTTTGACTGATCATTTTGGCTCCTCTGATTGACCTATTGTTGGCTTAGCGGAAGAGATCATGTTTTTACCCAAAAGCTACTTCATTTTCATGAAGTATGGCATTCGTTTCTTTTTTTACTAAATCAAATTTATCACGTAAAGGCATTTCTTCAGGTAATTTTGAATTATCCAATAACTTCAAAATTGCTTTATCTTGAGCTCTTCCAATACTTAAAGCTTCGGAATATGTAATGGTTTCCTTAAAAGTAACCAAAGCATATTTACTGTAATATTCTTCGGGGAATTCGGTTTCAAAAGAGGTCTCCAATTTTCTTTTACGTTGAAAGATTTCCATTGCGGTATGTTCCTTCATTTCGTGAAAATTATCCACAGCTAAATCTGCAATTGCATCTGTATCTTTCTTTCTAACTATTTCATATTCTTTAAATATAGTTTCCCAATTCAATTTTTTATCCGTTGAATGATTTTCTAAAATTTCATCAAAAACTACGACATCTTCAAAACTTGCATTCATTCCTTGGCCATAAAACGGAACGATGGCGTGGGCTGAATCACCCAATAATACTGTTTTTCCGAACGCATTCCACGGAGAACATTTTATGGTTCCTAAAGGGCCTGTTGGATTTCCAAAAAATTCTTCTGAAAGATTTGGGATCATTTCAACAACATCGGGAAATTCCTTTTCAAAATATTCTTTGACAATTTCTGGCGTTGTTAAATTTGAAAAACAATATTCGCTGTTCTCATATGGAAGAAATAACGTGACCGTAAAACTACCATCCAAATTTGGTAATGCAATCAACATATCTTCTCCTCTTGGCCAAATGTGTAATGCATTTTTGTAAGTTCGGTAATTTCCGTTTTCATCGTTTTTCTCATTTTCTGGTAAGGCTGGTATTTCCAATTCCTTATAACCGTGAGAAAGCCATTGTTGTGAAAAACTGAATAAAAACTTACGGCTTTCATACATATTCTTGCGAACTACAGAACCTGCGCCATCTGTTCCAAAAACTGCATCGGCTGAAATTGTCATTTCTTCTTTTGTATTATAATTTTTGAAAGTTGCCGAAGCATTTTCTAAATCTAATGACTGGCAAGCATGATTGAAAATTAGTTGAACATTCGGCATTTTTTCTGCTTCATCTAACAAAAGCATATTTAAGCCCGGCCGCGAGATGGAGTTAATATATTCATCTTTTCTGCCGCTATATTTACTTAAAAAAGTATTCCCAGCTTTGTCGTGAATCATTCTACCATTCATAGGAATGCAAAGCTTTTTTGCTTTCTCCTCAATACCTGCCAAGCGCAAACCGCGCAAACCTCTATCGCTTAAGGCAAGATTAATTGATCTTCCGGCATCTTGTAGATTGGTTCTTAAATCAGGTCGCTTTTCAACTAAAGTTACTTGAAAGCCGCGTTGAGCCATTCGTAAAGCGAGCAGGCTGCCACAAAGTCCGGCGCCAATTATTAATATATTGTTTTTCATATTTTATTTTTAAATTGACTTACGGCCAAATAAATACTCCTTTAAAGTCATAAATCATTTAATCCTACGTCATTAATCTTAAATCATTTTTGCAAAACTTCTTTCAGCTTTTCCGTAAACCTAAAAACATCTTCAAAATTATTATAAAGTGGTGCAGGAGCTATCCTAATTACATCTGGTTCGCGCCAATCACTTATTACGCCAGCTTCGGTAAGTTTTGTGTGTAAATTTTTATCAGCATTTTTTACTTGAATTGATAGTTGGCAGCCGCGCTCTTCTGGATTTCTTGGAGTAATTACGTTAATTGAATCATTCATCATTTCATCTAAAAGAAATTCTAAAAATCCAGTTAGTTTTTCAGATTTTGCTCTAATATTTTCAAATCCAGCTTCTGCAAAAATGTCCAAAGATGCTCTAATTGCTGCCATAGATAGTATTGGAGGATTGCTTAATTGCCAACCTTCGGCACCTGGCAATGGGTCAAATTCGTGCCGCATATTAAAACGAGTATCTTTATTATGTCCCCACCAACCTGCAAAGCGGTTTATTTTTTCATTAGTTGCGTGGCGTTCATGAACAAAACAACCACCCAAGCTTCCCGGACCGCTGTTTAAATATTTATACGTGCACCAAACGGCAAAATCTGCTCCCGTTTCATGAAGATTTGGTTGAATATTACCAGCTCCGTGCGCCAAATCAAATCCTACCAAGCAATCGTGTTTATGCCCAAGTTCTGTAATTTTTTTCAACGGAAAAGATTGGCCAGTATAATAATTGGTACTTCCAATCATTAATAGTGCTATTTCACTGCCGTGAATTTTCATTATTTCTTCCAAATCTTCAAAGTGGCATAATTCTTCGCCTTGTCTCGGTTTCCAAAGAATTAATCCATCTTTTGGATCTATTCCATGAAATTTTAATTGACTTTCAACTGCGTATTTATCGCTGGGAAAAGCGTCACTTTCAACTACGATCTTATATTTGTTTTTCGTGGGCTGATAAAACGAAACCATCATTAAATGAAGATTTGTCGTAAGGGTATTCATTACCACAACTTCAGAAGGTTTGGCGCCCACAATTTTTGCCATATTTTCCGTTAAAAATTCGTGATATGGTAACCAAGCGTGCTTAGCTTCTGTGTGACCGTCTACTCCAAAATGAGCCCAATCTTTTAAAACTTCATTTATATAATCTGAAACGGTTAATGGCTGTAGTCCCAATGAATTTCCGCAAAGATAAATGTGCGTTTCGCCATTGCTATCTTGTGGTAAATGAAATTTATCTCGAAATGAAGCGAGTTTATCCTGCGAATCTAAACTTTTGGCAAATTCTAAAGAGTTTTTGTACATAAGTAATTAAAAATTGGAGCTTTGCACACAAAAATAGCAATTATAAAGCAGTTTTTAGCCGATTGAAGAAGTTGATATTTATACTTTTGAAAATTATTTAAATGGAATATTTTTTATAATTTAACTTTCTTCAATATTGAATTGTCTATATATTTCAATTCTGATTATTCTATAAAATAGTACTTTTGATTTTTATTTAAATCATTGCAAATCAGGATAAAATCATTTCAATTACATAAATTTACTGAAGTCAATTTTCAATATTTTTAAATGGTTAAAAAATTACTTTTCATATCTTTTATTTTTTTCACTTCGTTTTCTTTTAGCCAATCTGTCGCCAGAATTTGGAACGAAGAGGTTTTAAACGGAATAAGAAAAGACTTTGCCCGACCAACCATACACGCTCGTAATCTTTTTCATAGTTCGGTTGTTATGTACGATATGTGGGCTGTTTTTGATGATAAAGCAGATACATATTTTTTAGGCAAGGAAGTTTCTGGTTTTCCTTGCGCTTTTGAGGGTTTTACGCCAACCGAAAGTATTGAAGATTCTAAAAAGAAAGCAATAAGTTATGCAGTTTATAGATTAATGTTACACCGTTTTCAAAACGCTCCAGGTTTTGATGAAGTTTTAATATCTATGAACAATTTGATGTCAAATTTCGGGTACGATATTAATGATGCTTCTACCGATTATCAAAGTGGAAATGCAGCTGCACTTGGAAACTACGAAGCTGAAAAAATTATTGAATTTGGACTTCAAGACGGTGCAAATGAAGCAAACACATATGCAAATCAACATTACGTTCCGCTGAATGAACCCTTGAATACTGATATTTCGGGAAATTTAACACTAACAGATCCAAACCATTGGCAGCCTCTTAAATTACAGAATTATGTGGACCAAAGTGGTAATTCAATCCCAGGAGGCCAACCACCTTTTTTGAGTCCAGAATGGGGTAGGGTTGTCCCTTTCGCCTTAAAGGGAGATGATAAAATGGTATATGCTGATGGAGATTATGACTATTGGGTTTACCACGATACAGAACTTAAACCCTTTTTAATTCAAGACGGTTTGGGCATTGAAGATCCGTATAAATGGACATTTGCACTTGTTGCAGCTTGGGGAGCGCATTTAGCACCATCAGATGGTGTTATGATGGATATTTCGCCAGCTAGTTTAGGTAATTTATCAACAGATACTTACCCAAAAAATTTAGTAGAATTTAAAGATTTTTACAATTTTATGGAAGGAGGAGATATTAGTCAAGGTCGCTCTCTTAACCCAAAAACAGGTCAACCCTATCAACCGCAAGTCGTTTTTCGAGGAGATTATACAAGAAGTTTGGCAGAGTTCTGGGCAGATGGTCCGGATAGTGAAACCCCGCCAGGACATTGGTTTACTATTTTGAATTATGTAAACGATAATCCCACATTAATAAAAAAATACAGGGGAAAGGGTGCAGTAGTCTCAGACTTGGAATGGGATATTAAAAGTTACTTCACACTTGGAGGCGCAATGCACGATGCCGCTGTTACAGCTTGGAGCTTAAAAGGATATTATGATTACGTAAGGCCAATAAGTGCTGTACGATATATGAGTGATATGGGGCAAAGCAGTAATCCAAATTTACCCAGTTACAGCCCACACGGCTTGCCTTTAGTTGATGGAAGAATTGAATTGGTTCAAATTGGCGATAGTCTTGCAGGTGGTTTTAATGAAAATGTTGGAAAAATCAAATTATATACATGGCGCGGTCCGTCCTTTGTTGTAAACCCTTTAATGGATGAAGCTGGTGTAGGTTGGATTTTGGCTGAAGAATGGTTTCCATATCAGCGTCCATCGTTTGTAACACCACCGTTTGCTGGCTTTGTATCAGGACATTCCACTTACTCAAGAGCTGCGGCGGAAGTTTTGACAGCTTTTACGGGAGATGAATTTTTCCCGGGCGGAATGGGCGTTTTTAATATTGAAGCAAATGAGTTTCTTGTCTTTGAAGATGGCCCAAGCCAAAATATTGAATTACAATGGGCAACTTATCGAGATGCTAGCGACCAGTGTAGTTTGTCCAGGATTTGGGGTGGAATACATCCGCCAATAGATGATATTCCCGGTCGAATTGCAGGTATTGAAATTGGACAAGATGCTTTTAAGATGGCAAATAAATATTTTACAGGTCAATTAGCCGAAGAAGGAATTCTTTTTCCAAATCCATCAATAAATGAAATTACAATTCTTTACAAAACAGAAAAGAATTTAGAGTTGACTATATTTGATGTTAGCGGAAGATTAGTTTATAAACAACCAGCAAACTTCAACGATGTAAACGAAGTTTATGTGAATATCTCTTCATTCAGCACAGGTCTTTACTTTGTGGATTTATTTGATGGCAACCGAAAAGTTTGGACGCAGAAATTGATAAAGCGTTAAATAGCCTTTTATTTATCTACGTTATTATAAAATCCTTTTTCAAAATTGCAAAATAGATAAAAACTATTTTATTGAAATTCCTGTAAAATAAAGCTTGAAATCCCCTGTCGCATCTTTGTGCATTTTGGCAATGTTCACAATATCAAAATTTTGGTAATTTTCCCAAGTTGTACTCATTGATGGCTCGGTACTATTACCGTTTCGATAGGTCCATTCTCTAATGAAATATTCGTCATCATAGTAAAAGTCATAAGCATCGCCTGGTGTATAGCCACCATCTCCAACATAAACAGCGGTTAGCTTGTCCATTTTTTGTTTTGAAATTGGAGCAATTTGTTGTTTTTCCTCAGAAAAGTTTATACTGCTATCCCAAGCTAGATTGAAAGGAGCAAGTAACCAAAATTGATCGTTAATAAAAGCTGCATCGGATTTTTTAGTTTCTTCATTTAAATTGTTGCGATTGTAACTAACTGTATCTGTTTCAGTAATCAAAACAACATCATTTGTTTTTGGCATCCAAGTCCAAGAACGTTCGCTATGATTTTCTCCACGGTCAACATTAAATGTAAATTTTAATTCATTAACTTTTTCCCAATTAGTAAAACCGCTTTTGTAAGCAATCTTTTCTTGAGTAGAAAGAGCACTGAAATCCGCTTCGGATATTTTTTGCTCTGTTGCAGTTTCTACGCTTTCATTATTCGGTGATTCAGAAGTTTTTTTGGAATCTTTACAATTGCATAAGAATAAGCAAATTGCAATAAAAAGTAATTTAAATTTCATGTTGATATTATTTGAAACAGTAAAAATACAGAATGTACCTTTTAATTCTATTTTTTTGTAAATTTATATATGGAAATAACTAAAAAATATTTAAATGATGAGTTAACCGTGGTTTGGAAACCAAAACTGTGCATACACAGTGGTAAATGTGTTAAAGCTTTACCAGAAGTTTTTAAACCTCAAGAAAAACCCTGGATACAATTGGAACCTTCAAACAATGCCGATATTATAGATGCTATAAAATCTTGTCCTAGTGGTGCGTTGTCTTATTATTTGAACGATATTGGCGAAACAAGGGTGGACAAAGAAAATATAAAAGAAATGACTAGAGTTGAAGTATTAAAAGATGGTCCGCTTATGGTTTATGGAACTTTAGAGATTATGAAGGCGGATGGTAAACAAGAGAATAGAAGTAAATCTACAGCTTTTTCCCGCTGTGGACAGACAGGTAATTCGCCCTTTTGTGACGGAAGTCACGTAAATTAAGAACGTATGAAAGTTATAGATAATAAGGAAAAAAGCAGATTTGAAACAGAAGTAAATGAACAAATTGCTTTTATTGAGTATAAAGTACAGCCAGGTATAATAATTATTACTCATACCGAGGTGCCTAAAACAATGGAAGGAAAGGGTATTGCTTCAGATTTGACAGAGCAAGTGCTTTTACAAATAGAAAGGCGAAGTCTAAAGGTTGTGCCATCTTGTCCTTTTACTAAAAGCTATATAAACAAACATGCAGAATGGCTTTCTATATTGGCTGATGATCACGGAGTTTAAAAAACCTGTCTTGCAATTTACTAATCGCAAGACAGGTTCATTTAAAAAGAAAATTAGTTAATCTACTGCATCTTCAACATCATCTGCAACATCTTCAACTTTGTCTCCTACGGTTTCCTTATTTTCTCTGCAGCTTGTAAAGCCAGTGGTCATTAGACCGGCAACAAATAATACTAAAAATAATTTTTTCATTTTTTCTAATTTGAGGGTTAGTGTTTGTTTAAGAATTATAATCTACGACCCGTTGCGAGTCTGTAAAGAATACCAATAACGGCTAATACCAATAGAATATGGATCAAGCTTCCCACGGCATCGGGAAATCCTATATATCCAACAAGCCAGCCAATAATTAATAGTACTATAATTAACCAGATAATGTCTCCCATAATATAAAGTGTTTTTTAGTTAGTGGAATAAATATAGACATTAAAATTAAATATTTGTTTAATTTATTGCTGACGGATAAAAATGTTCGAAGAGATTGTTTTCTGCGTTAATTTAAAAATTATTTACGTTATTTATTATTGTGTTTGCTCTAGCTTTGATTGCTTTTAATTTACTTTCAGGAATTTTGTTTAATAAACTCATCATCATAGACATTCGATGGTTGTCTTTGAAAAATTCTTTTTTCTCATCTAGAAAATTCCAATATAGGCTGTTGAAGGGGCAAGCATCATCTTCAGTTTTCTTGCTTATTTTATAGGAGCAATCTTTACAATAATTACTCATTTTATTTATATAATTGGCACTGGAAATGTATGGTTTTGTAGCAACTATGCCACCATCGGCAAATTGGGACATCCCACGTGTATTGGTAATTTCAACCCACTCAATAGCATCTATATAAATACCCAAATACCAAGCATCTACCTCGTCTGGATTGCACTGTGTGAGTAGTGCAAAATTACCTGTAATCATTAAGCGTTGAATATGGTGGGCATATGCATTATCGAGACTTTGGCCAATTGCATTTTTTTGGCAATTCATTTTTGTTTTGCCCGTCCAATAAAAATCGGGAAGTTTGTTGTGGTTTTGTAATTCATTTAACTTTTTATATTGCGGCATTTCTTTCCAATAAACGCCTCGCATATATTCCCGCCAACCCAAAATTTGCCGAACAAATCCTTCAACTTGAGAAATGTCCACCTCATTTTTATTATCGTGCCAATAACCAATTACAGTTTCAATAACTTCTAACGGACTTAGCATTTTACTATTCATAGCAAACGATATTCTGGAATGGTACAAATAATCATGGTCCGTGTGCATTGCATCTTGAAAATCCCCAAAATGTTTTAATAGATTTTTGCAGAAGTAGTTAAGGACGGAAAGTGAATCTTCACGGCATGTTGGCCAATTAAATTTTTTTGAATCTATATTTCCCATTGTCTTAACGCCAGCTTTTTCGAGGCGTTTTAAAGTTTTGGAAACGTCTTTTCTAAAACCGCGCTCGTGTGGTATTTCTGGCTCTCCTGTCCATTTTTTACGATTGCTTTGGTCAAAATTCCATTTTCCGCCTTCGGGTTTTGTATCGTTTAGCATCATAATTTCATATTTCTTTCGCATATGGCGATAAAAATATTCCATTGTCATCTCTTTTTTGCCTTCGTAAAAATTGGCTAAATCGTTCCTTGTTGTAAGAAAATGTTCTGTGTCAAAACTTTCATAATTAATTTTTAAGCTTTTGCAGAAATTTCGTAATTGTTCATCAAGCCTATATTCATCGGGAAGTTGATACTCAAACTTTTCAATTGTATGCTCTTTAATTATAAACTCAAGATTTTTGACTAGGTTTTGTTGGTTGTTTAAATGTTCCAGATTGTAAAAAATAATCTGATGGCCACGAGTTTTCATCCAATCTGTAAAGTTCTGCATGCTCTCAAAAAATGCTACAATTTTTTGAATATGATGAATTACATAATCTGTTTCCTGCCTCATCTCCGCCATGAAATAGATAATATCGTCATCGTCATCAGTAAACCAGGAATGTTGATGGTTTAGCTGGTCACCTAAAATAAGTCTCAGTTTTTTCATTTATTTTCTTGTTTCAACCATAAATCAACATATTCATTATTTGGATCATACCTATCGGCCTGGCTTTCTATATTAAATTTTCTATCTCGCGGATCGTTACCAACGCCAGCATTATAGATCCAATTTCCCCAATTACTATGCACATCGTAATCAATGAGCATACTTTCAAAATAACTTGCGCCAACGCGCCAATCTTGCTCCATTTCTTTACTAAAATAGCTAGCAACATTCTGCCTGCCTCGATTGCTCATAAAACCCGTTGCAGCAATTTCCTTCATATTTGCGTTTACAAAATCATATTTTGTATTACCATTTATCCAATCGTTAATTACATTTTTATCTTTTTGCCAGTTGTATTCTTTCTGAAGAATGCCACTTTGCTTAAAGATTTTGGAATCATGTTTTAGTGAAACATATTTGAAAAAATCTCGCCAAATAAGTTCAAAAATCAACCAATAGGTATCTTCATTTTTTACAATCTCTTCTTCAAATTTTTTAACTTCATTGAAGATGGTTTTTGCGGAAACACAACCATTTGCAAGCCAAGCAGAGAATTTTGAACTATAATTTATACCAATTAATCCATTCCTGGTCTGCTTGTATTTTTGAAGACTTTTCGTTTCCCAGAAATACTCTTGTAGTCTTTCTAAAGCAGAATCTTCACCACCAGAAAATGGAAAAGCTGTACGTCTATCCATTTCAAAATCCTCATGACCAAGTTGTTTTAGCGTTGGCAAATCGTTTTCAATTTTACCAGCGCTAATATTTAAATTTTCTAAACGTAATTTCTTAGGAACTGGAAGCGGTTTATCTATGGTTACAGATTTTTCGCAACCTTTTCTGAATTCTGTAAACACGCGCGGAATTTTCTCAAAAGAATAGGGAATTGCTGACGGTTTATATAAAAATTGATCGTAAAATGAAATCATTTCCACGTTTAAAGGTAAGTTTACTTTAATTGAATTTTCCACTTCTCTTTCTTCAGGTGTCCATTCTTTTTGAAAGAATATTTTTGAAATTTCGCACTTTTCAACTAATTGCAGAATCACATTTTCAGGTTTATCATACGAAATGATGAGATTGATATTTATCGTTTCGAGATTTTTCTTCAAATTAGAAACGCTTTCAAGTAAAAATTTGCTTCTAAATTTTCCTGTTTTTTTGAAACCGAATTCAGTCTGCCCAAAATCTCGCGGATCAAACACATATAGGGCTATAACATTTTCATTTTCACAAGCTTTAGAAAGAACTAAATTATCAAGTACTCTCAGATTATTCCGAAACCAAACTAAATTTACACTCATTTAAACTTTTTTATCATTTTTACAACGGACGCTGCAGTATAAAACAGATTCCCAATCGCGTTCCCACTTTTTACGCCACGTAAATGGTCTTTTACAAGTAGCACAATTTTTTTGTGGAAGATTTACTTTTTTATGCGCCAAAATTTAAGATTAAAATCTGTTTAACATAATTTGTTTAAATATAAACAAACCAATAAAATTTAGAAATAAAAAAACCTCAAAATCCAATTAGATTTATGAGGTTTATAGTTTATTATGTATTAAAAAACTCCCTAATGAGCTCCTTCGCTTTTTAAAAGTTCCGGGAATTTAGCCTTAAACTTGTTTAGTCTAGGAATTGACACATTTTGGATGTATGGATTTTGGGGATTATTCTTTTCATAATTTTGATGATAACCTTCTGCATCCCAAAATTTTTGAAATGGCATAACCTGTGCGGCAACTACACCTCCATCTAATTTTGCGTTTAATTCTTTAATTTTAGTTTCAATAATTTTTTTCTGTTCGTCGTTTTGGTAAAAAATAATACTACGGTAAGAAGTTCCATTATCTGGACCTTGCCCGTTAACTTGAGTAACGTTTTGTGAACCAAAATAAACATCCACCAATTGCGAAAAACTTACTATAGTGGGATCGTAAATAATTTCTACAGACTCTGCATTATCACCGTGATTTTCATAAGTTGGATTTTCCATTTTACCACCGCTATAACCAGATATTGCTTCTTCAACACCGTTTACGCTTTCATAAACCGCTTCTACACACCAAAAACAACCACTAGCAAAATAAGCGCGCTCCAGGCCATTTACCTGCTCGGTTTGTACTGGATCTTTTTTTTGGGCCAATGCTTCAGCTTCTTTGTTTTTTTCGTTAGATGGTTTGCAAGCAGCCGAAAGAGTTATTAAAACAGTTGCTAATACAATTGCATATTTTTTCATTCTATGAATTTTTAATTTTTTATTGTAGTCTCTTAATAAGTTATCAAATTACGGACCACAACGTTAAATTTAATCTAAAAAAAAACCTTCACATTCGTGAAGGTTTTTAACATCTATAAAATTGGAATTTAAATTTTTGAAAAGATAGCTTCCATTTTTGTTCTTTCTTCAGCAGCTAAATCTGGATCAATTAAAATACGACCGCTGTGCTCATCTGTTATAATCTTTTTTCTACCTGCAATTTCCATTTGAACTTGTGGTGGTATGGTAAAGAAGGAACCCCCAGAAGCACCTCTTTCAACAGGAACAACGGCTAAACCATTTTTCACACTACCTCTAATACGTTTATAGGCATTTATTAAACGGTCTTCGATTTTCTTTTCGTAAGCTGCTGATTCTTTTAAAAGACTTTTTTCTTCTTTCTCAGTTTCTGCTAAAATCTCGTCTAATTCGCCTTTTTTGCCTTTTAAGTGGGCAGAACGTTGTTCGTAACGGCCTTTTGTATCTTCAACAACAGATTTTTTCTGCTCAATCTGAGCTCTAAATTCTTTAATATTTTTTTCAGCTAGTTGCATTTCAAGTTCTTGAAATTCAACTTCTTTGCTTAAAGAATTGTATTCTCTATTGTTTCTTACGTTTTCTTGTTGCTCAGTGTAGCGTTTAATTAAGGTTTTAGATTCTTCAATCCCATTTTTCTTTTCCTTGATTAATTCTTCAATGCTTTCCAAATCTGCAGTTAATTTGCCCAATCTTGTTTCCATTCCGGTAACTTCATCTTGCAAATCTTCAACTTCTAAAGGCAATTCGCCGCGAACGTTTCTAATTTCATCTATTCTTGAATCTATAAGTTGAAGGTCATAAAGCGCTCTAAGCTTTTCTTCAACAGTAATTTCAGTTTTTGTGGCCATAAATTATAAATAACTAATTGGATTGGTATTTATTTCTGATAAAAGGACTGCAAAATTAGTGATTTTTTTCTTAAGGAACGACACTAATAGCTCTTTTGTAAATTGTTCGCTCTCATAATGTCCAATATCCGCCAAAACTATGGTGTTTTCAGCTTTAAAGAAGTCGTGATATTTAAAGTCTGCCGAAATAAAAACATCAGCTCCGGCCTTTCTAGCCGCGTCTATTGCAAATGCTCCACTTCCGCCTAAAACAGCCACTTTTTTCACATCTTTACCTAACAATTTTGAATATCTTACGCCCTTTGCATTCATTGTTTTTGCAACTGATTTCAAAAATTCCTTCTCCGAAATCGGTTTTTCTAACCTACCAATCATTCCCATTCCAATATTCTGATTCTTATTTTCGAGGGTTGTTATTTCGTAAGCCACCTCTTCATAAGGATGATTTTCAAACAGAGCCTTTAATATGTTGGATTCATTATGTTTTGAATACGTAACGCCAATTTGAACTTCGGCTTCAAAATGTGTGTCTCCTTTTTTACCTACTACGGGATTGGATTTTTCATTTCCCATAAAACTGCCAGTCCCTTCCACAGAAAAACTGCAATTGCTGTAATTGCCAATATTGCCCGCGCCAACTTTGAATAGCGCATTACGCAATTTTTCAGCATTTTTTAGTGGTGCGTAGCAAACTAACTTCTTTATAGTTGAAGTCTGAGGAATTAAAATCTTAGAATCTAAAAGACCTAATTTTTCGCAAATTTTTGCATTAACGCCAATATTGCTATTGTCTAAAGCTGTGTGAATTGAATAAATAGCTATATCATTTTTAATGGCTTTAAGAACGGTGCGCTCTACATAATTTTTACCAGTAATCTTTTTTAAACCTGAAAAGATTATAGGATGAAAACTAACAATTAGATTACAGTTTTTTTCAATTGCTTCATCAATAACATTTTCCAATGTATCAAGACACACCAAAATATTAGTTATTTCCGTATTGTTATTCCCAACCAACAAACCCGTATTGTCAAAATCTTCGGCATATGTTTGAGGGGCCAAATCTTCCAAATGTGCAATTACGTCCTTAACTTGCATTGTTTTCTATTTTTGATAAAGATAGCGGTTTTGGATAAATTCAAAATTTAACTTTATTATCAT
>JBBSOK010000055.1:0-18862 GCA_038259825.1 Flavobacteriales bacterium
CAGAATTGAATTCTTCTTCGGAAATAGTTATGTTGCCTAATTCTAATATTTTTTCTAAAGAGCGAACTCTACTTACACCTTTAAGATGCTCATTTTCAACTTCAGTAAAAGGGATGCCGTACTTATCTGCAAGTTTTTTCCATGCTAAATAATGGTATTTTGCGGTGTCTACAATGACACCATCTAAGTCGAATATAAATGCTTTTTGATTACTCATTAATATTTATTCTTTTTTGTGTTTTAACTCTAAGGGTTAATAATCCTGCTAAAATCATAGAACAACCTCCAACAATTATTGCATAAATTGGTTCGCTGTTGAAGAAATTCTTCACCATAAATCCAAGTATAGTTGCTGCAACAATTTGTGGAATGACAATAAAGAAGTTAAAAACGCCCATATAATAACCCATTTTTGCTGCGGGTAATGAGCCTGATAACATTGCGTACGGTATAGATAAAATACTTGCCCAAGCTACACCAACACCAACCATTGCTAATAAAAGTCCAACTTTATCGCCAACAAAATAGATTGAAATTAATCCCAAACCACCCATGCAAAGTGCTAAAAGGTGTGTGAATTTATTGCTTGTCCTGGCAGCTAAAACGGGTAATAAAAATGCGACAGCCGCTGCAACACCGTTATAAACGGTAAACATTACCGTTACCCAATCTGCCGCGTCGTTGTATATTTTTGTAGTTGTATCGTGTGTGTTAAAAACATGACCTGTTACGGCTTGTGTGGTGTAAATCCACATACTAAAAAGTGCAAACCACGAGAAAAATTGCACCCAAGCCAATTGTTGCATTGTTTTGGGCATATTTAATAAATCTGTAATTATTACAGTAAAACCATTGCGAACATTATTTTTTCTTAATTGTGAAGCTATAAAAAACAATGCGCCAGTAATCATCAGCCCGATAAACAATATGTATAGAACTTTATCAAGCTCCTCAAAATATAAAAACGCGGTTACGGCCAAGCCAATTAAAAACATAACAATACCAATTGTTGCTTGCTTTTTTATGTTTGCATTAGGACTAATTACTTCGACTTCGGCTGACTCATTTTTTATTTGAGCTTTTTCAAAAGCTGCTAATTCTGCCGGGGAGTATTCTTTACTTTTAAAAACTGTCCAAAGAACCGCGGCTAAAAATACAATTCCTCCTACATAAAACGACCATTTTACAGATGGTGGGATGATGCCTTCGGCGGCTGTATTTTCTAATCCAATCCAATTTGAAAAAATGTATGGCAATAAGGATCCTACAACAGCACCTATACCAATAAAGAAACTTTGCATAGCAAAACCAAGTGTGCGTTGGCGTTCTGGTAAATTATCACCAACAAAAGCTCTAAAAGGCTCCATTGAAATGTTTATGGAAGCATCCATAATCCACAAAGTACCAGCCGCAACCCACAGAGAAGGACTATTTGGCATAACGAAGAGTGCGATTGAGGAAAGAATGGCACCTACAAGAAAGTAAGGGCGGCG
Source organism: Flavobacteriales bacterium (assembly GCA_038259825.1). GTDB lineage: Bacteria > Bacteroidota > Bacteroidia > Flavobacteriales > Flavobacteriaceae > JBBSOK01. The sequence continues at coordinate 1,494 of JBBSOK010000055.1, forward strand.
TCTTCCTAATTTGGTCCACGTGCGATCACTAAAATAACCGATAATAGGTTGCACGATTAAGCCGGTTACTGGCGCTGCGATCCATAATATTGGGATTTCGTCTAAGCTCGCGCCAAGTGTTTCAAAAATTCTAGAGGTGTTGGCGTTCTGTAGGGCAAAACCAAATTGGATGCCCAAAAACCCGAAACTCATGTTCCAGATTTGCCAAAAACTTAATTTAGGTTTTTGCATATCGATAGCTTATTTTGCTTCGATACCTTTTGTACCTAATAATAGGAAAGGTTCAAATTGATATCGTAGCGGATTTTAGTAGGAAGTAAAATATAGCTTCGAAATATCAGGGTGTAAATATAAAATATTTTTTTAGATATGGTTGTTAATTTTTTTCCGTTGACCTTCGTTCGACTAAATCTGTTTCAATAACTATGGTTTGGTACGGAATTTCTTTCTCCTCATTTTCAAGTCTATAAATTAGCATTTCTGCAGCCTTTTTACCTATTGCTTTCCCATGTTGGCTAACGGTTGAAAGACTTGGATTTGCATATTTCGATAAAATACCATCGGTAAATCCAATTACCTTAAAGTCCTTCGGAATGTTTTTTCCCAATCTGTTAGCCATACTCATTGCCGTTAAAGCATAAATTTCGTTTACTGCAAAAATGGCGTCAAGGTTTGGATTGTTTTGGAGAAAATTGAAAATTTCACTTTCAAGTAAATCAATGTGGTTTTCATCATTAATTTCGTCGTTTAACTTTAACACGAGCGATGCATTTAATTTTAATCCGTTTTCAATTAACGCTGTTTCGTAACCCAACGTTCTTAATTTTCCAACATTAACGTGATCTTTGGTAGTTATTATGCCAATATTTTTACAGTTTAATTCAATTAATTTAGCAACAGCTTTTTTTGATCCTTCAACATCATTTACAATAACTTTATCGCAAGACACTTCATCTACAGACCTATCAAACATAACTATTGGCATGCCTTGGTTTATTGTTTCTTGTAAATGATGATAATCTTTAAGAAGCTGGGTTTCTTTGGAAACGCTTAAAATAAAGCCGTCAATACTACCATTTGCAAGCATTTCTATGTTCAAGACTTCCTTGGTAAAAGATTCATTACTCATACCGATAATAACGTTGTAGCCATGATCATTTGCTACGGCTTCGATTCCGCTAATTACTGTTGTAAAAAAATGATGAACAATTTCTGGAATTATTACGCCAAGCGTTTTTGTCTTTCTATTTTTTAAAGAAAGTGCAATATTGTTGGGTTTATAATTATATAGCTTGGCAAAAGCCTGAATTTTTTTACGTGTTTCTTCACTTATTTCAGGATTGTCTTTTAATGCCTTAGAAACTGTGGAAATTGAAACATCTAGTTCCCTAGCAATTTTTTTGAGAGTAAGTTTTTGCACATATTAAAATTTAAGGTATCAAATTACAAAAAAAAATAATGGAATTACAAAATGCGAATTTCTAAAAATGATGTGCTTAAAATTTAGAAATTAATAATTTAAAAATACAATTCTGTTAAAGTTAATAAACTTATCAACACGAAAACGTTTTCGTAAGCATCAATATTATGTTAATGTTATTTTAATCTAAATATTCTGTTAAATTTGACATCAGGAAGTAAAAAATAGTGATTTAACTTATTGTAAACTAACAATTTAAAAAGGAATGAAAAACTTACTGAATAAATTAATATTCATTTTAATTCTGCTACCGCTCAGCATTTTTGCACAGAATAGTGTTTCTGGTTCGGTTACAGATGCAAATACAGCGATGCCAATTCCTGGAGCTAACGTAATTGTAAAAGGCACAACAAATGGTACAACTACAGATTTTGATGGAAATTATACTATAAACGGAATTGAAAACGGAGATGTTATTACATTTTCTTACGTAGGCTACCAATTGAGCGTGGTTACATTTACTGGACAAGCAACACTAAATTCCTCCTTATCTGAAGATACCGCAGTTTTGGGAGAAGTACTTCTAATTGGTTATGGTAGTGTGAATAAAAGAGATGCAACTGGTTCTGTAACACAAATTACTACCGAAGACTTCAATAACGGTAATATTGTTACCGCAGAAAACCTCATTAACGGACGTGCTGCGGGAGTTACTGTAAATACTTCTGGAGCTCCAGGCTCAGGTTCTACAATACGTATCCGTGGTGGATCTTCTTTAAGTGCATCAAATGATCCTCTTATTGTTATAGATGGCTTGCCAATTACTAATGATAATGCTGGTGGTTCTCGTTCTATTTTAGCAGGTTTAAACCCTGCCGACATAGAATCCTTCAATATTCTGAAAGATGCTTCGGCAACAGCAATTTATGGTAGTAGAGCCTCTAACGGAGTTATTATTATTAATACAAAAAGAGGAAGTAGCAAAACTAGTGTTCAATACGATGTAAATTTTGGATACAATACTATTACCGACCAAATTGATGTTTTTAATGCTTCGGAGTTTAGAAATGTTATTGAGGAACAATTCCCTATCGCTGGTTCTAATACTAACGCACAATTGCAAGCTCGGTTAGGTAATTCTGATACCAATTGGCAGGATGAAATTTTTAGAGATGTGTTTTCAGTAAACCACAACCTTTCTATTAGAGGAGCAATTGCTGATGTTTTGCCAATTCGTTTTTCTACGGGTTTTAATAGACAACCGGGAAATATTGAAACATCTGAATTTGAACGTTCAAACTTTTCCCTTGCGTTGAATCCAAAATTATTTGAGGATCATTTAAAAATTAACGTAAATGCTAATTATTCTCGTGAAGATAACCGTTTTGCGGATACTGGACAGATTGGTGCTGCCGCAAGATTTAACCCAACACAAGCAGTTTACGATCCTACAAATCCGTTTGGTGGCTTTTTTCAATATTTAAATGCTGATGGTACAAAGATTGCTGAAACTCCTGGAAACCCAGTGGCATCGTTATTACAACGCCGCAATGCAGGAAATGTAGACCGTTTTTATGGTAATGTAGAATTTGATTACAAATTACATTTCTTTCCAGAAATGAGAGCAGTTGTAAATGTAGGTTACGACAGATCTTTTGGTGAAGGTAGCGATGTTACTGATCCTACCTCAATAAACGGATTTGATGCTGGTTCAACTATTAATGATATTCAATTTAATAATATTAGTTCTTACACGAGTTTACGTAAAAACAAAAATTTAAACGCGTATTTGGTTTACACTAAAGCGTTGGGAGATTTTAACTTAGAAGCTACAGGTGGTTATGACTATCAGGTTTTCGAACGTAACGATTTTACAACAAATAACACTAACGATCCAGCAAGTAACCCTCCTAGACTAACCGAACCAATCGATGTTGTTTTAGCTTCATTCTTTGGAAGATTAAATATAGATTTTCAAAAAAAATATTTATTAACCTTAACGTACAGACGTGATGGCTCATCTCGATTTATTGATGAATTCAGATTTGCAAATTTCCCGGCAGCTGGTTTTGCTTGGAAAATTAGCGAAGAGTTTGCAGAAAACAGCACATTAAGCAATTTAAAATTACGTTTAGGCTACGGTATTACTGGGCAACAAGAAATAAATCAAGGTGCTTTATTTAATATTTACCAATCAAGTATTAGTACATCTCAAAATGTATCTCAATATATTTTTGGAGATACACCAATTGCTACTGCATTACCAGGTTATAGGAACCAAAGTATTAAATGGGAAGAAACAACCCAATATAACGTTGGTTTAGATTTTGGCCTATTTGAAGATAGAATTTCTGGGTCTGTTGATGGTTTTTACAAAGAAAGTAAAGATCTTTTAATCTCCGCTCCTATTGCAGACGGTGCTAACTTTACAAATCAAGGCTTTCAAAATATTGGAAATTTAACAGCTAAAGGTGTTGAGGTTTCTTTGAATACAGATGTTATAAAAACTGAAAATGTGAATTGGAATATCTCATATAACGCAACAGTTATTGATAGAGAAATTACAAAGCTAGCCCAAGGATCTGATATTGAAATTGGCGGTCGTTCTGGCGGAACTGGAGGTACAATACAAGTGCACCGCGAAGGACAAAACCCAAATTCATTTTATGTTTATCAGCAATTATATGATACTGCCGGTAATCCAATAGAAGGTGCCTTTAGAGATTTAGATGGAAATGGAATTATCAATTCAAACGACCGTTACATTCGTGGAAATCCTGATGCAGATGTTACTATGGGATTCCGTTCTGACTTAAAGGTTAAGAATTTTGATTTTTCATTTGCGCTTAGAGCAAGTGTTGGTAATGAAGTTTACAACAACATTGCCTCTGCAAATGCTTATTATAGTTTAATAAATAACCAAGGTTTTCCTTCTAATGTCCCAACCTCCGTTACCGAAACAGGTTTTGTAAGTCAAGATGCACAAATTATTAACTCCGATATTTATGTAGAAGACGGTTCGTTTTTGCGTATGGATAATGTAACTTTAGGATACACTATACGTAATGCATTTAATGCAAATGCCAACTTACGTTTTTACACAGGTTGCCAAAATGTATTTGTATTATCTGATTATTCAGGTTTAGATCCTGAAATTCCAGGAAACAGTGGTATAGACAACAATATTTATCCAAGACCTAGAACATACTTAGTAGGCGCTAGTTTAAGTTTTTAAAAAAAGAAGAAATGAAAATATATAAAAATATGTTTAAAATAAGTTCAATCTCTCTAGCTTGTCTTGCATTATTAACAGCAACATCTTGTTTGGACGATTTAGATACTGAACCAATTGACCCAACTGTTGTAACAGCTGGACAATTTTTAACAGATGAAAATTCTGCATTGCAACTTTTGGCAGGTGTATATTCAAACTTTACACTTCCAAGTCAAACAGGACCAACAGATTCCAATATATCTGGTCTAGATGCAGGCTCTAGTACTTTTTCGCGTACAATGTGGAACTTACAAGAATTGTCTACAGATGAAGCAGTTTGGTCATATGAGAACGATCCAGGTATTCCAGATTTACAACGAAATGTATGGAACGACAGTAATGAATTTATTTCAGGAATGTTCGGTAGAAATGCCTTATCATTAACATTAGCTAATGATTTTTTACGTTCATCTGAAGGATTATCTATTAATAACATAGACGTTATGCGCGCAGAAGCTAGATTCCTGAGAGCTTTAGCATATTACTATTTTATGGATTTATATGGTAAAGCACCGTTTGTAACTGAATTAGATCCGGTTGATCCAACATTTCAACCTCCAGTAGCCGAAAGACAACAATTATTCGATTATATTGAAAGTGAGATAAATGAAATTTTACCTTCTTTATCAGCAATTGGACAAGGACCTTATGCACGTGCGGACCAAGGAGCTGCCTATATGTTATTAGCTAAAATTTACTTGAATGCTGAGGTTTATATAGGTGAAAATAGATATTCAGAATGTGTAGCTGCTTGTAATAGTTTAATTAATAGTGGAGCATATACTTTAAATCCAAATTACGCTTTCAATTTCACTTCAGATAATAATTTGAGCAACGAGATTATTCTCGGCTTACCGTCTGATGGATTACTTTCTCAAAGTTTCGGCAGTACAACAATCATTTTAAATGGTGAAGTTGGAAGTATTGAAGGTAATGGAGATGAAATAGGTGTAAATGGTTTTGGAGGCGCAATGCGTTTGAGAAAACAAATTTCTGAAATCTTAGAAGTACCTGCAGCTGGAGATAGAAACACTTTGAAAACAGCAGGAAGAACTATTAGCGTTACAAGTATTGCTGATAGAGATTCTGGATATACGCACGCCAAATACAAAAATATCACTTCACAAGGCGTTCCAGGTTCAGATAGAACATTTGCAGATACAGATTTTCCACTTTTTAGATACGCTGATGTTTTATTAATGTATGCAGAAGCCGTAAAGCGTGGAGGTACTGGCGGATCAGAATCGCAAGCTGTACAATTTATTAATGATTTACGAAACAGAGCAAATGCGCCAACAATAGGAGCAACTGAACTTACTCTTCTTTTCTTAATTGACGAACGTGGTAGAGAATTATTTTGGGAAGGACACAGAAGACAAGATCTTATTCGTTTTGGCCGATTTACTGGCGGTACTTATAATTGGGAATGGAAAGGTGATACTCCTAATGGCAGCAGTATTCCAGATTTCCTTAAAATATATCCAATACCAGCAAGGAGCCTTGCAACCAACCCTAATTTAACACAAAACACAGGTTATTAATTATTTAAAAAAAACTATTATGAGAAATTCAATTTTTAATTTAACGAAAATAGCTTCTGTGCTTTTTATTGCACTTCTAGCTTTTCAATCGTGTTCAGAAGACGACTCTATTGAAGTTACTGCTGCAGCACAAGATGGTAGTTTAGTATTTCAAAATACTACCGCGTCAAATTATATTCTATCTAACCAAACATCGTCGAATGTGGCAGAGCGTTTTATTTGGACTCCAGCAGATTTTGGTACAGAAACTTCAGTGTCGTATGATTTACAGTCATCAACAACACAAGATTTTGCAGTACCTACAATTTTGGAAACAACCACTGAAAATAATGTTGTTGTAACCGTTGGTAGACTTTTAGGAATTGCTACCGAACTTGGGTTGGATAATGATCCATTAACCACAAATTCCGCAGGAGAGCCTAACAACACAGCTACAATCTTTGTACGCTTACGCGCATACATTGGTAATGGTGGAGCAAACACTCAAGAGTTGTTTTCTTCTATTGAGCCTGTTAACTTAACAGTGTTGGAAATTACTGGCGACATCGAAGTTTTATTACCACAAATAGCAGTTCCAGGAGCTTACCAAGGATGGAGCCCATCTACTGCACCAACCTTGGCAGCAGCTGAAGTTGGCCAAACTAATTATGAAGGATTTGTTTATTTCCAAGATGCTGCAAATGAATTTAAGTTTTTATCGCCTATGGAAGATGGAACCTTTGATTGGGGTACAACAGATTGGGGTGATGACGGTACTTTTACAGGAATATTAGTTGCAGAGGATGAACAGAATTGTAAGTCTACAGCTACAGGATATCATTTTGTAAAAGCAAATACCGCAAACCTTACTTACTCTACAGCAATCACAAACTGGGGCGTAATTGGAAATGCAACACCAACCGGTTGGGATGCAGACACAGATTTTGTTTACGATTCTGAAACAGGTTTGTTGAGCATTACATTACAAATTACTGCAGGTGCTGATAACGCTTTTAAATTCCGAGCTAACGATGCTTGGGATATAAATTTTGGTGATACTGATAATGACGGATCATTAGATTTTGGTGGATCAGATATTCCAGCACCAGCTGAATCTGGTATGTACAAAATTACATTGGACATTACAAACCCAAGAATGTATGCATATTCTTTAGAAGCTTTATAAAAAACATCATTCCCCAATAATTAAGTTTAAGTTTAAGTTTGAAAAAGGAGTGTAGTTTCTACACTCTTTTTTTTATAAATTATATCAGATGAAAAAAATCTTATTTTCAATTATAATGTGCTTCTTGGTTTTGTCCAGCTTTGCACAAGTTCAAAACGCAACATTTACAATCACTCCTTCTACATTTGAAGCAACAGATGAGATTACTATAACAGTTTCAAACATAGATGTTTCACTTTGGAACGTTACAGATATTTACCTTTGGGCTTGGTATTTTGATGTAAATGATAACTTAGCCGGGGATAGTCCCACAAACGGAACTTGGACACAAAGTAATGATGTTCAAAAATTCATAAATAACGGTAACGGAACATTTTCATATACGTTTATCCCTGCTAACCTTTACGGTACATCTAATATTGGCAGGATTGGAATGCTTGCAAAAGCACGTGATGGAAGCAATATGGGGAACGGTGAACGCAAAACCCAAGATAATTTTGCCGAAGTTGGAATATTTCAAGCAACATTAATTTCGCCTTCAGCTGAAAATACAATTGTAAATGCCGGCAGTAACTTGGCTATTTCAGCAACTTCATCTGTAAACGCAAACTTCGAACTTTTTGGAAATGGAATTTCTTTGATTTCTCAAAATAATATTACAAACTTCAGCAACATTCAGGTTATCAATACAGACACTTATTTTCAATTAGTGATAACCGAACCTTCTTCAGGAAATCAAATTATTAAGCCGTTTAATGTTATTCTCACGCCAAATCCGCAGATAGCATCTGTCCCTTCTGGAATGAAAGATGGATTGAATTATAACATAAATAATCCAAATGAAGTTACTTTGGTATTATATGCGCCTTTCAAAAATTATGTTCACGTTAAAGGAAACTTCAACAATAATGATTGGAGGCTAACTAATACATTCTTAATGAAAAAAGACGATGCACAAAATCGTTTTTGGATAACTCTAAGCGGACTGAATGTTGAGAACAACAACTTTCTATATCAATATGTAGTTGATGCCACTATTACCGTTGCAGACCCGTATTCTACTTTAATTTTAAGCGATTTTGACGATCAATTTATAAATCAAGAAACATTTCCGGATATTCCAGCTTATCCATCGGATAAAACAGAATTTGCCATTTCGTGGTTTAAATTAAATCAAGCTCCTTACGTTTGGCAAGTTCAAAATTTTGAAAGACCCAAAACTACAGATTTGGTAATTTACGAGTTGTTAATAAGAGATTTTGATGCTCTGCACAGCTACCAAGCGGTAATTGATAAATTAGATTATCTTCAAAATTTAGGTATTAATGCTATTGAATTAATGCCAGTAAATGAGTTTGATGGAAATATAAGTTGGGGTTACAATTCAGCATTTCATATGGCAAGCGATAAATATTACGGTACCCAAAATAAATTAAAAGAATTGATTGATGCCTGCCACGAACGCGGAATTGCCGTTATACTTGATGTTGTCTATAATCACGCAACAGGACAAAATCCATATTATAGAATGTGGAATACCTGTAATGGCTGTTTTGGTGGGCAAGCGTCAAATGAAAATCCATTTTTTAATCCTGTAGATCCAAACACTACTTTTTCATTCTTTAATGATATAAATCACGAAAGTGGCGCTACAAAAGATTATATAGATAGGCTAAACGCGTTTTGGCTGACCGAATTTAATTTAGATGGTTTTCGTTTCGATTTTACGAAAGGCTTTACCAATGTAGTTGGAGACGGTGGAAACTTTGATGCTTCGCGTATTGCTATTTTAAAAAGGATGTACGATCAGTTAAGAGCTGTGGATGATAATGCATATGTTATTTTAGAGCATTTTGCACCAAATAGCGAAGAAACTCAACTTATTGAACATCGCGCTACCAATAATCCAAATGAACAGGGAATGATAGTTTGGAGCAACCACAACTATAATTATAACGAAGCTACAATGGGCTATAACAGCAATTCTAATTTCTCTGGAATCTCTTATTTAAACAGAGGTTGGACAACGCCATCTGCAGTCGGTTATATGGAAAGCCACGATGAAGAGCGCTTAAACTATAAAAACCAAGCTTTCGGTAATGGAAATAGTAATTATGACACCAAAAATTTTGAAACTGCAATGGACAGAATGGAATTAGCAGGTGCATTTTTCTTTACCGTTCCCGGTCCAAAGTCTATGTGGCAGTTTGGAGAACTAGGTTATGACTTTAGCATAAACCGCTGCCAAGATGGAACGATTTCCGAAGATTGTAGAACAGATCCGAAACCAATTGTTTGGGATTTGGGATATAACAACAATACGGCTAGAGTAGGTATTTATGAAACTTGGAGTAAATTAATTAGAATTAAAAAAAGTGAACCAATTTTTGAAACTTCCACTTTTACAATGGATGTTGCAAATTCAAATGGAATTAAGAAAATTCAACTTACCAATCCAACAGCTTCGGGTTCTGAAATTAAATACGTTACCATTTTAGGAAATTTTGGTATAATCGAGCAAAATATCACGCCAAGCTTTCAAGAAACGGGCTCTTGGTTTAATATGCTGGATGATACTCAAATAACCGTAACGGATCCAAATGCAACAATATTACTTCAACCAGGACAATTTTTTGTTTATGCAAACGAGTTTTCAGTATTACAAACACCTCAATTTGATGCTGAAGCAATAGCGTTATTCCCTAACCCTACTTCCACTATTTTTAGAATAAATAAAGACCTTGATTCTATTAATGTTTTTGATATCTCTGGAAAGTTAGTTGGCTCCTTTGAAAATTACAAGTTGATGGAAGAAATTAATGTAAGCCCTTATTCTAAAGGAGTTTATTTAATTAAAGCAAGTAGCAACGGACAGATATATAATTTAAAATTACTCATTAAGTAATAAAAATACGTGTTAGTACGTATGCCAAAACCTACTTGTCTTGTTATCTTTGAGTAATTAATTAGTGGATATGTATTGAGTTTTATTTTTTGTGGGGATAGAAAATAAAGCACGTACTCGAAAGTTTACTAAGTTAGGTTTGTTATAAACGCCGTAACCAAAAGTTACGGCGTTTTTAATTAGCCATTGTTCTTACTTCTGCAGCACATTAAATTCAATAGTAGAATCATTGTAAAGTGAATGTGTTTGATTTTTAAAGTCTTTTTCTTCAGCTTTATAAATATTAGGCACAAACGTCTGTGGATTTAAATCTATTAAAGGAAACCACGTACTCTGCACCTGAATTTGAATTTTATGACCTGCCAAAAATGTATGGTTAACATCTTGAAGTGTAATGTTGACATCTGTTTTTTTGTTTGGTTCAAAAGCTTCAGGTTTGCTGAAACTATTTCTAAAACGTCCACGCATTATTTCACTACGAACCATCAAATGATAATTCCCCATTTTTAAATATTTTTGGGTTTCCTCATAATCTGGTGCATCTGCTGGATATACATCTATAACTTTTACAACCCAATCCGCATCTGTTCCTGTTGTTGCTACTTTTAATTTCGCCAAAATATCTCCAACAACTGTTACGTTTTCAGTAAGTATTGGTGTTTCAAAAACTAAAACATCTGGTCTACGAGCAGCAAAACGCTGATCGTCCGTCATATATTTTCTAGGCGTGAAAACCATTTTTATATCTTCAGAATACGGAACTGGTTTTTTAAGATCACTTACAAAAGAAACCGAAGTATTTGCAGGTTGTTTAACATTGGCCAATTTCTGGTCTTTTTCTAAATAAAATATTTTATTTGATGTATTTTTTGGTGGCCATTCATTAAATGCCATCCATTGTCTTTTTCCTGTATCGTACATATAAGCTTCTGGAAGATTACTTTTTGATGTACCATCACCTTTTAAAAAATTATTAAAGAAATTAGTTTCAATATCACGTTGATAATTTTCTGAAATATCATCACCAAAATACACGTTACCTATCGCTTGTCTTTTATTGGTTCGAGCCCAATCCCCGTGGCTCCAAGGACCAAAAACAACCGTATTATAATTATCACTATTTTTTTCTATTGCTTTATATGTTTCAAAAGGACCGTACAAATCTTCAGCATCAAACAAGCCGCCAACTACCATAACGGCAGGTTTTATATCTTTTAAATGTTGAATAATACCACGGCTCTTCCAAAACTCATCGTAATTTGGATGATCTTTTAATTGCTGCCAAAAAACATTATCTTCATTATAATACTTATCTAACTTTGAAATTGGTGTATTTTCTAAGAAAAATTGATACTGATCTTCCGTTCCCAAATCTGGAAATTTATACCAGTCTTCTTTTATTGGTTTCGTTTTTTCATAACCAAAAAGTGCCGTAACTCTCCAATAGCTTAATAAATATGCACCATTATGATGAAAGTCGTCAAAGAAAAAATCGCCAATACAAGCTTGTGGAGATACTGCTTTTAGCGCTGGATGTGCATCTAATAGACTATATGTAGCATAAAAGCCTGGATAACTTATACCCCACGTGCCTACTCTACCATTATTATTTTCCACATTTTTGACTAACCAGTCTATAGTATCATAAGTATCGCTGGCTTCATCAACTTGTTTTCCCGTTTTATTGGGAATGTAAGCTCTCATATTATCATAGACTCCTTCACTACCCCAACGACCTCGAACATCTTGATAAACAATAATATTACCTTCCTTCATTAAAAATTCATTCGGGCCAATTTTGCTTTTAAATTGATCTTCACCATATGGTTGACAACTATATGGTGTTCTTTGAAATAGAATTGGATATTCTTTGGAAGTATCCTTTGGTGAATAAATAACAGTAAATAATTTAATGCCGTCACGCATCTCAACCATTTGCTCGGATTTACTGTAATTTTCTTTTACAAAATTTACTTCTTGGGCAAAAATTAGCGTTGAAGTAATAAAAAATAGTAAAAAAGTTGTCAGGGTATTTTTTTTAAAATTCATTTTATCTTTTGATTAAAAATTAATTGTAAGCGTATAAAATTATTCTTTTGAAAAATTATCAATCCCTTTACGAAGCCAAGCTTGGTATTCCAATGCATCAGGAGTATAACCAACCGGGTCGATTAAATTATTTTCATCCAAATCCATCAATACATAAAATGGCTGTGCATTAGCTTTATACCGCGTTATTTGAAAATCACTCCACTTGTTGCCAACAGTTTTAATTTTCTTTCCAGTTTCTGAGCTTGTATATTTATCTTTTTCAGCAAGCTCTTTCTTTTCATCAACATAGAGTGAAATAAGCACCACGTCATTTTTCAAAATTGAAAGAATATTTTCCTCAGGCCACACTTTTTGTTCCATTTTACGACAATTAACACAAGCCAAACCTGTAAAGTCTATTAAAACTGGTTTATTTACCTGTTTTGCGTAAGCCAAACCTTGATCATAATTTCTGAAGGATAAAAGATCGTGCGGTGGTATTAGTTTGGCACCTTCTGGTAACTCTCCGTCAAATGATGTAGCACTCGTTCCTGTTTTCATAAATCCAACACCATAAGGCGACTCAGCATAATCTAACGGTGGCGGAAATGCACTTATAAGCTTTAATGGCGCACCCCAAAGTCCGGGAATCATATAAACTACAAAACTTAAGGTTAAGAGTGCCAATAGTAATCTGCCTACCGAAATGTGCTCCAAATGTCCGTCGTGCGGTAGTTTTATTTTTCCAAAGAGGTACAGTGCCAAGGCTCCAAAACAGGCAATCCAAATTGCTATAAAAACTTCTCTTTCCAGTAAATGACCTTGTAAAACTAAATCTGCCTGCGAAAGAAATTTAAACGCAAAAGCCAATTCTAAAAAGCCTAAAACTACTTTTACCGTGTTTAACCATCCACCACTTTTTGGTAAACTATTAAGCCATCCTGGGAAAATTGCGAAAAGTGTAAATGGTAATGCAATTGCTAAAGAAAACCCTAACATCCCAATTATTGGTGCTATACCACCTTTGCTAGCAGCTTCTACTAAAAGCCCTCCTACAATTGGTCCTGTGCAGGAAAATGACACTATTGCTAATGCAAGTGCCATAAAAAATATACCTATAATACCACCTCTATCTGCTTGGCTGTCTACTTTATTTGCCCACGATTGTGGTAAAGTAATTTCAAAAGCACCCAAAAATGATATAGCAAAAATCACTAAGAGTAAAAAGAAGATTACATTAAACCAAACACTTGTTGATAAGGCGTTAAGCGCATCCGCTCCAAAAATTGCAGTAATTATTGAACCTAACACAACATAAATTACGATAATAAAAACACCATATAATATTGCATTTTTAATACCTGACGCCCTGTTTTTACTTTGTTTAGTAAAAAAACTAACCGTTAGCGGAATCATAGGAAATACGCACGGTGTTAATAATGCTGCAAAGCCAGCTAAAAATGCAAAGAAAAATATGCTTAACAATCCTTGGTTACCACTATTTTGTCCTCTGTTATCCGAGTTTAGATCAGTTTCATTCTGTTTTTTTTCTACATCGGTTGCGTTGGAATCTGTTTCATTATTAGCAACTGTTTTTCCCGGAATAACAAATTGAAATTCGGCCGTTTCAAAAATACATTTTTCGTCATCGCAGCTTTGATAATCTATTGAAGCATTTATTGAAGCCAAGTCTGAATTTGTAACTTTAATGGATTGGGTAAAAGTTGCATTGTAAGCAAAATAAGACAAATCCATTTCAAATATTTTGTCAAACTTTTTTTGAGATTCGCTTTCCCTTGTCTCTCCAATTAATTCAAAATCTCCTTTTTTGTTTTCGAAAGTAAAAGATGTTGGAATTGGTCCGCCTTCTGGAAGATCTTGAGCATACAAATACCATCCATCTTCAATTGTTGCGTTAACTATTAAATCGTATGTATTTTCACCGGTTTTTTTAACTTCAGAAGTAAATTTTACTGGCTCAACAATTTGAGAGAAGGCACTTATTGAAAATAAAGAAATAATGAAAAAGAGGAATTTATTCATAGTAAAAGGGAGATTTGAGCGTAATTTGTAACGTTTTCTTGGTGTTTTCTTCAATCCTAAAATAGTTTTCAGCGCGCAGTCCTACAATCCATATTATTTTTTCACCGCTACAGAGTAACCAAATTTTTTGTTTGGCGACCAAAGATAACTTTTCGTCTTTGAAATACTTGCCCAATTTCTTATTTCCTTTCATCCCGAAAGGTTGAAAAGTATCTCCATCTTTCCATTTTCTCAACGTTAATGGAAATTGAAGTTTATCTGCATCAACGAAAATGGCATTTTGGGAACTATTTTTGACACTTTCAACCTCTTCAAATTTAAGTTCTATTGGAATTGATACTTCTGATGTGTTTTCTTGAATTTCAAAAAATTCCAATTTGTTTTCTTCTGAAGCAATCGAAAGTAATAAGGTATCCCTATTTTTTAATAATCTATGTGAATTTGAAAAGATTTGTTTCCCCGACTGCGCAGTTAGTAATTCTAAAAGGGCTGTAAAATCTGTAAATCCAAACGGGCTTAAAAGTTCGAATAAAATTGAATTGATATTGGGAAACTCTTTTAATTTTGAAATAGAAATAGTGTACCCATCAAAATTTTCTGTTACAACACTATTAAAAATCAGTTGCAAATAATCTTCGACCAAATTCCCACTTTGCTGAAGATTTGATTGCGTTTTATTAAAATTTTGAAGAAAATTTTCATCCAATTCCTTAAGTTCTGGAACTATTTTATGCCGTATTTGATTACGAAGATATTTTGTTTGGCTATTACTTTCATCTTCACGCCATTTAATTTTATTTTTACTAGCATATCGTAAAATTTCTTCTCTTGAAAATGGCAAAAGTGGTCTTATTATTTGACCATTTATTTCTGGAATACCCGTTAGCCCCTTTAATCCAGTACCTCTAGAAAGATTGATTAAAAATGTTTCCAAAGAATCATCTGCGTGATGTGCGGTAAGTAGAAAATCAAAATTTTGGGTTTCTAAAACTTCTTCAAACCATTTATACCGAAGCTCGCGCGCCGCCATTTGAATTGATATTTTAGAATCTATCGCATATTTTTCTGTATCAAACTTTTGGCTGAAAAATGGTACCGACAAATTTTTCGAAAGGTTCTCGGCAAACTCTTCATCTAAATCGCTTTCCTTGCCACGCAATGAGAAATTGCAATGTGCAATAGCAAAATTAATATTGATGCTATTCAAAAGTCTACATAAAGTAGTACTATCTAAGCCCCCACTGCAAGCCACAAGCAACTTTTTGTCTAATAGCTGAGGCAGGTTGATCTGTAAATGTTGTAGAAATTGAGTTTTCAAAATAAAAATTGTACTGCTAAACCTAATGCTAATGCGATACCAAAGCTAAGCATTGTGCCTATTAAAACATATTCGGTTTTTAGTGTATCTGTATCTTTATAACGTAAAATAGATTTTGCCGCAATTAGAAAACCTACTGCTTGAAATTGACCGATTAAAATAAAAGTTAATGTTAAAATACGTTCTAAATTGCCTATAACTTTGCCTCCATTCGGTAAGTCGTCATCGTTATCAACAACAATTTTTGTGCTTCGTAACATTTCCTTGATAAAAATATTTGCCGGCTTAAGGCAGCATAAATAAGCAATTATAAGTAGAATGATTTGAAATTGGTCTTGGATAAATGAAATCTCAACAACCTCAAAATTGCTATAATAAAAGTTTACCACGGCAAGAATAACTAGTAAATGCAGTATCTGGTCTATAAAATAACTATAATGACCAAAATATCTATTGCGGGAAAGCCATGGTTTAAAGCCGTCTATTACATAGTGTGTAACGGCAATTATTAATGCTGGGAAAACATAATTTAATTGAAATGATAATAACCAAGCACTAGCAAAAACCAAAATACCGTGCAATATAAGCCACTTACTTTTAAAACCAAACTTGCTTTTACTATCTGCCATTTTTTGCGTTTGGAAAAAGTAATCTGCCAAAATATGAGCAAAAAATTGAAGAATTAAAAGGTTTGAAATGTCCATTACTTTCGGTTTTTCATAAGATTGCTAAAATACGAAACTGTTGTATCAATTGCATTCCATCCCACATTTGTGGAATGTCTATTAACAACCGATTGGTCTATCTGCATTTTTTTAGCTATTTCAGTTTCAGAATGACCCAGTAATTTTAGATATAAAACCATGCATTGCTTTTCTGTGGCTTTTGATAAAAGTACATCAAGCAATTCTAAAATTGGTAACATCGTGTTGTTTAATGTTTCGTTTTTAGATTCAAAAAATAAGGTGTTTTTTATAGTAATGCGCTCTTTGTTGTATGTATGCATATTGCTAATGGCACGGCCAGAAAGATATATAGCTTCCCCGTCTATAATACCATCTTCTGGAACAAAACGCTCTAATTCTCCATACCCCATTGCCAACCGGACGCCATGAGTTTTAAAATGTTGCGCTCTAAATTTGCCTTCTTCGTAACTTTCTATATTAATAGGTAGCGTTTTTACAAAGCTTTTTATTGCGATTGCTGCTTTTAAACCATCTTGTGGCTTTGGTATAACAATTTCTAAAGAATCGCCCTTAATTATACGTCCAAAAGTGGACATAGATTTGTTTAGATCTTGCAATAAAGATTGCAGCGATTTTTCGAGTAGTTGTTTATCTACGGTCTGTAACGCTGTAGAACTTACAATATCTGCTGAGATTACAATTTTTTTCATAATAATAATTGTGAATCAAAGATAATAAATTTATGTTGTCTAGAGTGCATAAATAGTAAATATGCATTCTAGAGTACATAAATGACACTTATGCTGTCTAGAGTGCATAAATAGTA
The DNA here is from genome assembly GCA_038259825.1 of Flavobacteriales bacterium. Taxonomy (GTDB): domain Bacteria; phylum Bacteroidota; class Bacteroidia; order Flavobacteriales; family Flavobacteriaceae; genus JBBSOK01. Next base: position 18,703 of record JBBSOK010000055.1, read on the forward strand.
AATATGCATTCTAGAGTACATAAGGAAATATTTTTGCTATTGTTAAAGTACCATTTTCATTGCCTTTGCCTTTAAAAGACATTCTTGATACTCCTCTTCAACCTTAGATTTGGCAGTTATAGCTCCTCCAACTGAAAAGCTCACATATTCATTGGTTTCA
>JBBSOK010000056.1:0-18717 GCA_038259825.1 Flavobacteriales bacterium
GGTTGAAACCTTACTTTTTGCATCATATTTATTTGTGAATAGGCAGAAGGTATTTGCAATAACGGATCTTCTTGCGTTATTACTACATCTGTACTATCTTGACGTTGCACATAATAATCTTTTATATAATCGTCTGGTCCGTGGCTTCCTTGTCGTAGATTATCGTAATCCCAAGAGCTGATGCTTGTTACGAAACTCCATTTTTGGAAACCTACATTTACATCAAAATGTCCTGTTTTTTCGTTGTTTGCAGAGGAATATCTAGCATTTGCTTTACCGGTAATTAAAGGCTCATCTGTTAATGAAAAGTTTGGCGTTAGGGTTTGAAAACTCATTACGCCACCAATTGCATCGCTACCATACGTAACAGATCCTGGACCGAAGACAACTTCAGTATTTTCTATAGCAAACGGATCAAGATTTATTACGTTTTGAAGATTTCCCGAACGAAAAATGGCGGTGTTCATGCGCACACCGTCAACCGAATACAACAATCTGCTTGTTGCAAAACCACGTATCATTGGACTACCTCCGCCCTGCTGGCTTTTTTGAACAAAGACTTTGCCCGATGCGCTTAACAAATCGGCTGCTGTCTGTGGATTTTGTAGCGCTACATCTTGCGCTGTAATTGATATAATTTTTGACGGTACATTGTCACTGCTCTGCTTCCACTTTGTAGCAGAAATTACAACCTCATCTAAACTTAAATTTGAAGGTTGAAGTAATAGTATAAAATTGTTATTTGAAAGTTTGGCATAGCTTGTTTTAACCGTTTGATATCCAAGACTTCTTATTTCTATTACATCGGCATTTTCAAATTTTGCAATTATTGCTTGTCCTTTTGCATTTGTAGTTGTGTATAATTTTGAATTGGAAGCAGTTATTGTTGCCAACTCTATGGCTTCATTTGTATTTTCATCTTTGATTGTAATTGTTTGGGCATAAGAAATACCTAAACAACCAAACAATAACAGAAGTGTTATTAGTTTTTTCATTTTATATTTTTAAGTTACTGTGATTTTAAACAAAATTATTTACCCGGTTTTCAATTGAAAACAGGTTTATAAATTTTATATATTTCAAATTAACTTAACTTGGGAGGAGGCGTAGGTGGTAATAAACGAATAGAATTGAAGACTTTGAGATAATTATTATTATAAACTATGTAATTATATCCTGAAGGATTTGGCTGCCAATACAAAATATCTGAGCAGAAAAAAGACCATAAATAATTATATAAATTTTGTTGCGCATCGCGACTATCCTCGTCATTATTTAATGCGAATGCTACCATTTTTGTAAGCTTTTTGTTAAGAGCCGTCTCTTCAAAATCCCACCAACATCTATAAAATATTGAATCGCCTTTTACTTTTTTTGAAACAATATCGTACATCTGACCGTTGTACTCAAATTCCTTTGAATGTTCCCATCGTAATTTTGTTTGGGTTTCTTGTTTTGTGAATTTTAAAAGTACAAGTTCGTCTTCATTTATTTCAGCAACCATTTTGTGTTTAAATTCTCGCCGAATGGTAGATTTTTCAAATTGTAGAAATGCATAAATCGTCATCACAGGAGCGAACAATATGAACAATAACGATATGGCGATAATTCTTTCTTTCAAATGAATTTACTCTTTTGCCCAAATGTCGTAAAAATTGAAGTATTCGTGGCTTCAATTTTTCAAATTTATTAAAGTGGCAAAAAAGAAGTAATTGTTTTATATCTTTTGATGAGATATAAAGCTAGAAATTATAAGTCTAAATTTCCAGCTAATTGCTTCAACGTAATTTCTGAAAGTTTGGCTTCGTAGGCGGCGTTACTGGAACGCAACACGGCATTTATATAGTTAAGTTGTGCTGTTCTAAATTCTATAGTTGGAATGGTTCCTATTTTATATTTAGCCAAGGTTATATCTAAATTTTCCTTGGCAATTTCTTGATTTTTTGTTTCCAAATCCACTAAAAGTAGGTTGGTACTATATGTTTGGTAGGCGGTTGATAGTTGGGAAAGTAACGTTTGGGTCTGTTGTTCAATTACCAACGTGGTATTTTCAATTTGAATTTTAGCAATTTTCTCGTTTCTATTTTGATTAAAACCATCAAAAATATTGAGCGTTGCGCTAAAGCCATAGTTAAAACCTTGTACATTATTGCTCGTGGTAAAGCCCAAACTATTTTCTGAATCACTAAAATTGTAGCCTGTTTGTGCAATTATAATTGGGTAACGAGCCGCCCGCACTTGTTTAAACTCCAGCTCAGCAATACGTCTATTTATTTGCTGGGCTTGTAACTGCGGATTTTGTTCTTGTGCCAACTCTTCCAATTTTGGCAAGAATAAATCTGCATCTACTTCAATTGAATCAACTACTTTAAATTTTGTTTTAACATCGCGAGCAATAATCTCGTTTAGGTTAATTTTTGTGTTTTCGTATAATTCTTGTTGGCGAAGGCGTAGCGTAAGGTCCGTATTTTCATCTACTTGTGCATTAAGCAATTCTAACTTTGAAGCTTTACCAATTTCGAATCGGTTATTTGCCAATTCAACACGTTGCCTCGAAATTACCAGTGTTGTATCTAAAGCCGTAAGTTGTTGCTGTTGTTGAACCAGATTATAATAGGTGGTCATTACATTACTGAGCGTACCTAAAACTGCTTGCTGCAACTCAGCTTCGCCTAGGTTTTTTATTTCCTTTAATTGATCGTAACGCGCAAACATTCGTAAACCATCAAAAATGGTCCAACCTAATTCTACACCATAACTTAAGTTGTTATTTTTCGCATTGTCCCTAGAAATTTGGGTTCCGTCCGACCTTACTTGTGTTATATCTTGTTGGCTACGGTTATTATCCACAACTGCATTTACCTGCGGAAGCATTCCCGCCAAACCTGGTGTTACCGATGTTTGGTCAATTTTAAGTTCTTTAGCTACAATTTTAATTTGGTAATTATTTTCCAAAGCTATTGCTACCGCATCTTCAGCCGTAAGCAATTCTTGTGCTTTTACCGAGAAGGTAAAAAATACAAGCAAAAATATTAGGAGGAAATTATGCGGTTTTTTGAACTTCATACTTATCAATTTCATCAAATTCTGGTCTGTGTACTTTTTCCCTAGACCACATATAATACAGTGCCGGAATTACGAAAAGGGTTAATATTAGCGAAAACATTGTACCGCCAATAATTACAACGCCCATACCAATTCTACTTGTTGAAGCTGCGCCAAGAGAAAGTGCAATAGGCAATGCACCCAAAGCTATGGTTAAACTTGTCATTAATATTGGGCGTAATCTAGATTCTGCGGCCTGCAAAATTGCTTTTCCTTTCGGAACACCTTCCTCACGCAATTGATTGGCAAATTCTACAATTAAAATGCCGTTTTTTGTTACCAAACCTATTAGCATAATGGTACCTATTTGGCTGAAAATATTCCAGGTCTGGCCAAATAGCCAAAGCGAAAATACTGCTCCGGCAACCGCCATTGGAACAGTTAAAATAATAATTAGCGGATCTATAAAACTTTCAAACTGCGCTGCCAATATCAAGAATATTAATATTAATGCAAGACCGAATGCAAAAAGTGTATTGCTGCTACTTTCAACAAAATCGCGCGACTCGCCACCTAAATCTGTTGTAAAACTATCGTCAAGCAACTCATCTTTTATACCGTCCATTGCATCAATACCATCACTAATACTTTTTCCAGGTGCGAGCGAGGCAGAAACCGTAGCACTCATATAGCGGTTGTTGTGGTATAATTGCGGCGGACTGCTATGCTCTTCGGTAGTTACCAGATTATCCATTTGTATTAAATCGCCTGCTTCGTTTTTAACAAACATTGAAGTTAAATCCATAGGTGCATCTCGATCTTTTTTGTCGAATTGACCCATAACTTGATACTGTTTTCCGTTCATCAAGAAATAGCCAAAACGTTGTCCACTTAATGAAAGCTGAAGAGTTTGCGCAACATCTAAAACCGAAACACCTAAGCTCTGCGCTTTTTCTCGATCTATTGTTACATAAATTTCGGGTTTGTTGAATTTTAAATCTACATCGCTATTTGAAAAAGTAGGATCATTTTCTACCGCTTTCATAAAGGATGGAATTTTTTCTTCCAATTTCTCAAAATTCTGTGCTTGTATAATATATTGAATTGGCATTCCGCCACGCCTATTTACTGAGATTGTCGGCGATTCAGAAATGCTAACACGTGCATTTGAATATTGTTTTGACCACTTGGTTAAATCCTCAGCTATTTCGTTTTGCGAACGCTCTCTTTCACTTGGTTCTACTAAAGAAACAATGGCGCGGCCAGTATTTACGGATCCTGAACCCCAACCTGGAGATGTAATAATTAAATTTACTTTTTTTTCTGGGATTGAATCATTGATTAAAGTAGTAAGCTCGGTCATAAAACGATCCATATAGTCGTAAGACGCACCTTCGGGAGCTGTTACACTGGCCCGAATGTAACTTCTATCGTCATAGGGTGCAGTTTCTTTTTTAAGAAGGCTATAAAATAGACCTATCATCCCCAGACAAACAAATAAGATTGGAAAACTCAGCCATTTTCTTCCCATAAATGTTTTGAGATAACTTGCGTATCCGGCGTTCATTTTTTCAAAATAACGTTCGGTAACCATATAAAATTTAGACTGCTTTTGCTTTCCGGGTTTCATTAAATAAGCATTAAGCATAGGTGTAAGTGTAAGCGAAACAAATGCCGATATTAGAACTGCTGCACCTAGAACAACCCCAAATTCACGAAACAATCTGCCCACAAAACCTTCCAAGAAAATAACCGGAAGAAAAACTGCCGCCAACGTTACCGAAATAGAAATTACGGCAAAGAATATTTCTTTTGAACCTTTGATTGATGCCTCAATTGGCGACATTCCTTCTTCAACTTTTTTATAGATATTTTCGGTAACCACAATACCGTCATCTACTACAAGCCCAGTTGCCAGTACTATTGCCAAAAGTGTTAGGACGTTTATACTATAACCAAAAAGCCACATTACAAAAAATGTTGCAATTAAGGAAACAGGAATATCAATAAGCGGCCGAAGCGCCATAGACCAATTTCTGAAGAAAAGAAATATCACTAAAATTACAAGAACAATAGCTATAGCTAATGTTTCCACTACTTCAACAATAGCTCTTTTTACAAAGACTGTATTATCTCTGGCAATATTTAACTTAAAACCTTCAGGCAGATCTTTTTTTAGTTTTTCATATTCAACGTAAAAAGCTTCTGCGATATCTACATAATTGGTTCCAGGCTGCGGGATTATTGCCATTGCTACCATTGGCTGGCCGCTATCGCTTAGCTTGGTTTCCATATTTTCGGCTTCCAAAACAGCTTTGCCAATGTCACTCATTCGCACTACTTTTTCAGCATCTGCAAAAATTATAATGTTATTGAACTCTTCTTCCGTAGCTAAGTTTCCAATTGTTTTTACGGTAAGTTCGGTATTTGCACCCGTTAATTTACCGGAAGGTAGTTCTACATTTTGTGCCAATAATGCCGTGCGAACTTCAGCAACCGTTACTCCATACGAAGCTAGTTTTATAGGATCGATCCATAAACGCATCGCATATTTTCGCTGTCCCCAAATCTGTACACTACTTACGCCAGGTATGGTTTGCAGTCTTGGCGCAATAACATTGTCCGCGTAATCTGAAAGTTCTAAAACGTTTTTAAAATCGCTTTGAACCGTCATGGAAATAATAGCGTCGCTATCTGCATCTGCTTTTGAAACTACTGGTGCCGAATCAATATCTTCAGGTAAGCTACGTATTGCCTGTGAAACTTTATCACGAACATCATTTGCAGCACTTTCTAAATCTTTATCTAAATTGAATTCAATATTTATATTGCTAGAGCCTTGGTTGCTAGAAGAGGTAATATTTCTAATTCCGTCTATGGAATTGATTGATTTTTCAAGCGGTTCGGTTATTTGCGATTCAATAATATCACTGTTTGCGCCAGAATAATTTGTTCTAACTGAAATCTGTGCAGGATCTATTGACGGAAATTCTCGAACGCCAAGATAGGAATAACCTATAATTCCGAAGAGAATTAAGGAAACATTCATTACAATGGTAAGAACTGGGCGTTTTATACTTAATGTAGAAAGATTCATTTAACGCTCGCTGTTTTGAAAGATTTTTTGAAATCTACTTTTACTGGAGTTCCATCCTTTAAAGACATTACACCCGAAGTTAAAATTGTATCGCCAGCTTTTAGTCCAGAAATAACGCGGACCAAGCTATCGGTTCGTGAGCCTGTTTGTACTTCAATCTGTTTTGCCTTACCTCCTTTTGAGATAAAAATCATTTTGCCATTTTGAATAGGAATTAACGATTCTGTTGGTACTAAAAGTGCATCATTTACGACTTCTAACGGAAGGGTAACATTCGCAAATGTACCAGGATATAATTTTCCTTCAGGATTTTCAGCAATAGCACGCATTTTTAATGTTCTTGTCGCCAAATCCACCATCGGTTCAATGGCATATATTGTTGCTTTATATTCTTCCATAGAACCCGAAACGGTAAAGGTTAACTCACTGTTAAGCTTCATTCGGCTTGCGTATTTTTCTGGAATTGAAAAGGTTATTTTTAATTGTTTTGTATTTACGAGCGTTGCAATTGCAGTTTCTGGAGTTACATATGTACCTTCTGAAATATTCCGTAAACCGATAGTCCCTGAAAAAGGAGCTCTAATTGTAGCTTTCCCCAATTGTGCATTTATAAGTTGAGACTGAGCCTGTGAGCTTTTAAAATCTGCACTTGCAATATCATATTCTTCTTGACTTATGGCTTGTTTTTCTAATAATAGCTTTGCACGACGTTCATTTTCTGACGCCAATTGTTGTGCAGTTCTAACTTGAGAAAGCTGTGCGCGCATTTCCATATCATTAACACGAAGAAGTACCTGTCCTTTTGAAACTTGTTTGCCTTCATCAAAATTAATAGCTTCTACAACGCCCATAATTTCGCTGCGAATTTCAACTTGTTCATTGGCTTCAATTGTACCTGAAAGTGAAAGATTATCTGCAAATTTTTCCCCTTGTAAAACCATTCCGCTAACGGATGATGTAACTGCAACACCGTCCTTTTTTCCTGAATTTTGCTCTTCTTTATTAGAGACAATCCTATATCCAATAAAACCAATGATACCAATAAGTAATAAAGCGAAAACTATATATTTAACTTTCATAAAAGAAGAGGGGTATTAAAGGCTAAAAAAGTCCTTTAAAATTTTGAATTTCTACAAATCTAATTTATAAACACGGCCTTATTTATATGTTGGTTTTTATTTAACAAAAGATTGTATGTAAATGTGAGCCAACAAATGTTCACAAACTTGTACTGCAGATTATGTTACAGAAAATAGTTTGTTAGAAGAAGAAAGAAACGTTTATAAAATTAAACGTTATTAGTTCTTAATAGATTTCCACAATTTTTTTCCGACTGAAAATAGCAGCAAACTAATAAAACCAACAGCAAGGCCTATAAGAAATTCAAAAAGCATAGATGGCCAGCTTTCAGGCATTAAATGATGGACATATTCTATATTATGAACAAAAATACCACCGGCAACAAGAAGTAGTGCGAGTGTACCAACAATACTTAAACCTTTAATAATATAAGGTAATGCGCCTACTAAAATTTTACCAACAGTTATCTTAATACCTTTTTTAGACTTACTACTTTTAATAAGTTTATAACCCACATTATCCATTCTAACAATAAGGGCAACGATTCCATATACACCAACTGTAGCAATTAAGGCAATTATAGAAACAACGATAATTTGTGTTACCAAAGGCTCTTTAACAACTGTTCCCAAAGCAATTATTACAATTTCTACTGAAAGAATAAAATCTGTTACAATTGCAGCTTTTACGCGCTCTTTTTCAATGGCAAGAAGTTCAGATTCTGAAAGATCTGTAGAAACTACATCCTCTTTTGCATGTGCATGTGGAAAGAAAAATTCGTAAATTTTTTCGGCGCCTTCAAATCCTAAATAAATTCCACCTAACAATAAAATAATAGTAACAGCAATAGGTAAAAATGCACTCAACAAAAATGCAATTGGCAAAATGATAAGTTTATTTATAAATGAACCTTTACTAATTGCCCATAAAACAGGCAATTCTCTTTCTGCCATAAAACCAGATGCCTTTTCAGCATTTACGGCAAGATCGTCGCCCAAAATACCAGCAGTTTTTTTTGCCGCTACTTTACTCATAACAGAAACATCGTCCATTAATACAGCAATGTCATCTAACAGTGCGAAAAATCCTGAAGCCATAAAAGGGGTTTTATTTTTTTTGTAAAAGTAGCCTATTTTACTAAAAACAATTACATAAAAAGAAATGTGATGTTTAAAAATATAACATCATCCTTTATTTGAATCTTCTAATAATCTACTTTAAAAAAGGAGAACTTAAAGGTTTTAAAATAAATTATAATAAGCTCCGACGATTCCAAAGACAAAAAAACCACAAAACCATAGATATGGATTTGTGGTTTTAAAAACTTCAATCTGTTATTACTAACAACTATTATTTTGTCAAACTTAATTCATCAATGATATGGGTTGCACCTGCATATTTATCAATTAAAAATAACACATATCGTATATCTACGTTAATGGTACGTTGTAATTGATCGTCAAAAATAACGTCTCCAGCCATCGCTTCTATGTTACCATCAAAAGCTAAACCTATTAATTCTCCTTTTCCGTTAAGAACTGGAGAACCAGAATTACCACCAGTAATGTCATTATCTGTTAAAAAGTTTACCGGCAAATAACCATCTTTATCGGCGTATTGGCCAAAGTCCTTTTTTTCGTAAAGTTCAATAAGCCTTTTTGGCATATCAAATTCATCATCTCCAGGTTGGTATTTTGCAACTGTTCCTTTTAAAGTGGTATAATAATTTACATCTGCATCATTGCGCTTATCTTCTGGTAAAGAAATTACCTTTCCGTAGGTTAAACGTAATGTACTATTTGCGTCTGGATAATATTTTTCATCCGGATTTTGAAGACGCATTCCTTGTACCATTAATCTGTAAGCACGTTCAAAATCTGCATCAAGTTGCTTTTCTGCCTCAGATTTATAACGGTAGCGTGTTAACAAATTGTTTGACAAAGTGAATAATGGATCATTCTTTAAAACCTCAGCATCTGGTTTTGCCATAAATGCTTGGAGTTTTTCCTTACTTTCAAAAATACTATTCTTAAATGCTGCATCTAAATATGTATTCCAGCCGTTCTCAGTTTTATTATTTGTTGAAGCAGCTTCGGCTACCATTGGCGCAATATCCTTTGCTTTTGTAGAATAAAGTTTAAGCTGTGCTGCCAAGACATCTTTTTCTAATGGCAGATAAAGACCTTCATACATCTCCTCTATTTGAGCATCAATTTTAGGTTTTAATTCTGCTTGCTTTGCTTCATTTTGTTGCAAATAATAATTTATATCATTCCCTAAACGGTATGGAATACTAGCTATTCGCGTTCGTAATAAAAGTCCGATATAATTGTTGTGCCTACTGTTTTCATTGTTCTTGGCGTAATAATTATTTATGGTAGACATGACTTCCTCATATTTTTTATTTTCCTTCTTTGATGCCCATTTTTGAAAAGCTTTTTCATCTTTCTGCTTGCTTGCAGCAGTATTATGCTGGGTAAGCGCATCTATCATTCCTTGACGGTTTTTCCAATAATTGGCAATTGATGCATAACTTGAAGCATAGTTTAATTTTACCTGTTCGTTCTTGTCCATATAACTTTTCATTACATCCATAGATGTTTTTGAAGCTTCCACCCATGCAGGATATGCGTATTCTACATTTTGCTGAATCCCTCCAGATGGCATCCAACGATTCGTTCTTCCTGGATATCCAAGAATCATTGCAAAGTCGTTTTCCTCAAAACCTTTTAGACTTGTAGTTAAATGTTTTTTTGGCTTTAGCGGCACATTATCTGGTGAATACTCAGCAGGATTGCCGTCCTTGTCTGCGTATACTCTAAATAAAGAAAAATCGCCTGTATGGCGTGGCCATTCCCAATTGTCTGTATCACCACCAAACTTACCAACACTTGCTGGAGGAGTTCCTACCAAACGTACATCATTATAATCCTGATAAACGAAATAGTAAAACTCATTTCCTTGGTAAAATGACTTTACAGAAACAGTGTATTTTCCACCTTCATTATTTTCTTGTTCAATCTTTGCAATTTCCTTGTTAATTGTAGCTTCACGATCAGCCTCTGTCATTTTATCATTTAATACAGCAAGAATACGTTTAGAAACATCATCCATACGTACGAAGAAACGTACTGATAAACTTTTCGGTTTTAATTCCTCTTTGTAGCTTCCTGCCCAAAATCCATTGGCTAAATGGTTTTGCTCTTCCGTAGAAAGTTCTGCTATTGCGCCATAACCACAATGATGATTTGTTAGAACCAAACCGCTGTCGGAAATAATTTCTGCAGTACAACCTCTATTAAATTGAACAATAGCATCCTTTAAACTGGCATTGTTAATACTATATATTTCTTCGGGCGTAAGCTGTAGTCCCATTTTTTGCATATCGCGGTAATTCAACCGTTCTATATTCATTAAAAACCACATACCTTCATTTGCCTGAACAGGCAAAATAAAAGCAGCTAGCATAAATGTTATAATTAGTTTTTTCATTGGTAAAATGTGTTTTATGTTAGTTTTATTAAATAAAAAAGTGCTCACTGCACCAAATAAAATAGAATGGTAAATATAAGTGGATTGAATATTTTAAAGGCTTCAGCGGACCGAAAAAGAGATGAAACAAATTAAATTTAACCTTTTGTTAAGAGAGAGAAAATGTCTTGTTTTTGTAATCGACTATTAAATGGATGTCTAAGCTCTTGTAAAAATTTAAATTATTCAAACTTTCCAATAGATATTGATGTACGGAACAATTGATTTACACTTTGATCAATATCAACCTTTTGCACCGCGGTTTTGAAAGCTATCTATTTGTTATCGTTTTTAATTTGAATATGCAATTTAACTGATTCCTTCGAAATCTATTTTTCAATTTTGTCTGCAATTTTTGAGTAGGACATTATTGAAAGCTAACTTTTTATTTGTCTTTAGCAGCAATAAAACTAATATCTGCTATATTTTGAATATTTTTGAAGAAATAAAAATAAAAATTCTAATACAATTTCAACTCTAATTTAATATTATGGTTTCCCAACGTAAACTGCTTAACAATTTATTTCTCATCCTATTTTTGTTTTGTGGCACGATTACTTATTCACAAATTGGAATTGGCACTAACGACCCGCAGGCTACGCTAGATGTTCGTGAGGCAGATCCAAACGCCCCAACTTCAGGTGCAGGAATTTCGGTTCCTCAAGTTAGCGTGTTACCTGCTAGGGGTAATAGAAATGGACAGATTGTATTTAACACAACTAAAAACCGCTATTATTATTTTGAAGGAACAACTTGGGTTCCTTTAAATGCATACTCCCTTCCAGAAATTAAAAATATAACCACTAGTTACACGTTACTTCCTATAGATTCAGGTGTTGTATTTACTGCAAATAGCGCAACGGATATTACTGTAAATGTACCATCTAATTTGCCTGTAGGGTTTAATATAAGTTTATATCAAACCGGAAATGGAAAGGTTACTTTTACCGGATCTTTTGGTGTTTTAGTTCTTAATAGACTACAACGCTTTACTACCGCAGGCCAACAAGCTGCTGCGGGACTTATATGCACAAGCTCTAATACGTTTTTTGTTACAGGAGATCTTGTGAAAAATTAAATAGCATAGCAATGTCTAAGAAAGCGTATATTATTTTAATTTTTCTTTTACCATTTATTATGGAGGCTCAAATATATCAGCCCACCAATTATCCAACTACTTACTTTTATGAGCCCGAAATATTAGAAGGTAATTTGACAAATATTAGTTTTGCATTTTCAATGAGAAAGTTATTAATAAACTACCGTGGCCCAATTATTAAATTACGAAGAGCGTCGGATAATGCCGAAAGGGATTTTTATTCAGCTGCAACTTCGGGCATAGTTGATACGTATGCAATAAACAATTGGAGAGGTACAAGTAATGTCTTTATTACAATTTGGTACGACCAAAGTGGTTTGGGTAGAAATGCAGTGCAACCGGCTATTAATGAACAGCCACAGTTTTTCCCCGATATTGACAGACCGTATTTTGAAGGTGATGGATTAAATGATAACTTAGATATTAATACAGCAACAACAATCTTAACCAACAACGGCGCTAATGGCACTGTTCTTTGCGCAGCTTTTGCAACTCAAAAAACTCAATATTCCTTTGGTGTTGCAACTGGTTCAAATAGATGGGCTAGTCATGTAAATTGGAGTGATAATAATGTATATTTTGATCCCGGAAATATATCTGGAATAAGAAGTTATCCAAATGCTGTAAATCTTAATAAGTGGAGGCAGTATTCCTTTTTAAGAACTACAAATACTGCTATTACCCGCTTAAATGGATTGCAAAAATACAGTACAACTTTCAGTGGAAGCTATTCCGGACTATTAAACTTTTCTCTTTTAGCTGCTAACGGTGAAAATTCCTTATTTTCTACAAATAGATATTGTGAGTTTATAATGTATAATACAAATATCCCATCAGTTACTTTTACTGCCATAGAAGCAGATATGATAAACTTTTGGAAATTAAATTTATAAGGCTTGTCATTACCTATTTCAGAAGATACTTAAAGAAGTTACTCTTTATTCTTCTCCTCAATCCACTTACTCATATACTTCGTACTTTGTAAGGATTGATGTTGTAGTATTTGCCCTAGAAAATATTGTTGTCTATGTTTTTCAATATTGTTTTGGAGAAATTGTAACCGTTGTTTTAGATTTGGAAGAAAATTAATTTTGTCAAAATATTTTTGAAGAGAATTGGATTGAATATTTTGTATCTCATTCCATTTTTCTTCATTTTCATAAACCGAAATAGCAGCCTTAGCAAAAATAGCTAAATCATCCGATATAGAGTTTTTGTCATTTTCAAAAAACATACCTTCCGCGCCAGTTTTTGTAGTTATAAAAGGCGTCCCATTTAAAACCGAATCGAATAACTTACCTTTTAAACCTGCACCAAAACGGATTGGAGCCAAGGTAACTCTGGCATATTTTAAAACTTCACTCGCATTTTCTGTCCAACCTTTTATAAAAAAACCTTCTTTTTCATTATGTAGTTCACGTATTTTTTGTGGTGCGTATGCGCCGTAAATATACAGCTTTGCATTTGGAAGTTTCTGTCTAATTAGCGGCCAAATTTTGTATTTCAATATTTCAACCGAATCTACATTTGGGGCATGTAGTAAATTTCCAATTGCAACAAAATCTTTTCTTTCATTGAATGATGGCAAAATTGCATCAGATGGAAAATCTATTAAAAATGGAACATACAACAATAAATCTTCTTCAATTTTGAAGGTATTTTGCAATAGTTGCATTTCAAAACTTGAAATTATCAAGGACAAATCACATTTTAAAATTGATGCTAATTCACGTTTTGCAGTTTCTGTAAATAGAAAGGCATCTGAAACTTCAATTCCTTTTTTCACTGCTTGTTCCCTAGCTTTTCTAAGAAAATGAAGATCTTCAGTATCTAGAATCTTAATTGCGTTTGGGCAATTTTCCGTAACACGCCAACCAAATTGTTCTTCGGTTATAAACCGATCAAAAAGAACTATTTGTGGATTTATTGAAGTTAAAAATTTATCAAAAGAAGCATCATTAAGTTTTATTGGATGTATTTGAATTCCCAAACTTTTTAAATCTGCCGATTTTTCAGAAATAGAAGCTGTTGAAGCAAAGTGAATTTGAAAATCATCTTTTGAAAAAAAATCAATCAACTGCATCATCCGTCCCCCAGCTGCCGTTGTTGACGGTTCTGGGAAGGTTTGGCCGATAATTAAGATTTTAGATTTGAGAATTGAGATGGTAGATATGGATTGAAATTGATTCTGATTAAATTGAATAAGCTCCACAAATTACAGAAAAATTAAAAAAGCCCGAAAGCACCCCAATTAAAACCATAGCACTTACAAAAAGCGTGGCAAGAATAATAATTTTATTGTTTGAACGGTAGTTATAATAATTTAAGAATCCTTGGAATACAAGTCCAAATAATTGTAATAACAATATACGTTGCGCGCAGGCAATGTAACCTTCTTTATAGTAAAGGCTATAGGTTGCAATTATTATAATTACATAAATTATTGATATTCCTATCACCACCGTCTTAGGAAAACGAAATCTTTTTGAATTTGTCATAGCAGTTTGATATAAAGGTAATTATGAATTGATTATAAATTTCAAATAAAACTTAAGCGCTATTTCAGTTCTACTTTGTTGAATGAGCTGTAACCATTAAAGCAAAATTTACCAGTCCAAAAATTTCTAAAACAATCAAATAATTTTAAATATCCAATTTTGAATCTTAAACCTGAACAGCATACAAATCAAAATCCTCGGCGGCTGTAATTTTTACGTTGAAAAATTCGCCAGTTCGCAAATAGCCTTCTTCGGCTTTTATCAAAACTTCATTATCAACATCTGGGCTGTCAAATTCTGTTCTGCCAACATAATAAGCGCCTTCTTTTCTGTCAATTACTACTTTAAATGTCTGACCGATTTTTTGCTGATTCAACTCCCATGAAATTTGGCTTTGTATTTCCATAATCTCGTTGGCACGATCCATTTTTACATCTTCCGGCACATCGTCTTCAAGATTATAAGCGTGCGTATTTTCTTCGTGACTGTATGTAAAACAGCCCAAACGCTCAAAACGCATTTCTTTAACCCAATTTTTTAGGGTTTGGTAATCTTCTTCGGTTTCGCCAGGATAACCTACAATTAAGGTGGTTCTAATTGTCATATCTGGAACAGCAGCACGAAAATCTTGTAATAATTTTGTAGTTTTTGCTTTAGTAGTTCCACGACGCATACTTTTTAAAATGGGGTCGGCTATGTGCTGCAACGGAATATCTATATAATTACAGATTTTCGGTTCGTTGCGCATCAGCTCTAAAACATCCATAGGGAAACCTGTTGGGAAAGCGTAGTGAAGGCGAATCCACTCAATGCCTTCTACTTTAACCAGGTTTTCTAAAAGCTCGGCAAGGTTTCTTTTTTTATATATATCTAAACCGTAATAGGTTAAATCTTGTGCTATTAAAATAAGTTCTTTAACACCATTTGCTGCAAGCTTTTCGGCTTCTGTTACCAAATCTTCAATTGGTGTACTTTTATGTTTTCCACGCATAATCGGGATAGCACAAAACGAACAAGGACGATCGCAACCTTCGGCAATTTTTAGATAGGCGTAGTTTTTTGGAGTTGTTGTAAGCCTTTCGCCTACAAGTTCGTGCTTATAGTCTGCGCCAAGCGCTTTAAGCAGAGATGGCAATTCTGTTGTACCAAAATATTCATCAACTTGAGGAATTTCTTTTTGCAAATCTGGCTTATATCTTTCGGAAAGACAACCGGTTACAAAAACTTTATCTACTAAACCATCCTGTTTTTTCTGAACGTATTCTAATATTGTATTTACACTTTCTTCCTTTGCATTGGCAATAAAGCCGCAGGTATTGATAACTACAATATTACCTTCCTCCTCATGAACAACTTCTTTATTATTTGCGCGCAACTGGCCCATTAAAACCTCGCTGTCGTATACATTTTTACTACAGCCAAGCGTTACTACATTAATCTTGTTCTTTTTTAGTGTTTTTGTACGCATATTTTTAATTCAGAATTAAGAATTCAGAATTATGGATATTATCTCATAATTTTAAAAGCGTGCAAAGATACGATAAATTAGACTTTAGATTTGAAACGTTAGATATGAGATTATTAATTTTCAATTTAAACTAAATTTAAAAGTTCTTACAGGTTAAAGGTAACTTCGAAATCTGCATTCGCAATTATTTTTGAAAACTACTTAAAGCCATTATTTAATAAAAAATCCCCAGATAGCTAAATGCCATCTGGGGATACTTTGTCACTTAAATTTGGAATTATGCCTTTACGTCATGTCTTTTTATAGCAAGTGAATAAATAACAAGACCGAAACCGATTTTATTTATAGCATCTGCAATATTATATACTACATCTACGCT
This sequence comes from Flavobacteriales bacterium, assembly GCA_038259825.1. Taxonomy (GTDB): domain Bacteria; phylum Bacteroidota; class Bacteroidia; order Flavobacteriales; family Flavobacteriaceae; genus JBBSOK01. Next base: position 16,198 of record JBBSOK010000056.1, read on the forward strand.
TCCAGAACCTAGAATGCTAGTATACCATCCGTCTGTTCCTAACATGTATCCTAACGGGTAAATGGCCCAGCCTACCAAAACAAACCAGCACAACATTTTGTGCGTTTTTAAAATATCCTCTCCAGCATTTAAAGCAATTTTCTTTGCCTCGCCGAACATAATTATATATACTATATAGAAATATGCTAATCCTGAAATTCCTCCCCATAGCGCTGCTTGATCTGTAAACACGGCTTCGCCAAAGTAGCCTGTTACAAGCATCACTAGAGATGCAGCAATTAATTTCCACATTAAACCTGTTTTTGCGCCCGCTACTTTTAGTATTAAATAGAATTCAACACACATTAGCGGTACCGTTAAAATCCAGTCAACATATCTAAAGAATGTTGGTGACTCTAAGTTTGCTTCCCAATAATCTCGCATATAGAAATAATGTACTGCGGCAATAAATGTAATTAAACCAGAAACTAAAATTGAAGTTCGCCACTTTCTATCAAATTGGCTTAAGGATAAAAAGAAAAATGCAGATGCTGCCATCATAGCCATACTGCCCACAAAGAATGTAAACCCAACATAATCTGTTGGATCCATTTTTGGAATTACGTCTTGAAGTAAAAATAATGTTCTCATAATTTTTAAGATTTAATTTGTTTAATAATTTAAACGTAAAGTTAAACAAAACAAATTAATATATTTACAATCAGTATCTTGATTTAGTCAAATATTTGATATATTTTTAATTCTGTGAAAACTTTTGCAACAATTGCTAGCTTTTTTTGTATTTGGATTAGTTCATTTATTAATAGTGAATATGAAGTACTATTGGGATTTTTATTAATTCTTTCTGTAGGAATATTGCATGGGTCCAATGATCTTCTATTAATTTCTAAAATAGAAACATCCATTTTTGGAAAGAAATATTTGACTATTTTGGCGACATATATAGTATGGGTGGTAATAGCGCTGGTACTTTTTCAAATTGCGCCATTATTTGCACTTTCACTATTTATTTTAGTTAGTGCATATCATTTTGGGGAGCAAAACTGGGAAGAAAAAAATTACAATCTAGGGATAGTATTGAAGAGCTTATTTGTTACAGCTTACGGAATCTTTATACTTTTCCTGCTTTTCTATTTAAATGATGAGCGTGTTTTAAAAATTGTTTATACCATTACTGGTGAAGCCATAAATAGTGTGGTAATAGATTATATTTTTTATAGCTCATTTATACTACTTAGCATAACATGGGTTATATGTGCACAAAAAGACAGCGCTATAAAAAGTAGAAGTATAGTAGAAATATTTAATCTTCTTGTTTTTGCTCTTATTTTTACAATAAGTCCCTTAGTATGGGGTTTTGCTATTTATTTTATCTTTTGGCACAGCTTGCCGTCCCTGAAAGATCAAATAATATTCTTATATAAAGATTCTGAGAAGAAAAGCATACTATCTTATTTGAAAACCGCTTTCCCTATTTGGCTAGTATCCATAGTTGGACTGCTAATATTGTACTACTTTTTCAAAGATTTAGATATATTTTACGGACTTTTCTTTTCAGTTTTAGCAGCTGTAACATTTCCGCATTCTTTAATAATCTTCAAAATGTTCCGAAGATAAATATAAATTCAATTTTACAATTATGTAAATCTTATCTTAAGGATTTAAAGAAAACATTATTTGAAAAAAGAGTCTACAAATTCAAATTTGTTGAAAACCTGAAGATCCTCAATTCCTTCACCTACTCCAATGTATTTAACTGGGATTTGAAATTGATCGCTTATACCAATAACAACACCACCTTTAGCTGTGCCGTCTAGTTTTGTTACCGCAAGTGCTGTAACTTCAGTTGCTGCCGTAAATTGCTTGGCTTGCTCAAAAGCGTTTTGACCAGTGGAACCATCTAAAACTAGTAAAACTTCGTGAGGAGCGTTTGGGATAACTTTGTCCATAACCCGTTTTACTTTTGTAAGCTCATTCATTAAGTTTACTTTGTTATGCAGTCTTCCAGCTGTATCGATTATTACAACATCAGCATTTTGTTTAACTGCGCTTGTTAAAGTATCAAACGCAACACTTGCAGGATCGCTGCCCATACTCTGTTTAACTAACGGTACGCCTGTTCTATCTGCCCAAATTTGTAATTGATCTATAGCCGCAGCTCTAAAAGTATCTGCTGCTCCTAAAACAACGCTTTTTCCTGCTTGTTTAAATTGATGTGACAATTTACCTATTGTAGTTGTTTTACCAACGCCATTTACACCAACAACCATTATAACATATGGATCACTTTGCTGTGGAATTACGAACTCTTTTTCATTGCCACTATCAATTTCGCTTAAAAGGCCGGCAATTTCTTCACGCAAAATTTCGTTAAGTTCTGCCGTGCCAACATATTTATCCTTTTCGACCCTTGATTCAATACGCTTAATAATTTTTAAGGTAGTAGTTACGCCGACATCGCTAGAAACCAAAATTTCCTCCAGATTATCGAGAACATCATCATCTACCTTACTTTTACCA
>JBBSOK010000057.1:0-18392 GCA_038259825.1 Flavobacteriales bacterium
CACGGACCAAAATCTTGGGTTTCAATAACATTGACCGAAGGAAAATTTAGGCAAGTACGTAAAATGACTGCGGCAGTTGGTTTTCCAACGTTGCGTTTAGTTCGTGTTCGTATTGGCGATGTTAAATTGGAGATTAAAATTGGCGAAGTAGCTCCTATTAATTTAGATTTGAAGTTTCCTAAAGACTCTCTATAAAGTAGTCTGAGTCCTTGTTTTAAGATAATTCGAGAGCAAAGACAGGTTTGTTATCTTCAAATTCAAATAATTTTGAATAATCCATTACATTAGTAATCCCGTCCAATGCGCAAAGATGTTCTACAGTTGCAGAAAGGCCGTTGAATAGAATATCTTTATCCAAAGCTTGAATTTGCCTACTTCCCTTATTTGAAAATGGAATACTGTAGCCACAGGCTTCTAAAAAAACAGCTTCAATTTTTAATAATTCTGAAGGTGTGTAGCCGTTTATTCTTTTCCCAAAAGCCTCATTAACTTGTCCAACATAATTTAGGACAGTAGACCCGTGCGCGTCCGTTAAATGTTTCCAAGCGTCCCTATTATCACAAATATTGCCAACTGCACAACTTTTACAGCATTCGGGATTTAAAGTTCCGTCGTGAAAAGCAATGTACAATTTACTTATGGCGTGGTTTAAACGGGAACTTGATTTCATAATACTTTTATTTACCTTCTAAAATAAGAAATAAGTTCGAAAATTGTTTAAAATAAACAACTTTTAACAATATGATAATTAGATGCGTTTTTAAAATTTTTGTTATATTATTTATCTTTCAACCTATTGCGAAGCATACACAAAACACCAATTTCTTCTTTTGAAAGATTTTCTGCATCTTTCAACAACTTAACAATTTCTTTTTCGAAAAATTGAAGCGTTCTTCCTTGCATATAATCATCTATAATTCGCGGATCTATATATGAACTTCTAGCAACGGATGGTGTATTACCCAACCTCTCGGAAACACGATTTACAGCCTCTTTCACGTTTTTGTCCAAGATTTTTTGATCTTCTTTATCTACAACTCCCAATTCATCCAAAGCTATAGCTGCAATCATAGTCCCTGCCCACGTTCTAAAATCCTTGGCTGAAAAATCATCACCCATAACTTCATGGATATAGGCATTTAAATCGTCACTTTTTACATCAACAATATTGTTATCCTCATCAAGATATTTGAAGATTTCATAACCTGGCAAATCATCAATTTCTTGAACAATTTTAGCTAATTTTTTATCTACCACGTGTTTTTCTTGATCTTGACCTGATTTACCGTTGTAGGAGAAAATCATTTCGTCTCCTTCTATTTTAAGATGTTTGTGCCGCATAGTAGTTAATCCATATGTGGCATTCTCTTTTGAGTACGACTCACTTCCCGGTCTAAAGAAAGCAGATTCTAATAATCTTACCATAGTTGCCAATACCTTTTCCCTATTTAAGGTTTTTTTGCGCAGATGTTGTCCTGTAACGCGGCGCATCTTCTCCAATTGATCGGCAAAATCTATTATTCTATCAAATTTTTTGGCATTTTGCCTTTCAGTATGTTTCGCGGAGTATATATATTGTTTTCGGTTTTTTTCATCTCTTCCAGTCACCAAAAGATCTTTCTTTCTATTCACACTTATTTCAACCTCTTCCCAAGCGGGTGGGATAACGAGCGATTTAATCCAATCTTTTATTTCTTTATCCTTAATGGTTTTTCCATTTTTATCTTTATAAGTAAAACCTTTACCGTGTTTTTTTCTAGCGTACATTTTCTTTTTTTGATATAAAATTAAAGATTAATTTTCATAGCAATTAACGCATTTCGGAAAAAAATTAAAGGATTAAGACTAAAAGCATATTCATTATTATGTTTTAAAACTTGTAGTAAAAGGAGAAAAGAAAAGCAACAAAAAAGCCTAACGTTTTCACGTCAGGCTTTGTTTGCTCCTCTTCTTGGGCTCGAACCAAGGACCCTCTGATTAACAGTCAGATGCTCTAACCAACTGAGCTAAAGAGGAATTTATGTCTTGCCTTCTCTAATTTTATCTTATTTAGATAAATTTCAAGTGTTGCAGGCGGGTGCAAATATACCTAATTTTTGTTTTCTTCAAAATATATTTTATTTTTTTTCCAAAATAAAATAATTCAATTTTTCTCTTTGAAATTTTAAATGATTTACTGCATAATTAAAATTTATGAAACAGATAAAAGATCCTTCTTCAAGTAATTAGAAATAAAAGATTTAGGCAAAAACCATAGTTAAAAACCCGCTATTTATTCAGTATAACTTTTTTGAAACCAATTTTTTTGTTGTTTTCTGAAAATACTTCAATCATATAAATACCGTTCGATAATTGCGAAATGTTAAAAGTAGCTTGTGTAGCTACATTGCCTATATTTTCACTTTTAACCAAAGCACCAAGAACATTATAAATTTTCATAGAAACTATATTTTCTGAAACACTTTTCAAGTTTAATATTCCATCGCTATTAACTGGATTTGGGAATACAGTAACTTCATTTGAATTTTCTGAAAAATCGGCAACGTCCAAAACATCACTTATTGCTCGAAATGCATTTAGCCTTCCATAACCGTAATAAATATCAAATCCTTGTCCATCTTCAGCAGGATCCCCAGTTTGATCGTCCGCTGTTTCACGAAAAATAGTTCTTATTTGCTCTGGTGTTAATGTTGGATTTTGTGCTAATAACAAAGATGCTACTCCAGCTACGTGCGGTGCCGCTTGTGATGTGCCGCCCCAATATGTACCGTAATTGCTATCCGACACACCTGCTATACCGTAAGTGAAATTACCTGGCGCAATAAGGTCTATATGAGAGCCATAGTTACTTCCACTATTTGGATCCCAAAAAAATGGATCGCTACGGTTGCCATCTGGATCTATACTACCTACAGCAATAGTTTCTGCATAGGCTGCTGGATAGTAAGGCACAGCATTGTCAAAATTCATCATTGAAACAGTCATTACGCAACCTGCATTGTGAGCAAATATAACTGCTTCATGAAAAGCTGTAGAATCTCCACTCCCGCCAAAACTCATATTAATTACTTTAGCACCATTATTTACTGCATAGTACAATGCATCTATAGCCCATTGTGCGGTTAGATATGCTCCATCTTGATTTAGCATTTTTACAGGCATTATTTTACTTTCCCAATTTATCCCCGCATAACCAATTCCATCATTTGGAATACTGCCCAATAGGCCAATTATATTACTACCGTGTCCCCAATCGTCCGCCAAGTTATTTGTCCCGTAAGCAAAATTATAACCGTCTACATCATCAATATATCCATTGTTATCATTGTCTATTCCATCTAAAACCTCACCTGTGTTTTTCCAAAGACGACCGGCAAGTTGTGGGTGATCCAAGTTTACACCACTATCCAAAACAGCTATTATCATATTTGGATCGCCAGTTTCAAAATCCCAAGCTTCCGTCATTTTGATATCTGCCCCTTCAACAGACGGTGCAAGCGGAAATGTTCCCGTATTTTTTAAACCCCATTGGCGTGGAAACAAAGGTTCATTGGGTATAAAATCCAATGCGTCCATACATTGCCCACCAGAAGTTCCAGTATAATTTGGCTCTACAAATTCAAAAATGTTTGTTTTTAAATATTCTGAAATAACCGAGCTTATGTCTTCCTTTTCTGAAAAGGATATAACGTAGGTGTTCTCTAATGCCGGGTTTCCAGTTCTTACAATTTTTTCAACTTCAAACTGTGATTGAACATTTTTCAGAATTGGCAACTTAAATTTTTCTTCAGCTGAAAGACTTTTATTGTTGAAAGCAGTTTTTAGCTTTACGATAATGCTATTTTCAGCATAATTTCTTTCTTGAGACCAGCTAATGGTTTGAAAAAGAATAATTGAGAGTAACAGTATTTTTTTCATAATGGTTGTAGTTTAAAAAATGGTTAGAAAGTAATGTGTTTGATAACATCGAAAAAAATTGAAAATGTCATCAATATTTTCTTAAAATTAGTGAAAATTTTTCGAATACACCACACAACTATCTTGTTATCAGAAAGATAAAATAGGAAAAAATATTAATTCCATAAAAAAAGTCCTGCAGAACAGGACTTTTTTTATAATGTATTTTCATTTTTTAATTAAAAAGCCATTTGTAAATATCATTACCATTAGCCAGAAGTACCAAGGCAATTAAAATGAAGAAACCTACCATTTGAGCGTATTCCATAAATTTGTCATTCGGTTTTCTACCCGTAACTATTTCGTATAATAAAAACATTACGTGACCACCGTCTAATGCAGGTATAGGTAATATGTTCATAAAGGCAAGAATGATTGAAATTAGCGCTGTTGTTTCCCAAAAGCTTTGCCAGTTCCACGTATCCGGGAAAAGATTTCCTATTGCTCCAAAACCTCCGACTTGTTTTACGCCTTTTTCAGTAAATACATATTTAAACTGTTTTATATAATCTAACAATGTATTGTAACCATACGCTATACCATCCGTCACACTTTCCCCAAAATTGTAATCTTTGTGGCTTGGTTTAATATCCGTAGCATAATTGTTAACTCCAATTAATCCAGTAGAATCTGGCTTTACTGTCATTGTAGATTCAAACCCATCTCTCATTACTTTTACGTAAATGTTCTCATCTTTATTCTGTTTTACTTTGGCGGTAAAATCTGTCCAATACGTAACTTTTTCATCATTCACGGAGGCAATTATATCACCTTTTTTAAAGCCAGCAGCTTCAGCAGGATAATTTGCCACAACAGTATCAATAATTGGCGATCTGTTTGGCTCAAAAGGTTGAAGGACATCACGTTTAAACATTATTGTTCCAGCATCTTCGGGTACGTTCAGCGTTTGTTCCGTGCCGTCCGCGTGTGCAACTGTTATAGTGTTTACATCTCTTAGAAAAAGATATTTGTTAATTAAGCGAACGTTTTCAAAATCCTTTCCATTTACTTGTAAAATTTGGTCACCATCTCTAAAACCATATTCTTTAAACTGCTCATCAACACTAAAACCATTTGGTAAATCCGCTACTGTATACCTGTCCTGGCCATAAAAATAAAGTAAGCCAATATATATTACAAAGCCTACAATTATGTTTACCGTAACACCGCCTAGCATAATAATTAATCGCTGCCACGCCGGTTTACTTCTAAACTCCCAAGGTTGCGGTGGTTGTGCCATTTGCTCCTTGTCCATACTTTCATCTATCATCCCAGATATTTTCACATATCCGCCAAGTGGCAACCAACCAATACCGTAAACAGTTTCGCCTATTTTCTTTTTGAACAGTGCAAATTTTACATCAAAAAATAAAAAGAACTTTTCAACTCTCGTTTTAAAAATTTTTGCAGGTATATAATGCCCCAATTCATGAAGTACAATTAACAAAGAAAGGCTTAAAAGTAGCTGAATAGCTTTAACAGCAAATGGACTCATAGTCGTAATATAAATTTGTGGTTACGCGAGCAATTTTGGCCATTTTACTACCAAAAGGACTCACAAAAATTTTTCAACTTTAGTATTTTAGTTGAAAAATTTAAGCGCACAAAAGTAATCTTTTAATATGTGCTAAAAAAATGATTGTTAAAAGACAAAATTCTATGAAAGACAGGCTGTAAATTTGCAAGTTATATGCTCAAAATTTAAACTATACGCTATGCTCGCTTTTTTTTCGAAGTATAAATTTTTCGCAATTTTCTTATTCATATTATCTGCGATAATAATTACTATTATATATTCTGTCCTAAAACCAACAAAAGTTTTAAACATCTATCAACCTACCGATGTTACTGCTGCCCTTGTAGATAGCACCATTCAATATAAAAATAAATATCACACTATCGCCCCTTTCAAATTAATCAATCAAAATGGTGATACTATAACTGATAAATATTACGAAAATAAAATTTACGTAGCAGATTTCTTTTTTACAACCTGCCAAACTATTTGCCCAATAATGACGGGACATATGGCACAAATACAAGAAAAATTAAAGGGTAATGATCACGTTTTACTTCTCTCCCACACTGTAATGCCTGAAGTTGATAGCGTTGCACAGCTAAAAAAATATGCAATTGAAAAAGGTGTAGATTCTGAAAAATGGAATTTGGTAACTGGAGATAAAAAACAAATTTATGACCTTGCCCGCAAAAGTTATATGGCTGCAAAAGATGTTGCCTATAATAGTTATGATTTGGTACACACGGAAAACTTTGTGCTTGTAGACACAAAAAAAAGAGTTCGTGGTTTTTACGACGGCACCAAGCCTGAAGATATTGATAAACTTTTGGATGATATTAAAATCCTTGAAAAAGAAGAAAAACAATAGCTTTTTCGATAAATAAGTCAATTTTAAAACTTCGCAATAATTCTCAATTATGAATTCCTAATTCTGAATTAATTCAATTACATTTGCGTTGTTTAAAATCAATCTAAATAAAAAGAATGCTTACAATAGCTTCATTAAAAAAAGGACAACGCGCCATTATTAAAGATTTTTCGGTTGAAGTTGTACCGTTAAAGCTTTTGGAAATGGGATGTCTACCAGGTAATGAAGTTAGCCTTGTTCAAATTGCTCCATTTAAAGATCCTCTTTATTTAAATATAAATGGAAGTCATTTAGCAATCAGAAAAGAAACCGCATCACAGATTGAAATAGAATTAATTTAGAGTAAATACACATTCAAAGCCCCATCAGAATTGCTCTGAAGCCCAAACTATAATATGGCAAAACAGATAAATGTAACACTTATTGGAAACCCAAATACCGGTAAAACTTCGGTTTTTAATCGTTTAACGGGCTTAAACCAAAAAGTAGGCAATTATCCTGGCATTACGGTTGAAAAAAAACAAGGAATCTGTAAATTACCACGTGGCGTAAAAGCACATATCTTAGATTTACCGGGAACGTATAGTTTAAATGCCTCTTCCGTAGATGAAAATGTCGTTATCGAGTTACTCTTAAACAAAAACGACAAGGATTTTCCCGATGTAGCGGTGGTTGTAGCTGATGTTGAAAACCTAAAAAGAAATTTATTGCTCTTTACCCAAATTAAAGATTTGGGAATACCCGCAATCTTGGCTATTAATATGGCGGATAGAATGTCGAGAAAAGCCATTTCGCTGGATGTGGATTTGCTCGAAAAAAAGCTCGAAACTAAAATTGCACTTATAAGTTCTCGCAAAAACTTAGGTTTTGAAAACTTAAAGGAATTAATAATTAATCACAATCAACTTTCAACTAATCCGTGCGTTAATGCATCCGTAATTGCACCAGATTATTTTGATAGATTGCGAAAAGCATTTCCACAACAAGATTTATACAAGTTATGGCTTGTAATTACACAAGATGTAAATTTTGGAAAACTGGATAGAAAGGATTTTAAAGGTGTTGTAAGTTTTAAAACAGAATCTGCAACAAACCTAAAAAGACTTCAACAAAAAGAAACGATTTTACGCTACCAATTTATAAACGGCGTTTTAAAAGAAACATTAGTTATTGACGCCAGTAAGGCAAAAGATTTACGAAGTAGATTAGACAGAGTTTTAACCCACAAAGTTTGGGGTTATTTAATTTTCTTTGGAATTTTATTACTCATATTCCAAGCTATTTTTGATTGGAGCGAATATCCAATGGATTTTATAGACAGCACCTTTGCAAGTTTTAGCGAATGGGCAAAAAATTCTTTACCAGCAGGTGATTTTACAAATCTTATAGCCGAAGGAATTATTCCTGGACTTGGCGGAATCGTCATTTTTATTCCACAGATAGCATTTCTATTTTTATTTATTTCAGTACTCGAAGAAACCGGTTATATGAGCCGTGTTGTATTTTTAATGGATAAAATAATGCGGCGTTTTGGGCTTAGCGGAAAAAGTGTTGTACCTCTAGTTGCAGGTACAGCGTGCGCCATTCCCGCAATTATGGCTACCCGAAATATTGAAAATTGGAAAGAAAGGTTAATTACTATTTTAGTTACTCCTTTTACAACATGCGCCGCGCGGTTACCAGTTTATCTCATCATAATTTCTTTAGTAATTCCAGATACGCGCGTATTGGGAATTTTCAGCTTACAAGCTTTAACCTTAATGTTTATGTACATTCTAGGGTTTGGTGCTGCTATATTTTCGGCTTATTTATTGGATAAAGTTCTTAAAATTAAAACAAAAACCTTCTTTGTAATTGAAATGCCAAATTACAAATTACCACTTCCAAAAAACGTATTAATTACGGTTGTTGAAAAAACAAAAGCTTTTGTGTTTGGTGCCGGTAAAATAATTCTCGCAATTTCAGTGATCCTTTGGGTTTTGGCGTCTTACGGACCAGGCGATTTCAATAATGCCGAAGAAATTGTCCAAAAACAATATGCTTCCCAAAATCTTTCTGTTGAAGAAATTGAAATGCAAGTAAACTCCTTTAAATTAGAAAATTCATATATTGGAATAGTAGGCCACGCAATTGAACCAGCTGTCAGACCATTGGGTTATGATTGGAAAATAGGCATTGCCATTGTAAGTTCTTTTGCTGCGCGTGAAGTTTTTGTCGGAACACTAGCCACCATTTACAGCGTTGGTAGTGAACAAGAGGAAACAATTAAAAATAGAATGGCTGCAGAAATTAATCCAGTCTTGGGCGGACCCCTTTTCAATTTTGCAAGTGGTGTTTCACTTTTACTGTTTTATGCTTTTGCAATGCAATGCATGAGTACGCTAGCAATAGTTAAAAGAGAAACTAATAGCTGGAAATGGCCAGCGTGGCAATTTTTTGTTATGAGTGCTATTGCGTATGTTGTCGCATTGGCGGCCTATCAAATTTTAAAATAAAACAAGTATCTTTGTATTATGCAAACTATCTTAGTAATTATTGTATTTACCATTGCAGCAGGCTATTTGCTTAAAAAATTCCTATGGTTTCCAATTTTTGAAAATTCCAAAAAATCTATGGGAACGCTAGATGGAGGCAATACAAAGTGTGGTAAAAAAGATTGTGGTTGTCATTAACCTAAAGTAACTTTACTCTTTATTTACTCTTCTTACCAATAAAACATAATCATTCGCAATAGACGCTGTATCATTTTTTGGATATGGCTTTACCATTTCAGCCCAAAGCATATATGTAGAGGATTCGAATAGCAATTTTGCTGGATCGCTCTTTTTATCTAGAGTGCCAAAAGTTATTTCTTTACCTTCCGTAAAATCTTCTTGTGTTACAGTAACATAAATTTTAATTTCTCCTGCCCAAACACAGTTCACATTTTCTGGGCAGCGGCTGTCCGAAATTACTTCTTTAAATAATAAAGTAATTCCATCAACCATTACAGATTCGCCCATTGGAGCTTTTAAAACAATAGTTGGAGCAATGGCTTTTTGGTTTTGCGCAAATGCAAACGATGAGATTATAAGAAATAGTAAAAAAACAGACTTTTTCATATGGTAGGTTTAGGTTTTAAAGATAATAAGAAAAAATGGACTACAACTACGCTTAGCCGCGAGGCTTTCAATTTTGGTCCTTATCCAAAGCAGAAATGGATATCCAACTATCTATCAGAAATCGCTTAATACTTTGAACTAAAAATTTTAATAATTTCAGTAATATTGAAAAGCGTAAAATAGAAATATGTTTTCAAAAACCACAAATCAAAAAGCAAAAAAAATTGCCGCAGAATTTTTTAATATAGATGCCGAAGCAACAAAAATTGACGGCTATATAGATGACAATTTTCAATTGAAAAATGCTTCAAACGAAAATTTTCTGTTAAATATTTCTTCTGAAAAAAATATAAGTCAGCTTGATTTTCAAGTTGAAATTTTGAAACATCTTTCTACGAAAAATCTTCCTTTTTCAATCTCAAAAGTTATTGAAAACAAAAATGGAATTTTAATTTCTGAAGTTTCAGATAACACCACTGCCCGACTTCTAACCTGGTTAGACGGCAGATTATGGGCAACAATAAATCCAAAAACTAAAACATTAAGAATAGATTTAGGCGAAGTTGCAGGCAATTTAACAATGGCGCTTAAAGATTTTGAACATCCGGAAAGCAACAGAAACCTTGATTGGGATTTGGCAAACTCGGCTTCGACTGAAAAATTTAGCAATCGGTTTTCTGGCAAGGAAAAAGAAATTGTAACCTACTTTCAAAATAGATTTTCAGAAATACAAAAGGAATATAAAAACCTTCCAAAAAGTATTGTTCATAACGATATAAACGATTACAACATTTTAGTTTCCGAAGATTTAAAAAACCCAAAAGTTAGCGGAATAATAGATTTTGGTGATGCTGTGTTTACAAAAACAATTAATGATATAGCAATCCTTTTGGCTTATGCTATTATGGATTTACCCGATCCACTTTCGGCAGCATTAAATGTGATTGAAGGGTATAATAAACATTACAATGTTTCAGAAAAAGAGCTAAAATGTCTTTACATTTTGGTTGGAATTCGTTTGGTTATAACTGTTACCAGTGCTTCAATTAAAAAAGAAGAAAATCCCGATGATGCCTATTTTCTAATCAGCGAAAAACCTGCTTGGGCGCTGCTTGAAAAATGGTTTTATATTAATGAGAATTTCGCTTATTATTCTTTCAGAAAAGCAAGTGGTTACGAAGCTTTTCCATTGGAAAATGAATTTAAAAAATGGGCAGAAAACAATCAAGTTTCACTAAACCAACTATTTCCGACTATTAAATTCAGCAAAGTTTATATTCCAGATATGTCGGTTGGAAGCACACTTTTAGGAAATCTTGCCGAATACGCCGATGCCGAAGTTTCAGAATTTAAAATAAAACAATTTCAAAAGCAATTTCCTAATTCAATTTTGGCAAATGGCTATTTAGAAATCAGGCCATTTTATACAACCGACGCATTTAAAAGTGAAGGCAATAATGGCCCACAATACAGAACAACGCATTTAGGAACGGACTTTTGGTTACCTTCCGAAACCGCCGTGCACGCACCGTTTGATGGTATTGTAAAGATTATTCACCATAACAATTATGATAAGGATTATGGTCCAATGCTTATTTTGGAACACAATTTTAATGGCAACAAATTTTATACGCTTTATGGACATTTAAGCTTAAAATCGTTGAAATTATTATCCGTTGATGATACAATTAAGCAAGGAGATTTGATTGCGTATTTAGGAAATTCAACCGAAAATGGTAATTGGGCACCGCATCTTCATTTTCAAATTATTTTAGATTTGTTAGGCAACGCGGAAAACTTTAACGGTGTAGCGTTGCCATCAGAAATTGACGTTTGGAAAAGCATCTGTCCAAATCCAAATATTCTTTTTAAAGAAAATTTAAATTCTTCCGAAGAAAATATTTCAAACGAAAATTTGATAGATTTCAGAAAAGAACATTTAGGAAAAGGTCTGAGTCTTAGCTATAATAATCCTTTGCATATTGTTCGTGGCGAAGGCGTTTACTTAGTTGATACTAACGGTCAAAAATATTTGGACACTGTAAATAACGTAAATCACGTTGGGCATCAACATCCAAAAGTTGTTGCCGCCGGCCAAAAACAAATGGCTGTTTTAACCACAAATACGCGCTATTTACATAAAGAAGTTGTTGCGTATGCAAAAGCTTTGTTGAAAAAACTACCACCACATTTATCGGTTATACATTTTGCAAATTCTGGAAGCGAAGCAAATGAACTTGCCTTGAGAATGGCAAAAATAGCAACAGGAAATAAAGATTTTCTTGCCGTTGAAGTTGGTTATCACGGCAATACAAATGCTACAATTGATGTAAGTTCCTATAAATTTGAAGGTCACGGAGGATTTCCAAAACCCGAAAATACACACATTCTACCTTTACCAGATTCCTTTCGCGGAAAATATAGAGGCGATAACTGTGGAACTAATTACGCAAACCACGCAAAAGAAATTATAGATGACCTAAAAAAAGAAGGAAGAGAAATCGCCGGATTTATTGGAGAAAGTATGATAAGTTGCGGCGGACAAATAGTTCCACCTAAAAATTATTTTAAAGAAGTTTACAAACACGTACAAAAAGCTGGCGGTATTTGCATTGCAGACGAAGTGCAAACCGGTTTTGGCAGAATGGGCAAAACATTTTGGGCATTCGAACTTTACGACGTAAAACCAGATATTGTAACAATGGGGAAACCAGCTGGAAATGGCCATCCTCTTGCCGTTGTTGCTTGTACAAAGGAAGTTGCCGAAAAGTTTAATACGGGTATGGAATATTTTAACACCTTTGGTGGCAATCCAGTTTCGTGCGCTATTGGCAGAACTGTTTTAGAAGTAATTGAAGAAGAAAACCTACAGCAGAATGCACTCGTAGTTGGCGGATTTCTTAAAGATGAATTAAAAAAACTTCAACTTCAGTTTCCGATAATTGGGGATGTTCGAGGTGAAGGACTTTTTTTAGGTTTTGAATTGAATGATGCAACTAAAAATCCATTGCCAAAACAGACAACCTATCTAGCCAACCGAATGAAAGATTTAGGAATTTTAATGAGCATAGATGGTCCAGACCATAATGTGATGAAAATAAAACCACCTATAATTTTCAGTAGAGAAAATGCAGAAGAACTTATTTTTAGATTGAAAATTGTTTTTGCGGAAGATTATTTGGCGCTAAGCTAAAATTCACTAAACGATGAAATTAGTCGCTATTTTTCTTCAGTAAGAAAGCATAAGGCTCCATTCCTTTTGTGTGTTCAAAAATAACTTTCAAAATTCCTAAAAGTGGCAAAGAGATTACGGCACCAACCATTCCCCAAAGTGCTGAAAATAATATAACACCAAAGACAGTAATAAAAGGATTCAAGTTAATTTCATCACCAATAATCCAAGGTGTAAGAACATAATTTTCAACTAATTGTGCTGCAGAAATTACACCAATTACAATTAAAGCTGGCGTTGTGCCAGAATAGAGATATGCTAAAATTACAGCTATTCCACCTCCAATTATATTTCCAACGTATGGAATAATCGAAAAAAGTGCTGCAAATAAAGCTAAAAATAAAGCGTAAGGAACACTTCCCAATGTAAAACCGAGATAGTAAATTCCAAACAGGAAAAGCATAATTTTTCCTTTTCCCACAAAATAACTACTTATCATATTCGCAGAATTTTTTAAAATCAAACTCATTGCATTCTCGTTAGAAGATAATTTTTTGAAGAAAGAAATAAAGAGCTTTTTCTGCATTAAAAACAGCACTATATAAACAAATACAATTAAAGATTGTGAAAGTAAATTAGTAATTGACGATAGGAAAATTTGTAAAAAACTTTCTAATCTTTTCACAAGTTCTTGGTTATTACCAACGTAGTTTTTATAATTAATACCAAGACTTTCATTAGCCCATTGTGATAGCGAATTCAACTTTTCTACCGCTTTTTCTTTAATTGTTGGCCAATCGTCTGCCATAACGCCCAACTGAGATGTTATAAGCCAAGACAGCAAAAAGAAAACTATTAACATTATAACAACCGAAAGCAACATTGAAAGCCAATTTGGAAGCCCCCATTTTTTAAATCTTTTAGTAGGAATATCTAATAAAGTTGCCACAATAACGGCAACTAAAAGAGGTAATAAAAGACTAGAGCCAACATAAAAGACAGCAAGAATACCGCCTACAATTAGCAACATTTTAATTAGATAATTTGCAGATATATTTATTTTAGCCTCGCTCAAAACTCAAATTTTTTCTTAAATATACATATGTTTAAATTCTTCAGAAAAAATTACCTAGTATTTATTTAACAATTAAACGTATTTTAGTAGTGCTAAAGTTTGAGTATTTAATTCAAATTTCAGCCTATACAATTCAAAACAATTACGAGTGTTATGAAAAAACTACTTATATTCTTCCTAATTATAAGCTTACATAGCTTTGCCCAAACAGATTCCGAAAACAAACAAGCAATAATGTCTGTCTTGGAAAAGCAACAAACAGCTTGGTCTGCAAACGATATTGAAGCTTTTATGCAAGGCTATTGGCAAAGTGACTCCCTTGCTTTTTATGGCAGAAATGGCGTAACCAATGGTTGGCAAAAAACGTTGGACAATTATAAAAAAAGCTACCCAACAGCAGATGATACTGGCGAACTTAATTTTAAGATAGACGCTATTACAGCTATTGAAGATAACAGTTACTATTTAATGGGTCGTTATTTTTTGACCCGAAAAGCTGGCGATGCAACTGGAAACTTCATTATCATTTTCAAAAAGATTGATGGTAAATGGAAGATTATTGCAGATATGAGCACTTAATTTCCCTTAATGCGCAACCATAAATCTGAAAGCAGGTTTTTGGCTTCTGCCATTTCTTTTGGTTCTTCAGTTACAACTAAATTATTCCCGTTCTTTTCCAATTGAAAACTGAACGCATACTTTTCGGTTGTTTGGTCAACACTTATAAGTCCAAATCGCAAGTCGTTAAATAACAATTCCCCATCTTTTTCTGAAATTGTAAACCAACCATTGGAAATTTTAATGAGCCGTTTTACTTTATCTTCAGTCACCAAATCACCTAATAATTCGTGATTTTTAAAATGCGGGAAAAATTTAATTGGTTTTGTGTCAAAAAGGGAATAATCACCAATCAGAAAAGAATCTTCGGTTTCAACATTTGCCGTCCATAGAATAGTATTTAAAGGACTCGGTTTTGTTTCAATTGCTGAATATTCAATGTTTTGTTCTTCAAGCGCATTGGTAAATTTCTGATAGGTAATTCCTTTTAAAATCAAAGATAAAACCATATAACAACTGCTAAAGATTAATCCCAAGTTATTTAATTTTCGCCTTTTTATACTTCCACGTTTTTGCAGACTTGCCAAAATCACAAAGACAAGAAAAGGCAAAGTGTAAAGTGGATCTATTACAAATATGTTTTTGTAAGCCAATCTTAAATCAAAAGGCCAGAAGAGTTGTGTGCCCCAAGTTGTATGAGCGTCCAATAATGGATGGGTTACAAAACATAAAAACCAGAACCATAACCATTGTTTTAAGTTTGCGCGCTTATCCCAAAGACTGCATCCCCAAGCAAATAAAAATCCGAAACTAAGCGAGAAAATAATGGAGTGTGTAAAACCACGGTGCATTTCAAGCGCGGTAACGGTGTCTGTAAAATAATTGGCAATAACATCAAGATCCGGTATTGTACCAGCAACGGCGCCAAGTAACATTGCTTTGTTTCCGATTTTTTTGCCTAAAACTGCCTCGCCAACAGCTGCCCCTAAAACTATTTGTGTGAGTGAATCCATCGATATTTTAATCTACAATTTCCATTTTCTTCAAAAGAAAAGACGCGTTCATATTTTGGCAAATTCCCTTCTTAAAAGTGTAGTCAAAATAAAGTTCATCGTTGTCGATAATAGCATCGAAATAATAATTTTTTACTTCTTCAATTTCATCCGCTACGGCGCATAAACTTAAATCGTGTGTAGCAATAATTCCTGTACTATTACTTGCAACAAGTTTTTCAACAAATTTTCTAGAGCCGATTGCTTTATCTGTGCTGTTTGTACCTTTTAAAATTTCATCTAAAATTATAAAATAACGATCTGTTTTTATTTGATCGACAATAAATTTCAAACGTTTTAATTCACTGAAAAAGTAAGATTCATCGTCCGCCAAACTATCGGTTGTTCGCATACTTGTGATCAATTTTATTGGGTTGTATTCGGCTTTTTCGGCACATAACGGTAAACCCACATTTCCCATTACTATTTGCAAGGAAACAGTGCGCAGAAAGGTGCTTTTGCCAGCCATATTTGCACCGGTTATAATAAAAAACTGTTCATTTTTAATATTGAAATTGTTTCTAATCATTGTCGATTCCCGTAAAAGTGGATGTCCTGCGCCTTCAACATTCAATACAGCTTCAGAATTTTTTATTTCCGGAAATGCATAATTGGGATTATTAAAACTGAAATTTCCTAAACTATTAAAAGCGTCAAAAAACTGAATAACTGCAAACCAATCCGGAACACTTTGTTTGTGCTCTTCAATCCATTTTTCGATATTGTAACTGTGCTTTAAATCGTGCAACATAAATCCGTTTGCCAAAAAACCGACCAACATATTTGACCGTTGGTCCAAGCCATCTAAATGCTTTGCGAATTTTTGCAAAATTGAAGATGCTTTTTCGGCCTTTTCAACAATTTTATTTTTCTTTTCTTTCAATAATTCCGAAGAAAACGTTTCATTTTCTATTTGGATTATCAATTTATAATATTGTTGAAATGTGCTTTGAACTTGTGAAGTGTGGGCAGAAAGCGCATTCACTTTCTTTAAATATTTTCCTGAAATTGCCAAACCCAGAAAAAACCAACCTACAACAATATAACCTGAAATGAATTCCAAATAATAAGAAACCAACAAAGCTGCTGAAAGTATTGTAAAAATAAACGAAGCAGTTTTTGCCCATTTTGGAGTAAAGATTTTGTATTCTGCTAACCACTTTTCAACACTTTTTGTAGCAACCTCAGCCTTTACCAAGGATGCTATAGCCGAAAACTGTTGCCGAAATTGTGGTTTTTCAGCTAATTCTTGAATTGCTTTTTGCTTCTTCGGAATATTTACAATTTCGTTTTCAGTAAATAAATGTGCCAAATAATCTGAACCACTCGCCAGAGCAGTTCTATTTATGTATTGAAAAATAGAGCCAACACCAAACAAATCTATGTCTTGACTGTAATAATGATTTGCATCTTTATAATTTTCTCCGGTTGGTAGTTGATGAAATGCCCTGTCCAAAACTGCTAATTCGGTTTCATTTTGAGCAATCATTGCTTTCGTTAAATCCCGTTTATATTGAAGGTTGCTATGTTTTGTAACCAAAAAAATAAACAAAGAAATTGTTGCCAAAATTATAGCAACAACAACTTTTCCATTTGGAAAAAAATAATATGCGGCAAAACAACCTGCCAGAAATATAATGAGCCTCAGCGTACTCGACAGAGCTAAGTTCTTCTGAATTTCCTTTAAATTTTTAGAATGTGTTTCTATTTCAGATTTATAGAAATCGGTAGGATTTTGCATTTTTTTCTTTTGAAAAATTTAGAGAGAAGCCAATTCAGCTTGCAGTTTTTTGGTGAGGCCTTTTACAACCAAGTTGTACGAATGTTCAATTAATTCTAATAGCACTTTTGGCGGTAGGTTTTGCTCCAATAAAACTGTATTCCAATGTATTTTACTCATATGATAGCCTGGAAAAACTGTATCTTCATATTGTTCGCGAAGTTCAATTGCCCATTCTGGATCACATTTTAAATTTGCGGTAATTGGTGTTTTTTCTAAACTTGTGAGTGCAAACATTTTTCCCATCACTTTGAAAACCAACGTTTCGCTATCAAAAGGAAATGATTCTGTCACCCCTTTTTTGGCTAAGCAATAATCGCGAAATTGTTCGATATTCATTTTTATGTTTGGCCTATTTGTACAACTTACTTTTGATGACTTTCAATTGCTTTTGCCGCCTCATTACTCATTAAAAGTGCAGAATAATCTAACTTCCAATTAATAGTTTCCACCAAAGTTTCTATGAGTTTTATAGTCTCCAATGCTTGCATAGAGGCTTCGTCAAACAAGCCGCTTTCTGGAATTTTATCTACAATATGCTGTTTGGCTTCTTGGTTTATTTCAGTTAAATCATTTGTTGTAAAGGGATTTAACCAGCCTTCTTTTTTATCATAATACTTGAAATCGGTTTCAATTGAAAGTAGTTGAGGCTGTGGAAAATTGGTAAGTATTATAGTTTTTGTTGTAGTGTCTGCATTCATTTTAAGCTTTGTAAGATCGAAACCTACATAGGCTTTAGCGTCAATTAAAACCAATGCCTTTTTTTTACCTATTAAGACATTCAACCATTTATCCTTAACGTTTTCGTAGTGGAAGATTTCAGAAAAATCACCTTCAACCGTAATCAATTTACAAACAGTGCGTATTTTTTCCATTAAAATAACAGATTGCGTTGTTACTTTTTCCTTTTTGCCACCGCCAAATTTTGCGAAGATAAAATAGGCGACAATTGCGCCCACTGCGAGACCGATTAGTAAATATTCCATTGTTACAAATGTAGTAAATTGAAGCAAGACTAATTGAATTTGGACGTAAGAGTAATAGCCTCAAACATCAAAAAAAAATGTTTTAAGAAATTGAAAACTAGATAATTTTGTATAAAATAGGTTTACTTGGTGAGGCGTCATTATGAAAAGGTGCCATCATTAGATTTAGAAAATAACTTCCATCTTTTATTTTAGCTGAAACAAAAATTAACTCTGTAATTGTACAATCGTGGCGGGAATTTTCAGGATAATTCCAAAATGCTTTATGCGCCAAAAGTTTACCTTCATCCTTTTCTTGGTCAACTGATGGTAAATCTATCAACA
>JBBSOK010000058.1:0-17767 GCA_038259825.1 Flavobacteriales bacterium
GCTTTTCCAGCGGCAATGCCATTAACAAATACTTCAATATCTACATTTTTTACGATGCATCCAATATCATTCGGGTTATAGAAAACTGCTTCAGAATCTATTTCAATTAAAACCGCCGAAACCGTTTTAGGATAAATATTCTGAATTTTCTTAAATTCTGGCTCTGTTGAAACGGAACAAGAAGAGTAAAGAGTTGCAATAAGAAATAAGGTGAAAATACATTTCATAACAAAAATTAAATACCCATAATTTTTTGAAATCTAAAAAAATGACGCTTACTTCCAGCCCAGAATAACTATACTTCAAAACCCAAACTAACACCAATTTTGTTGGCGATAAGCTTGTTAATTCTTGCTTTGAGTTCAGGAATTTTAACGCTTTCTAAAACGGTATTTGCAAAAGCGTACATTAAAAGTGCGCGTGCTTCTTTTTTACCAATTCCGCGAGAGCGTAAATAAAACATAGCATCTTCATCTAATTGACCAATTGTACAACCGTGAGAACATTTAACATCATCCGCAAAAATTTCCAATTGAGGTTTGGAGTTAATGGTTGCTTTATCGTCAATTAAAATATTGTTGTTTTGCTGGAACGCATTAATTTTTTGAGCTTCTTTTTCAACTATTATTTTACCATTGAAAACTCCGGTTGAAGCATCGGCGTAAATTCCTTTGTAATCTTGATGACTTTCACAATTTGGTGCAATGTGATGTACCAACGTGTTATGATCTACGTGCTGTTTATTTTCGAGAATAGTTACACCTTTTAATGTTGAATCACAATGCTCGCCATTCTGATAAAAGTTAAGGTTATTTCGTGTTAAATTTCCACCGAACGAAAAGGTATGAACGCTGCAATTACTTTCACGCTCTTGAGAAACGAATGTATTATCAATAAGTGAAGCAGTATCACAATCATTTTGAATTTTGTAATAATCTACCATTGCTCTTTTTTCAGCAAAAATTTCGGTAACGGAATTCGTTAAAACCTCATTTGCAGACAAGCATTGGTGGCGCTCAATGATTTGGACATGTGCATTTTCGCCAACAACAATCAAATTTCTTGGTTGAAGCAATAATGCAGATTCGTTTCCAGTTGTAAAGTTTACAATTTCAATAGGCTTGTCAACTTCTTTATTCTTTGGAATATTAATATATGATCCTTCCTTTGCAAAAGCCGTATTCAAACTTGTTAAGCTATCGTCCTTTGCAACTTTATTAAAATAAGCTTCAATTACCGCCTTGTATTTTGGTTTGTTTAAAGCTGAGGAAAGTAAGCAAACATCAATACCCTCATGTGTGGTTGCAGAGAGGAACGAACTATAAACGCCGTCAATAAATACAATTTTGTACGTGTCAATATCGTGTAAAAAATATTTTTTTACATTTTTAAATTCAACGTTATTTTCTGCACGTGGAAAGACATTGTAATCTTTCTTCAACAAAGAATTTAATGAAGTATATTTCCAAGCTTCTTCTTTTTTTGAAGGAAATCCTTTTTCTTCAAAAGATTTCATTGCTTTATTACGAAGATCGTGTATTGGGGAATTCTCCTCAAGATGGTCTTCAAAAGCTATATATGACGAAACTAATTTTTCTTTTAAACTCATTTTTTTAATTCAGAATTAGGAATTATAAATTATGAACTGAATCAGATATTGATCTGAATTCACAATTAAAATTCATAATTAATTAAACACTTTTCACTTCTCCTTTAATCCAATCGTATCCTTTTTCCTCTAGCTCATGTGCTAATTCTTTTCCGCCAGATTTTACAATTTTACCATTCATTAAAACGTGAACGAAATCTGGAACAATATAGTCTAACAACCGCTGATAGTGCGTTATTACTACAACCGCATTGTCTTTGGTTTTTAATTTATTAACACCGTTGGCAACAACTTTTAAAGCGTCAATATCCAAACCGCTATCGGTTTCATCCAATATTGCAAGTTTAGGTTCAAGCATAGCAAGCTGAAAAATTTCATTACGTTTTTTCTCACCACCGCTAAAACCTTCGTTTAGGGAGCGTGATAAAAACTTACGATCAATTTCAAGTAAATCTGCTTTTTCTTTTATCATTTTCAGCATTTCACCAGCTGGCATATCGGGCATGCCTTTAGCTTTTCTATTTTCATTGATTGCTGTCTTAATGAAATTGGTAACCGATACTCCAGGTATTTCTATTGGATATTGAAATGATAAGAAAATGCCTTTATGCGCTCTTTCTTCTGCATCTAATTCTTCAATATCTTCTCCATCCAAATTTACAGAGCCTTTTGTTACTTCAAAATTTTCATTACCAGCAATTACTGAAGCCAATGTGCTCTTTCCTGAACCATTTGGTCCCATAATCGCATGGACTTCGCCAGCATTTACTGTAAGGTTAATACCTTTTAATATATCTTTTCCTTCTACACTTGCGTGCAAATTTTTAATCTGTAGCATGTTATTCTGTTTTCGGTGCTTGTATTTGTATATCAGTTGCTGATGGTTTACTTGCAACTGCCATAATTTCTTTTATTGTTAAATATTCTGGCCATCCTTCTGTGCCAGTATTATTAGGTCCTAACTCTCCTCTAACGGTAACTTGTACCATATCCAGTTCGGTATTTTGGACTTTTTTTACTTGTTCATTAAGTTCTTTCGCTTTGTCGTCTATTACAACTCCAAAAATTCTATTTCCATTTTGAAGAATGGCGCCTTCATCGGTCATTAAAAAATCTGCCGTGTAGGTTGTGTACATTGATGTATCCTCAACCACTGCCTTTTCTTCTTTTTGTTTACAGGAAGAAATGGTTGCTATAATTGCTAAAATGAAGAGTATTTTTTTCATTTATGATGATCTTTTAAATAGAATTATCCTACTGAACCTTCAAGTGAAATTTCTAAAAGTTTTTGGGCTTCAACAGCAAATTCCATTGGTAATTTATTCAATACTTCTTTACTAAAACCATTTACGATTAATGCGATTGCTTTTTCAGTATTGATCCCTCTTTGGTTACAGTAAAAAATTTGGTCTTCCCCAATTTTGCTGGTTGTTGCCTCGTGTTCTATTTGGGCCGACTTATTTTTCACTTCAATATATGGAAATGTGTGTGCGCCACAAGCATTGCCCATCAGCAAAGAATCGCATTGTGAAAAGTTACGGGCATTGTCTGCGTTTGGACTAATTTTAACCAACCCACGATAGCTATTCTGCGATTTTCCTGCACTAATACCTTTACTAATTATTGTGCTTCGGGTATTTTTACCTAAATGAATCATTTTTGTTCCTGTATCTGCTTGTTGGAAATTGTTTGTAACGGCAATGCTATAGAATTCTCCTATGCTATTGTCACCTTTTAAAATACAACTTGGATATTTCCAAGTAATTGCACTTCCAGTTTCTACTTGAGTCCAACTAATTTTTGCATTTTTCTCACAAATACCACGTTTTGTAACGAAATTATAAACGCCACCCTTACCTTCTTTATTTCCAGGATACCAGTTTTGTACAGTACTGTACTTAATTTCGGCATCATCTAAAGCTATAAGCTCCACAACTGCGGCGTGTAGTTGATTTTCATCCCTACTAGGTGCTGTACAACCTTCAAGATAACTAACGTAACTACCCTCATCAGCAATTACCAAGGTTCTTTCAAATTGACCAGTTCCCGCTTGGTTTATTCTAAAGTAAGTTGAAAGTTCCATTGGGCAACGAACGCCTTTGGGAATATAACAAAAACTACCATCGCTAAAAACGGCTGCATTTAATGATGCGTAAAAGTTGTCACGTTGTGGAACAACGGAACCTAAATATTTTTTTACAAGCTCTGGATGTTCTTTAATTGCCTCTGATATAGAACAGAATATAATTCCTTTTTCAGCTAAAGTCTTTTTAAAGGTTGTAGCTACTGAAACGGAATCCACTACAATATCAACGGCTACGCCAGCTAATTTTTTTTGTTCGTCTAATGAAATACCTAGCTTTTTGAAAGTTTCCAATAATTCTGGATCAACTTCATCCAAGCTATCATATTTAGGTTTGCTATTTGGAGCAGAATAATATGAGATATTTTGAAAATTTGGTTTTTCATAGGATACATTAGCCCATTCTGGTTCCACCATTGTTTCCCAATACCTGTAAGCTTCTAATCGCCATTCTGTCATCCATTCTGGCTCTTCTTTTTTAAGGGATATTGCTCTTACTATATCTTCATTTAAACCAACAGGAAATGTGTCAGATTCTATATCAGTATAAAATCCGTACTCATATTCTTTTGTTTCAAGTTCTTTCTTAAGATCGTCTTCAGTATATTTTGACATTTTCTTTTTTCTAAATTATTTTGTCAGTTGCTTTACAGCACAAAAATCAATTTTAAATTCGCTAAAATGTTTGGAGTCAATAGCTTTCAAATTTTGTTATAGTGAAAAACTTTCTCCACATCCACAAGTTCTGTTAGCGTTTGGGTTTTGAAAAACAAAACCTTTACCATTTAATCCTCCACTATATTCTAATGTGGTTCCAACTAAATACAGAAAGCTTTTTTTATCTATTGCTATTTTTACATTTTTATCTTCAAAAACTTTATCGTTTTCTTCCAGATTATGATCAAATTTTAAATCGTATGAAAGCCCGGAGCAACCGCCGCTTTTAACACCAACTCGAACATAATCTATTGCAACATTGTAACCTTCATCTGCCATAAGCTGAGAAAGTCTTGTTTTTGCTGTTTGTGAAATCTTTATCATTCTAAATTGGAATTATTCTAAATTGGAGTGCAAAGATACGTGAAATATGAGGCTAAACCATATCTTAAACATAAATTTAAGACTTCGAAAGATATTATGATTTGAACTAAGTGGAAGCGAAAATATTAGATCATTCTTATAACAAAATGCTGAGCTATAAGTGTTTAATTGAATTCTGAAAACCGAGTGTTAAATATAAAATTATTGTCGGTTAACGTTTTTAAAAAGCTAATCAATTTTGATTTTTCAGCATCTGATAGTGGAATGCCAATTGTGCCATCTGCTTGTCTAAATTGTGGGTCTAAAGTAGGTGAATCTACCATTCCGTTTGAATAGTGGTTTAGAACAGCTTCCAATGTCAACAATCTCCCGTCGTGCATATACGGGAATGAAGCTTCAATATTTCGAAGAGTTGGTATTTTAAATTTTCTATTGTCTTCGGGCAAACCTGTTACGCGTCCTCTGCCAATGTCATTGTACAGTGGATCTATGGCCAGACCGTTGTTTTTATATTCTTGTGTTGTGAAGAGGGTACCGCCGTGGCAACTAGCACATTTTTGGTCGAATATTACTTTTCCTTCCGTTTCCGTTTCCGTTAATATTGTCCCGTCGTTTCTTAGGAATTTATCGTATTTGGAATCTGCTGAAACCATCATCAGCATGAATTGTGATAAGGCTTTTAACATCCTATCTGTTGTTATTTCGCCGCCGTCAAAAGCTTCACCGAACATTGTAACGTACGTTTCGTCTGCCTTCAATTTTAATAAAATTTCAGGAAAACTTGAATTCATTTCAACAGGACTTGAAATAGGTATCATTGGTTGCAAATCAAGATGATCTGCAGCTCCATCCCACGTAAAATCTGTCATAAATGCCATATTCATAAGTGGCTGTGCATTTCTAGTGCCCAAAGCGCCGTCTACACCGTGACTAACAAAATGTGTATGGTGCGTGAATGAAAAATCCTGAATATGACAAAAACCACAGGATATTACGCCATCTGATGCCAATCTGCCATCATAAAATAATCTTTTACCAAGCAAAAAGCCTTTTTCTGTTGGCGGATTTGATGCAATATCGTAGGTAGGGCTTGGAAAATAACTTGGATAGTTGAAATCTAGCAATACATTTTCAGTTGTAATTGGCACATATTCTTCTCCCTTATCATTACTGTTGCAGGCAATTAGTATTGAGAAAATTGAAATGTACCAAAATATTTTCATTATAGTATCTTTATTGATTAACTGAAAAAGAAGCTTGGAAATTATTGATTAATCTTGGCGCATAAACTGGATCTACTTGCACATCAGACTTTTCTTCCAATGAAAATGGCGCAACACCGCTAAAGATTTTTGCTACATCCATATTTATAGTTAGGTTACTTAGAGATTCTGAAGATACAGTTATCGCGTTAATTGGAATTGTTACCTCGCGGTAATTATCTTGGTTAGTACCGTGACTTCCTATGTGCAAAATAAATGGACTATCGGTATCTGTTGGGCTTGAAAACGTGCCTTCAAATTTTAAAAATTTGTAACCTGCAGACCAAGACCAAAGCATTCCGTTTTCATCTGCTGTTGGAATAAAATCATTTGAACCATTTAGCGGGTAATTAGATTGATCTACACCAAGGCCGAAACGGATCTTATTATAAACACCGCCTCCAACATTTGTTAACGCTATTTTTTTACTGTTTTCGTTTTCTTGGTTTACTACAAAATAACTTTCAGCTTGTGGGTATGCAAACTCATTACCAGCATCATCAATAAATACAATATTACTAACTATGTATTTAAGTTCTGCTACTTTAAAAGTTTCGCCACTTGCATTAATATATCCGTCTGCATTTAATACCAATGCTTGCTCACCAACTTTATTTTGAAATGTAAGGTTTACATTTCCTGGTGTTGTAGCTATTGCTTGTGTATCGTCGTTTTTACAGCTAATAGCGAATGTAACTATTGCAAGGACTAAAATTATTTTTTTCATTTTATAAAATTATTTTTTTATTTTAATTTAACTATCAATAAATCCTTTACACCACGATTTTGTGGAATATCTAAATTGTTACTTTCTGTATTGCCCACAAATATTAGTTTATCATCTGCTGTGTATAAAGCATCTTCAGCAAAATCTAGATTTGAGCCACCAATTGTTTTTTGAAATTTTATTGCTCCATTTTCATCAATGATATAGACCAATGCATCATTTTGTCCTTTGTTTTCGATAAAATCGCCACTGCTACTTCTTGTATTTCCAGAAATAACGTATCTGCCATTGGCAGTAGCTTTAATACTTCTAGCCGATTCAAAGTCCATTCCTCCATATGTTTTCTGCCAAATTTTTTCGCCAGTATCGGTAAATTTTACCGCCCAAGCATCCGCATTGCCTTTTGCGTTTGTAACGTCTTTGTCACTACTTCTAGTATCTCCAACTATAATATAGTTTCCGTCGGTTGTTTTCGTAACTGCGTAACCAACATCGATTTCAGAACCTCCGAATGACTTTGTCCAAATCTTATCTCCATTTGAACTTAATCTAACTACCCAAAAATCATAGGTGCCTTTGTCATCAATGATATCAAAATCATTACTTTCAGACGAGCCAATCATTAAATAGCCGCCATCTGCTGTTTGCAACGCATCGTAACTGCGGTCATTATTGGTTCCTCCAAAATATCTGCGCCATTGCTTATTCCCGTTTGCATCTAATTTTACGGCCCAAAACTCCCCAACTCCGTGATTAACTCCTTTATTAATATTAAGACTATTATGGGTATTAATCATTTTTCCAAAATCGTTTCCATCTTGACCGCTTGCGCTAACATCTAAAAAGCCTGTTACAAAATAACCGCCATCTGAAGTTTGAAAAGCATCAAAAGCTTGATCACTTCCAGAAAAGCCAAAATGGTTTTCCCATTGTAGCACTCCCTCGGAATTAACTTTCACTACCCAATAATCGTGAAAACCTTCATTTCCTGAAATTACATCACCATCGTTACTTCGGCTGTGACCCGATAATATATATCCACCATCATTTGTTTTTTCTATTTTTGAAGCACGCTCATCACTAGTCCCGCCGTACGTTTTACTCCAAATTTTCTCTCCGGCTGGTGATAGTTTCAATAACCAAAAATCACTATCTGTGGCAGTTTTATCTGTTATGTCTCCATCAGCGCTCTGTGTAGAACCAAATAGCAAATAATTACCATCATTTGTTAAAATGATTGAAACAGCTTCGTCTGAATTACTTCCACCAAAAGTTTTGATAAACTCTACGTCGCCAGTAAAACCAGTTTCTGTATCAGTATCGTCTTGAATAACTTCTTCTGAAGTAGGATCATCTTTTCCGCAGGCTGCGAAAAGTAACGACATAGTTAGTACTATTAAAAAGGTATAAATTTCTTTTTTTAAAAACATTTTTAGCAATTCTTTTTCAATTCAATTTAATCAATCAATACTTTTTGGCTTGTGTTATTGTTAATTTTTAGTAAATAAATTCCTTTTGAAAGTACAGAAACATCAAGCGTTTGCGAAACATTTTCCGCTGTATCTAGATTTAATAATCTTTGACCTAAAACATTAAAAAGCTGAATATTTGTTACAGGCTCATTAGCAGATTTAATATTTAGAATAGTACTTGCTGGATTTGGATATACTGAAAAACCATTTAAGGCTACTTCATTAACACCTAAGTTTACATCCCTAACCAAAAAGAAGCCTGAGTTGATATCGCTAATAATTATGTTACCACTTGGCAAATAAGGGTAAACGCTCCAAGCACCATCAAAATTTGCACGGTTATTGGCTGGATAGGTATCAAAAGAGCCTATTTCAACCATATTTCCATTTGCGATATCGCTAACATCAATAACTCTTAATCCTGCTCTGTAATTTGCCATATAAAATTTATCGCCTAAAACATATCCGTTATGGTCAATTGCTTCAGTTGGGCCAAAATATTCAAAATCCAGCTGAGGATTGTCCAAATCGTTAAAATCGAAAATTATGGTTCGCGTATTTCCACCTATGCTAAGTTCATCCGTTTCATCACCTAAAATAAAATAACGTTCATCTTCAGTAAACCATCCTTGGTGTGTATAACCTACGTTACTATAGCTAACGGTTGAAATTGGTATTGGATTTGCTTTGTTTGTTACATCTACTATAGATATTTCAGTTTCATTGCTTCCAATTAAAATTTCTCTACCCGTATAATCTGTATCTGGACCATTATAGGTAACAACTTGTGCGTCATGGCTATAATCGTCTATACTAAAACCGCCTTCACCAATTGGATTAAATGGATCTTGTATATTCACAAAGTGCGGTCCTCCATTAAAAGTTCTGGTTCCAACTGCATAAGCATAACCTGTATCTTCATTTATAACAATATTATGTGCACTACCAAAACCATCATAATCCGCATCTACAGAAAAAGTAACCGGTGGGTTAGTTACATTGCGCAAACGGGTAAGATCAAAAATTTGCATACCGTGATTGAATGCTTCACTCACAACAAATGCGAAATTTTGATATACTTTAATATCCCGCCAAGAACTAGATTCTGTTGCAGTTGGTAATTTTCCCAAATAGATTGGATTTACAGGGTCCGATATATCTATAAAAGCTGTTCCGTTAGTAAGGCCAATTAAGGCGTATTCCTTACCTGTATCTGGGTCAACCCAACCCCATGAATCATTTCCAGCGCTGGCATTCATCTGGCCTAATGTAATTTGGGATTGTAAGAAATAACCATTGCATGGATAACCATCAGAAAAACCACCTGAACAAGGTGATTGTGCAAAAGATAAGAGAGTGACAAAAAGTGTGATTAGAGTAATACTTTGTTTCATTATTCAGGAGTTAAAATTTTAGTTGGACAATGTACTGATAAATACCTAAAACACACGATGTCTAATAGTTAAAATTGATGCTAATTCAAGTAAAATATTAAGAATAGTCGAAAATTAGAACATTTCCTTTCAAGATTTGATAAATCCTCGAATGCTTTTACTACAAAACTATATACTTTACTTTTGTAATTCTAAAGAAAATGAAATGTTAGAAAATAAAGATCCATTAAAAACAGGGATATCAGAACTTGGTGAATTTGGTTTAATAGACCACTTGACCAAAAACTTCAAAATAAAGCAAAAAACGACAGTTAAAGGTATAGGAGATGACGCTGCTGTAATTTCTCAAAAGGAAGACGAAGAAATTGTTGTAACGACAGATTTGTTAGTTGAAAATGTACATTTCGATTTAAGTTATGTTCCATTAAAACATTTGGGTTATAAAGCGATAGTAGTTAATGTAAGCGACGTGTACGCAATGAACGCCCAAGCAACACAAGTAACAGTTTCTATTGCGGTGTCAAACCGATTTCCAGTTGAAGCGCTAGAAGAATTATACAGCGGTATTGCAGCTGCGGCAAAATATTATAATGTAGATGTTATAGGAGGAGATACAACATCTTCAACAACAGGTTTGCTAATTAGTGTAACGGCAATAGGGCGTGCAAAAAAAGAGGATTTAGTTTATAGAGATGGCGCTAAGGAAAATGATCTTGTTGTGGTAACAGGAGATTTAGGCGCAGCGTATTTAGGCTTGCAAGTTTTGGAACGCGAAAAGCAGGTTTTTAAAGTAAACCCAAATGCGCAACCCGATCTTGAACCCTATTCCTATCTTGTTGAAAGACAACTTAAACCTGAAGCGAGGAAAGACATTTCAAAATTATTGAAAGAATTAGGTGTAAAACCAACATCTATGATAGACATTAGTGACGGTCTTTCTTCAGAAATTATACATATATGCAAAAGCTCAAAAGTAGGCTGTAATATATATGAAGAAAAAATACCGTTAGACCCTCAAGTAATAACAACCTGCGAAGAGTTTAATATCGATAGTACAACTGTAGCTTTAAGTGGTGGTGAGGATTATGAATTACTTTTCACAATTTCAACTGAAGATTTTACGAAGATAAAAGGAAATCCAAGCTTAAGTATAATTGGTCATATTACTGCGGAAAAAGAAGGTTTGCATTTAATTACTAGGGCTAGCACTAAAATTCCCATAATAGCAAGAGGTTGGAATAGTTTTTCGGCGGAATAAAGATTTTAGAATTGATGGTGTAGGTTAAAAGTTTTAACCTTACCTATAATTTTTTAAATGATCCGTAATTTTTTCAAGTCTGGTTATCGGTTCGTTTATTGCTACACGCCCACAAAAAGTACACTTATATTTATTTGGTTTGTCGTTCGCCTTTCTTGCCATTAAATAATCGTGACCAAAAATGTAGCACAATGATCCTGCTGAAAGCAGTTTTTTAAACGGGGAAGTTTTTTTCAATGCAGTTTGGTTGTTAAAAAATAAGGCGCGAAAGTATATATTAGCTGTTGCCAACAGGGCAGTTTATACAATTAATAGTTAAAGAGTATGATATCTTCGATATTTGCAGCTTTTTCAAGCACTGCCATATGGCTACAGTCTAATTTTATAAGATTTGTATTGGTTTCTTCAGCGCAGCTCTCTAAAGAAGAAACAATTAATAAGGGGTCATAAACCCCAGCAATAATATATTTTGGTCTATTGTATTTTTTGAGTGTTTGTGTTCTATCCGCTCTTATTTTCATCCCTTTAATATTTGCTACAATTCCTTCAATTGGAAAGGTATAGGCTTCCTCTTTTAAGTTCTCAATTTCATTCGCAAAAAGAATTGAACTTTCTTCTGAAAAGAGATTGCTTATTGCCATACTTATAAAAGCTTTTGGGTTTTTAAGAAGAACATCGATTGCGCGGTCTCGCACTTCTTTTTTTTCAATAGAATCTTCTTTTGGAGTGGAATTTATCAAAAACAACCTATCAATTTTTTCTTCATATTTTTCAGTTAAAGCTAAAGCAACATAACCACCCATTGAATGACCAACAGCAGTAGCCGTAAAAATTTGAAGATGGTCTAAGAGCTCAGCAACTATTTCAGCCATTAATTCCATTGAATGAATTTCTGAAATAGTTTCACTCTTACCGTGACCGGGAAAATCCAAGATTATTACTTTATGTTTTTCAGATAAAGCAGGAATTAAATTGTGCCACATCGTGCTGCTTTCTAAAAAACCGTGAAGCAAAACCATAGCCGGACCAGTTCCAACTGTTGAATAATAAATTGAGTTACCTTTTAAATTAAAATACATTTATAGAAAAGTTTAGAATGTAAATGAAGAACATTTAAATACAAATATCCTGAAAATCAAACAATAGATTTTCAGGATATTATAGAATTTCACAAAAATAAATTTTTGTTACTTATTCATTAAATCTTCAATTTCTTCCGCCTCAATTGGTATATTTCTCATTAAATTAAAAGGTTCTCCTTTTTTCTGAATCACTAAATCATCTTCCAATCTTATTCCAAAACCTTCAGCAGGGATATAAATCCCCGGTTCAACCGTGAAAACCATATCTGCGGTCATTTTTTCCCATAAAATTCCATAATCGTGCGTGTCTAAACCAATATGGTGACTGGTGCCGTGCATAAAATATTTTTTGTACGCAGGCCAGTTTGGGTCTTCGTTTTTCACATCGGCTTTGTCTAAT
This sequence comes from Flavobacteriales bacterium, assembly GCA_038259825.1. GTDB lineage: Bacteria > Bacteroidota > Bacteroidia > Flavobacteriales > Flavobacteriaceae > JBBSOK01. The sequence goes on from JBBSOK010000058.1 coordinate 12,329, forward strand.
AATTTAAGATCTAAAAGTTCTTTTGTCATTAGTTTTCCAACTTCAACGTGATATTCTTTCCAATAATTTCCTGGAACGAGCATTTTTGTAGCGTCGTTTTTTACACGTTTTACGGCATCGTAAACTTGGCGTTGCCGCTTGCTAAATTTGCCGCTTACAGGTATTGTTCGAGTCATATCACTAGCATAATTGGCATATTCTGCACCAACATCTAATAATATTAAATCGCCTTTTTTGCATTGTTGGTTATTTACAATATAATGCAGCACGTTTGCATTATTGCCGCTGCCAACAATTGGCGTGTAGGCAAAACCGCGAGAACGGTTGCGTAAAAACTCGTGCATTAATTCTGCTTCAATTTCATATTCCCAAACGCCGGGTTTTACGAAATTTAGCAAACGCCTAAATCCTTTTTCAGTAATATCGCAGGCTTGCTGCATTAAGTCTATTTCAATTTTATCTTTTACAGCCCGTAAACGTTGCAAAATAGGATTGCTTTTTGCCCAACTATGTGCTGGGAATTTCTCTTTTGTAGTTTTTATAAATCGGTCTTCACGCGTTTGGGTTTCTACACTTTGGCGGTAATGTTCGTTGGTGTTAAAGTAAATAGTTTCTGCTTGTGTCATTACTTCAAAGAAAATTTTATCAAATTCCTTTAACCAAAAAACAGATTGTATGCCGCTAGTTTCTGTGGCATTTTCTTTTGTAAGTTTTTCACCTTCCCAAACTGCAATATGATCGTTGGTTTCGGTTACAAACAACATTTCGCGATGGTCCTTATTTGGAGCATCGGGAAATAACACCAAGATACTCGCTTCTTGATCTACACCGCTTAAATACAGTAAATCTCTATTTTGTTGAAACGGCATCGTACTATCAGCACCAATCGGAAAAACGTCGTTGCTATTAAATACGGCTAAACTTTTCGGCTTCATCTGAGCCATAAAGTTTTTGCGGTTTTTTATGTAGAGTTTGTTGTTTATTTGGTCGTATTTCATGTTGTAGTTGTAAAAATTAAATCTTATTTTTTTTATTGAATTCAAAAATACATAGTAGATATTAATTTATGGGTCTAATCAACAAAAATCAAAAAATATCAGTTTTTTGTTTTGTATTATATTTTTATTTACTTTAGGAAAAAATTTACAATATGAATCCAAGGTACTCTTTTCAAAAATTAGCAAGATTTGTGTGTGTGTGTGCAGTTCTTGGGCTTAGCACAAATGGAACTGCGCAAATGAGTTGTGGTGAAGTAACTACAAGCAGCCACCAACCTGACCCTTTTGCAAATAGATCATTAATTAGCCAAGCTAGTTTACAATTTTCCTATTGTGTTAAAATTTATATTCATGTAATTAGAGATGATGATGGAAATGGCGGGCAACCTATTGATAGAGTACATTTAGCGGTTAATAACTTAAATTTGAATTTTAATCCACTAAACATATACTTTAAATGGGATGGTGCAATTGATTATATAGATGATAGTAGTACCGACGATGGAACGCCAGGTTATTATAACCAAGTACATCAAACTATTTTTGGAGAAAACCCACATACTGATGGAGTAGATATTTATCTTTTTCCAAACGAAACAGGACCTTGGGGTGGAGTCTCCCACCTTGGTGTAGGTAATGGTACAGCTGTATTAATAGCCGGAAACTATTTTAATGATGTTGCAATACCAGTTATTACAACGCCTTTTTTATCACATGAAATGGGACACGTTCTTGGTTTATGGCATACATTTCATGGTACCTATCAAAATTCCGAGGAAAATCAAAATGATCCTAATGCTTGTCCAGAATTACCGAATAATTCAGATGGTAATGGAGATAATTGTGGTGACTATATTAGCGACACCCCTGCGGATCCAAACATGGATTTCAAAGTAAACCCAACTACTTGCCAATGGAATTTTCCCATTGGTGGCTTCACCCCATCAACATCAAACTATATGGCATATACACACCCAAATTGTATGACCAATTTTACGCCTATACAGGTTCAAACCATGAAGTCTAGGATGGAAACGCTGCCACATCTACAAAATGTAGTTGATACTGAATGTTGTGTCTCCGCAAATCTAGATCTATTTATAAAAGACAGTCCAGAAGATTTTGGTCTGGAATACAACACGGTTACCGAAAATATGTGGGAAAGTGAGGATATTTGGGTTCGTAATATAGATGACAACGGACAAACACATCAAAATCCTGAATACAATGCCGATGGTACACCAAATTATATATACGTACGCGTGCTTAACAGAAGTTGCGAAAATTCTACGGGACAGGAAAACGTAACTATAAATTGGGCAAAAGCAAATACCGACCTACAGTATCCTGAAGATTGGAATGGAACACATTCAACAAGCGGTGGTGAACCTATGAGTGGTATCCTGCCTCCTGTAAATATCCCAATAATGGGCTTTGATGACGAACAAATTATAAAAATTCCTTGGGTAATACCAAATCCAGACGATTATACGGCTTCAACAGACCCTTGGCACTTCTGTTTATTGGCAAGTATCTTGGGCGGTCCAGACGGACTGCAACCTACCGATTATACTGAAAACCCCAACGAAATGGTGCGTAACCAGAACAACCTGGCTTGGAAGAATATTTCAGTTGTAGATTTAGAAGATGGTATTATAAGTGCAATGGTTATGGTTGCTAATCCATCAAGTTATCAAAGGACATTTACGTTAGAGTTTGTTGTAGAAGCAAGCGAACCTGGCAAAGCAATATATACAGAAGCTGAAGTAGGCGTGCAAATGGACGATGACCTATTTACTATTTGGGAGCGCGGCGGCAAACAGCAGAGCCAATTAGTTAACACTAGCGTTGAAGAAAAAAAACAAATATCCTCGAACCACGCAAAACTGGACAATCTTATATTTAATTCTAAAGAACAGGCAATGTTAACTCTAAACTTTAATATGCTTGTTAAAGAGCTTACGGCAAAAAATAAATACACAATACGCGCTATACAAAAAGACAAAATTACAAATGAGGTAATAGGCGGCGAAACGTATGTTATTTATAAAGATTTAAGAGAATCATTTTCAGCCACTGCAGGCGAAGATAAGGAGATTGATTCTGACCAGACCATTACCATTAGCCCAGAACAGATAAATGAAGCAGCTACTTATAATTGGTACGATCCAAACGGCAATTTAATATACCAAGGCACGACACTTACTGTTACGGCAGCAATGGCAGAAACATATACCCTTGAGGTTATTGCAGATGCCGATGGCTATAAAGATTATGATGAAGTAGAAATAACCTTGAAACCCAGTAGGATAGAAACTGTTTCCCCAAACCCATTAACCATAGATGCGCTACAAATAAACTATAAATTAAATAACGTAGCCTCAGCCTATTTAATGATTGTAGATCAAAACAGCGGGGTTTCCCAAAACTATATTTTAAATACAGCAACAAGCAACACTACCTTAAATCTTAGCGCATATACAAATGGTTTTTACACAATTGCTTTGGTATGCGACAGTGAAATTGTAGATGCACAAACCTTTATAAAACAATAGTTATGAAAAATAGACATAAGAATTTTTTTAATGAGTTGAAGGTTATTGTATTAATCATAATAGGATCATTATTTTTTTCAAATATTTCCTTTGCCCAAAATCAATATGAATTAGAATGGAGCAATAACTACGATACATCTTTGGAAAGTTCTGGATCGAATATGAATCGTGATTCGGAAGGAAATATAATTATTACAGGAAGCACTTTTGAAAACGGCAACCGAGATTTTTTAGTAATAAAGTATACTCCTGGAGGTACATTATTATGGAGTCAAGTAATTGGTATGCTTAATGGTACTAACGATAGAATTACCTCTTTTTTTATAGATTCAAGTGACAATATTTTTTTAAGTGGGGTTGGTGTAGAAACTATAAATTCTTCAAAAAGTATTGTAGTTAAACTAAATACATTTGGAGATATTTTATGGGTAAACGAATATTCTGATGATTTTATAGCAAGCGAGTCCTTTCGTATTACAGGAGACAATTTGGGAAATACGTTTGTTACAGGTTTTGCAGCAAATATATTTCCAATAAAAATGATTGTTTATAAACTTGATACAAATGGCAATCTTAGTTGGGTTGTTAATTATAGTTCAGATGATTCTACAATATACTATGGACGCAACATACGTATTGTTGACAATACAATTATTGCTTTAGGAACAGCTTCTGTTGGAGAAGACCAAAAAATTATACTTTTAAAATATAACATGGATGGCGAATTATTATATTCTAATGAAACGTTTTTTGACGACGGAAGTTTTAATGTTAATAGTCATATAGATCATGAAGCCAATATATATATAGGCCTATTTGGAAACTTTAAAGTAATTAAGTTTGACCCTTTAGGAAATGAACAATGGCAGTTTGAAGTGCCTACAAACCTCCCAGAAAATGTTACGGCAGACAAAGTAAATGATATAATAACCGATCAAGATGGCAATGTATATGTTACCGGAAGACACCATGGCGAAAATTATGGAGACCCAGATAATTATACGAATGGTAATTTACAAGTAAATAAAATATCATCTGAAGGTAATCAAATATATAGTTATCGTTACGAAAATATAGGCACAAACACTGGTGAAAGTGGCAATACACTTTATCTAGGAAACAATGGGTATTTAGCCATAGGTGGAAGCAGTGGTAGTTCTGCTGATACAGAATCAGAATTTCTTGCTGTTGTTCTTGACCAACAAGGGCAACTGGTAGAATTATTAAAGGATTATGAAGCAGGGAGTAATAATTCAATATCTTCGGTAATACTAGATGAAGACCTAAACTTATATGTAACAGGAACAGCAAACTCTAAAGCAAAAACCCAACAATATTTATTTACAGGCGAGTTAAGCACTCCAAATTTTACGGCAGTTGAAAATAAAATTGCGCCGTACCCGAACCCTTTTTCAAATAGTCTTGAAATTGAAGGCGATACGCTATCAGGTTTAGTCGAGTTTACACTTTATAATGCAAACGGCGCTGTTGTATTGCAAAATTCATTTGAAGGTGAAATTAATGAAACTATAAATACAAGCTCATTACCTAACGGATTTTATTTTTATACTATCGTAAATGGAGATGTATCTAATTCAGGGAAATTAATTAAGAAATAAAAATACGCTTTGTCGTTAACAAACGTGAAAGTGGAATTGGGAAAATTGTAAGTTTATAGTATTTGATTAATTCAGTAATTTTTGGATAAGTTTGGGTAAATTTGTTACATTCAACACCCAAACTATACCTTATGAAATTTTATCTACGTTCGTTCTTTTTATTATTCTCAATTTTCGCTTTTGCACAACAATCTTCAACATCGGCAGATGCTATAAAAACAGGTTTAGAAATTAAAACTGCGCAACTCTCAAATTCCCTCGTAAAAA
>JBBSOK010000059.1:0-17677 GCA_038259825.1 Flavobacteriales bacterium
ATTATAGCTTGCTAACAAAGGTCTTTTGTCTAAAACGTAGCGAGTGAATAAACACTAACTTTTCGGATTTGGTACAAGCTTAATTTTTATTATCGCTACTAATTTTTTAATTTTCTAAATATACAATAATAAAAATTTGACACATTTAATAAATAAGCATAAACCTCTTGAAATGCCAATAATTGCAATGTTTTAGATGCGTATTTTCTATCCGCACTCACTTGTTTTTAGTACTATCCATTCTCTATAAAATAGCTATTCGTTTTGATGCTTTTTCCCTACTATAAGCATAGCTTATTATTATAAAATTTTTGTACAGATAACGTTCTTTAACTCTGAAGTAGAAACTATTTGAAATAGAGTTTGTAGAAGCTAAGTAGAAATAAAATTGTAAAAATTTAGTTGAATTAAGAACCTCTTTTCATAATAAGTAATAATACAAAACTAGATATGCATTACCTTTTAGTGTTTATCTTTAGTAAAAAATAAAATTATGAAAAATTTATTCTTAGTACTCGCTATATGTTTCACTTATAATGCTTTTGCGCAGGATATAGTTCGAAAAAACATTAAGGGTTTAATTATAGTAGAGGGTAACGACATTGAAGGAATTACCATTTATAACACCACCTCAAAAATAGGCACAGTTAGTGATGCAAATGGTAAATTTTCTATTAAAGTAGCAGATAAAGATCTCCTTGAAATAAGAGCCGTAGAGTATCAAAACTTCAATTTGGTTATTAATGAAAATATTATTGAATCAAAAGAGTTAAATATTTATCTAATAGAAGAAATAAATAAATTAGATGAAGTATTAGTATCTAATAAAACACTCACAGGAAATATAAAGAAAGATGCTCTTAGTATTAAAACCTTTATTCCAAAAACGAATGCCCTTTACTTTGGCGTAAAATATGAAAAAGATTATACAGGTATCGATACAGATAATCCAATCACAGATGTAACGCAACATTCACAAGCACAACCGCTTGTAAATGGTCTTAACCTAGTAAATATTGTTGATCAATTATTAATTCCGTTGTTTAGATCTGAAGTGAAAGACAAACAAAAAGTAGGAATATCAGACGTTCCGGCGGAGTCTATTAAGTATTATTTTGGTGCTAATTTCTTAAATGAAAATTTTAATATACCTCACTATCGTGTAGAGGAGTTTATTAGATATGTGGAGGCAGAAGAAAGTTTTGATTTTGACCTTTTAAACTATGGTCGCGAGCTTGAATTCTTAGAATTATTAAGCCAGAAAAGTGTATCATTTTTAAAGTAAAAAACACGATAACTTGTTCCAGTTAAGCAACTAATTAATCAAATAAAATATAGATAGAATATACCCAGGCAATGTTCGCAAGTAGATAGGCTCTTACCAATTAAAAAAGGCTGCTATAAAATCCGTAGTATTGATTTTTGTTTTGAATTTATTACTTTTAAAAAGAAACTATTAAAATAATAAGAAAAATGAGGAAACAATACTTAATTACTAAGAACAATATAATCTTTCTTCTCATTATATTGATTAGTCCATTGATATTTTCCCAATGTCCTACTACGGATAGGGTCACTTTTGAGTCAAATCAAGATATAGCAGATTTTATTGCTACTTATCCTAATTGTACCAATTTATCAGCAGATTTACGTATTAGATCTGAAGGTATAACTGATATTAGTGGGTTGGCACAATTGGAATCTATTGGTTCTAGATTAGAAATATCCCAGACTGGGTTGGTTAATTTACAAGGTTTAAACAATATACAAAACACTAATTTGCAAATTCAAATAAGTACAAATGAAAGTTTGCAGAGTTTATCTGGTCTTGAAAACATAATTGCTCTTGAACATCTTTATTTTGCAGGGAACAATGCAATAACCTCATTTGCGGGGCTTGAAAATGTACAGACAATTTCTAATGGAGTGCTTATAACTTTAAATGCTTCTTTGGAAAATATAAATGCATTAAGTAATGCACAGATAGTTGGTGGCAGTATTGAAGTTTCATATAACGAAAGTTTGATAAATTTACGTGGATTAGAAGGTGCAACATCACTTTTTCAGCTTTATATAGGCAGAAACGAAACCTTAGAGTCTTTGGAAGGAATAGACAATGTTGAAATAGTGGATTGGGCATTGGTATGTTCTGAAAATCCATTATTAACAGATATGAGTAGCCTTTCTAACGTAACTTCCGTTGGTGAAGCTTGGAGTGGAAGTGGAGGCTCAGGAGGACTTGAAATTTCAGGATCTCCATTTATTGAAAATTTAAATTCACTAGAAAGTTTAGTAAATCTAAAGGGTGTATTAATAATTCGTAATAACGATAATCTAAATGATATTTCTGGAATTGATAATATTGCCTACGAAGAAATATCGCGCATAACAATAACAAATAATCCTTTAGTAGAAATATGTAATTTTAATCCTGTATGTGATTTTTTGGCTGATAGTGAAAATGATGGATTCGCAACTATAGAGTTAAATGCTCCAGGTTGTAATTCTATAAATGAAGTAGAGAATGCTTGCTTGCTTACTGCTGAAGAAAATCTTTTACAAGGTGTAGTTCTGTATCCCAATCCAACCTCTCATTTTTTATATATAACTGAGAGAACGCTAGCAGATGTAGAAATTTATGATATAGCTGGAAAGCTGGTAGTTACAAGCGCAATAGTAGATTCAAAAATTGATGTGTCAGCACTTAAATCAGGAGTTTACTTTATTTCTATAGAATCTAATGGGCTTAGATCTCATAAAAAGTTTATTAAAGAATAGAAGCAAATCAATTTTCAAATTTAAATTATTTGTAATTGTATAATCTGCTTTTAAAGCATTTGTAACGTTTAGGATAACTGCAGTGTTATGGTGCGTTTTTCTGCTTTCAGCTTAATCAATTTCAGTTCTTTTTTAAATTTCTTTCATTACTAAATAGGTTGTGTATATTACATAAAAACTTAACAAAATAAATGCTTCCCATCTGTCAAGTTTTTTTCTTTTTCCTGTAAACATTGCAATTATTAAAAATACTGTTCCACCAATTAGTATTACTATATCTTGGTTAAAATTCGGATTGTACATTATCGGATTTAAAAACGAACTTATTGAAAGCACTAAAAGGATATTGAAAATATTTGAGCCAATTACGTTTCCAATTGCGATGTCGCTGTTTTTCTTTAAAGCTGCTACTATGGATGTTACAAGTTCAGGTAGTGAAGTTCCTGCTGCAATTATTATTTTACTTCAATTATTTTTAAATAGCTGTCCTTATTTTTATCATAATGGCTTAAATCTATCAAATGTTTGTCCATTAAATTTATATGCTCCATTCTCGTGTGTTCCAAGCCAAAGATTGCCAGTATTGTCTTTGTAAATGCTGAATAATGTGATGTCTTTTAAATTATCTTGAACTTTATAATTAGTAATTTTATTTCCATCGTATTGCCAAACGCCATTTTGATACGTTACAAACCATAAATTAGTATTGTTGTCTCTAACTGTAGATAGATACTCGTTCAGAGCGCTGTCCTTTTTCCCATCTAACCCACCAATACTTTTATGTCTTGTGTAAAATTGATTGCTTTTTAGTGTTGTACTGTCGTAAATACTATAACGATATTCAGTGTTGAACCAAAAGTCGCCATTTTTGTCTTCCGTAATTGAGCGCACTCCATTTGCGCCTTCATTGCGAAACTCCGTCACATCTTCTTCAGTAATCCATTGGAATGATTTTCCATCGTATCGGCATACTCCAACTGGATTTGTGCCAAACCAAATATTTCCTTTTATGTCTTTATAAATACTGTATACTTGAAAAGGATTGGGCAGATTCGGTGGCGTAGGCAACTGCAGTTTATGTAAAGTTGTACCGTCATACCGATAAACGTAATTTTCTAAATTGTACATATGTTTAAACCATAAATCTGTGGATTTAAGTTGCCAATCATTGCTGGAGATTGGAGCTAATGTTGTAAATGTATTTCCGTTAAACTTAACAATGGTCGGCGTTGGATAAAAGCTGGTGAAGTATATGTTGCCAGAATCATCTTGCTGTATTTCATCAATTCTGTTGCTTGGTAAACCGTGTTTTGTTGTGTAATTAGTCAATGTCTTTCCATCATATCTATAAATGCCTGTTTCCCAACTACCAAACCAATATATATTGTTTTTGTCTTGATAAACAACCATAATACTGTTGCCAAGCTCTTTTACTGTGTCGCCTTTTGCAAGTTTATCATAAAGCTGTTCGATGCTATTTTTCTTAGTAGAAGACTGCCCATTGCACGATGTCAATAGCGTTAATGTGATTATAAAGAAAAGTATTTTCAATTTCATTTTCTTAGTTTGGTCGTTGTAAAGTCATTATTGTGCTTAATGTTTTATTTCCAAGTCAATCTGTCTTCCTTCTTCAAATGCTTTTTTATCCATACCTGAACCTACAGCTATACCAATTACCAATCCAATCGGTATTCCAATTGCAAGAAATGCCATATTCCCAAGGCTAGCTCCAAAAGCAACACCAAGAGGGATTCCGAATGCAGCCATTCCTAGTGCCAACCAAGTATTTCGATAATGATTTCTAGTCACAAGTTTATGTTCTTTCTCAATTAGCTTAATTATGCGAGATTGAGTGTTTTTAATTTGTTTGCTCAGCTCTTTTTCTGATTCTGAAACAGCGTTTATTTGGTCAATCCCATCATTAATAGAATGTACTGTTTTATCGGGTAATTCTTTTGTTCTTAATTCCACCAAAAGTTTATCGAATTGAGTACAAGAAGCGTTAAGCTTTTTATCTTGGTACTTATCTGGTCTGTACTTTAGTTTTTTTATTTCCATTTTTTAGCATTAAACACAACGGGCTTGTAAATATTTTTTAAATTCCATTCAGGAACTAATTAGTTAGGAGCTATATACATCTTGAGTGTGTATTATTTTAAGCACTATATAACCAATTATGGTAGCTAAAATTGTTGCAAGAATGTCTTTCCAATCGAACGTCCTATTAGGCATAAATATCTGTATAATTTCATATCCAATCACAAATCCACTAACTGAAATACACCATCTAACAAATTTTCTAGAGTTGTATTTATTCTCTACAAAGTAAAATATTTGCATCGCAATTATCGGAAAAAAGTTAGGCGAATTAGCTGAAAACCCATAATCATTAATATTGTTTTCCGCAATAAAGGTTCGGTATGATAAATTTTCAAAAGTAATTGTTACTATTGTCAAGAGTATAAATGCAATCCAATACCACTTCACTATTTTGAATGGTCTTGGCGACCAACTTCCAAAAATTTTACTTATTTCCATCTTTATCTATTCAGGATTTTCTTATTGTAAAGAATGTTCTTTAAATTCTGACTAATTTTTTAATAATTGGAAATCAATTTATTACTAATTTAATTTTTATCTCTCTCCGTTGCTTTGTCTTTCACTTTGACGTTAGCCTCAGAAGGCAATGCTTAGGGGGCAAAATTATTTACAACGTTGATGTATAAGATTATATGCGTGGTTTAAGCACTAAAGCTAACAAATAAACCACATATAGAAAGTCCGCAAGGCTCTTTATAAGTAGAAACTAACTAGCAATTAATTTCTTACCGTGTTGGCAGCAATTATTCTTCTATTTTCTGTCCGTTTTCATCATAGTAATCAAATAGGTTTCCATCTTGGCCACTTACTCTAATAAATTCACTCCCATTTTTTAATACAATTTGTAATCCGTGTTCTTCTTCCCAATCACATTCGCAAATTATTTGAATAAACACTCCTTCTTTTTTATTATATCTATCTTTAGTTACAATTATTTCACTTGGTCTTATATAATCCCAAACTTTTTTAGGGGTAGTAAGTTTTTCAAGCCACAAACAATGCTGAAGAGAATCTTCCATCCATTCAGGTCTATCTTTTACTGACTTAAAAGTTTCTATTCCGTCAAGATATCCAACAGCTTGGTCATATTCTTTCCAATTTTCAAAAATCCTTTCAGCCACTTTATCTTTCAGTTCAAAATTTGTGGTCGTCTCAAGAAAATTAAATAAAGCTAAATCTATTTCATCAAGTTGCCAGCCTCCTTCATAATCTGTATTGTCAATTCTAATTGGCAGTTTAATTTTGTCAAAAAAAGGGATTAAAATATCATTTAAGCTTACCCAATCCTTTTGGAGAGGATAATTATTAGAATCTTGCACTAATTCACCTATACTTTTTAAAACCATATTTTGTTTATTTACTTATTTTTTTGAAATTACTGCTAACGTTTTGCAGCTAACCAAAGGCTGGGATTTTCCCACTAAACTTTACCCGGAGTGCTGAACTTTTGGTTTGCACAATTATATTTGCAGAGAACGAAACTTTGCCTTTTGGGTTAGTCCTGTTATACAATGTTTTTATTTCCATAGCCCTGTCGATATTACAAATGAGCAAAGTATTCCGCAAAAGACTAAGTTAATTAATAAAGGAATGTAAACGCTGCTTTTGTTATTATTGGTAATCATTTTTATGTAGCAAAATAGCAAGGAAATCGGAACAGTGAAAATGGCAAGCCAGCTAAAATATACAGAGAGAAAGAAAAGTCCAGAGAACACTGTTGTTGTCCAAATAATAGGTGTTGCATATTTTGTTGAAATAGATTTATAATAATATAAAACCAAGCCAAACCCTAAACTCCAAATTGCCAAAATTGAAAGTAAGATATATGAGGAAATTTTATTGTCTATGCTTTTTGTCAACGCCCAAAATCCTGCAATTAAAGTCAGAAGAATAGAAATTGATAAAAGTCCATTCAGTTTTGATTTGAATAAACCATTGCCGACAATCATTTTTAAATCTCCCGTTGTCAAGTCCCAAAACTTTAAAGACCTGTCACCCGATGCACTGATTAGTTGCTTCTTGTTATTAAATGATAAATCGTTAACAGAATTTAAAATGTGTCCTCTAAGTGTTTGTATTAGCAGTTGTTTTTGCCAATCCCATATTTCAATGTCGCCACCCCACAAACTTGCAACTAAATACTTTCCATCAGGTGTAAATTTGAAGGTGCTTACTTCAAGACCAGAATTCTCTCTTTTTATATTGAGAGTAGATAATACTTTATTTGAGTTTAAATCTATAAAAGTGAACATACTATCTTTAACTGCAATCATATTTTTTTGTGGATGGAATACTGGATAACCACAAAAATTTCCAACTACTTTTATTTCTGACAATGATTTTAAATCAAAAAGTGTTAATGTACAGGAACTATCTCTATATGCTAAAACGTCGTTATTGTTAATTGAAAAGTATGTGTACTTCGTTTTAAATTCCTTTACGATTTTACTGTTCATCCAATCCCATATAAATATCTTTTTGTCATAGCCAGCACTAATAATGTATTTGTCTGAATTGCTAAATTCAACTTTTATTACTCCTTCCTTGTGTCCTTTTAGGGTTTTAATTGCCTTTTTGCTTGTAGTTGACCATATTTTAATTGCTTTATCAACACTCCCACTTGCAATTTGTTGTCCGCTATGAGAAAAAACTACTGTCTTTATAGCTTTAGTATGCCCAATTAATCTATCCGTACACTTGCGTTTATTCCAAAGGAATAATTCGTTTTCACTTGCACTTACAACAATGTCTTTTTCATTAACATCAACCGAGTTGACCCAAGATTTGTGCTTTTCAAATTGCCCTGTTAGAAACGCATAGAATATGTACCCAATTGTTAAAATAATAATTGAGGAAAAAAAAAGAGATATCTTGTCGTTAATGCTGGGTGTCATAAAATGCCGCTAGACGTTTTGTGTATGGTTAGTTACGGATTTGCGTGCGAGGAATTACCAAAGGAAATTCAGACTTAGCAAATGTGCAACGAGCTTTGTTTTAGCACAACACCAGCAATTTTAATTCACTGTGTTGGCAATAGTTATTTCTCTTTTTTACAATTCAGTTTTATAAGATTTCGCAATTCCTTTTTGTGAACTTTGTTCAGCTTTTGATTTCTGGTACAAAGGCTAGTTACAAAATCAAATTCATTTTTTGTCATTTCAGCGAACTGAGATGATTTTCGTGCATAAACTAAATAAGATTGTCCTAATTCAAATTTATATCCGCAACTCGCTCCACTTGTTTGAGATGCGATTTCAATAATTTCCTTTTCAATTTTTCCTTTAATGACTTTTGTAATCTCAAATTTGTAAATTATTGGGTCAGCAGAAGATTTCATTCTAGCTTTATTCAAAATATTAATTTCAACAACTTTTCCACTTATAATAAAATCAGCTTGAGTAAATGCTTTTTCAACTTTTTTGGATAAAGATTCGTTCGTTTCAATACAACTACAAGCGAAAGTTTCCGTAATTGAAAAAACAAGAATTAATATCAGTAAAAATGTTCTTTTCATATTCGTGGGTTCAATGTTCGTTAAGGGTTTGTATATGAAACGTAGTGCAGAAAATAAGCGACTACTTTTCAGATAAGCACAAGCCGAATTTTTAAATTTTACTAATTATTTTATTCTTGGCAATTCGTCAAATTTAAAAATTTGGCGATTTTCCAAAAATGCCCGCACCTATGTGTTAGCAATGACTCGCACTATGTTTTATATATGTTGTTGGTAATAGTATTTATTCGTTTATTAGTCTAAATTCTAAATCATTTACTGTATCATCAAAACCAACAATTCCATTATCCATATCGTAATATACTTTATCAATTGTAGAGTTTTCATAAAATGTAAAAAAGTCATTAGGGATTATAATTTGAATCTTTGAATAAATAACACCGTTAAACTCCATTTGAATTAAGTTTTCAAATGGTGAAAATTCTTGAAACCCATTTCCTAAACAAAAAGTCCCGTCATAGTAAGGAATTGTCATTTCAGTAGATAAACGTCCATCCCCAACTTTATTAATGTGAATGGAAACTTCATTACATCCTCCACCGTTTTGGTTAGATATATCAACATCCATAAGTTCAAGTCCTATCCACAAATTGTCATAATAATAACTGTCAGATTGAGTAGGTTGACCAAAACCATATCCGCTTTCAAATTCTTTTTTCAAATTATAATATAGAGACCTTATTTGTATAATATTATTTTGTTGGTCTTTAAATCTAAAAACCTTTTCGGTATTTTGATATTGTTCAGGTATTAATTGATAATCCGCATCGTTAAAATTCTGATACGGTTCATTATCAGAAGTTTCGCAAGAAATTAATAATACAATTATTCCGAATATTCCAAGTATTGTCTTCATAATTTTTGTTTTTTATATTATTGCCAACGTTTTATGTGTATGGACCGTTGGGTGTGAAAGCACGAACCATCCCAAGTACAAAACTACGCTGGAAAATTCCGCAGGAATTTTCCCGATGAGCACAGACCCAGCAATGGTTTATACACGGTGTTGCCAGTAGTTTTTATTCGTTCAACATTTTGTTTCTTAAATAATTATATATTTCCGCTTTGATTGGATTTGGTTTGACTATAAATGATAAACTTGATTCTCCAAATCGGGTTCGATTATTATCTTTCATTACGAAATATGTTGTTGCTCCACTTGCTAATTCGTAACCATTTTTAAAAAAATCCGATTCGAATCCAATAAAATCTTTTTGATAAAGAGATTTATCAAATGCGTCTTGTAAAATTTCAGTTGATTTTTTTATTGATATAATAGATTCAATTTCTACGCTCTGATTTGGTTTCAGAATAGCTTTGATTTGCGTGTAATGTGTCTTTCGGTCAATTATGATTAGATAATTCCAATTTGCACTACTAAATAATAAATAAGGTAGATTTTCAGATTGAGATTCTGCGATTTTTTCAAACACTAAATCCGCTTTAATTCTACTTTCTTTTTCAAAGTCATTCATTTCCTGCGAATAGACATATCCACAGTTTAAAATTATAATTACAATTAATATTTTCTTCAGAATGTTCATTTTCAAATTACTGGCAACATGCAGCTATACCTACAAATATACCCCACATCCGTTCTTAACGGTTAAATATAAATAAAACAATGCAAACAGCCATCTTTGGTTATAGTAGCTCGTATAGCTTGATTATTAAATAAACCGCCAAAATTAGCAGAGTACAGACTAAGACTATTGTCTAGTCTTTCTTTTCTAAATAATTGCGTAGCGAATAGACTTGTTTTATAAAACTACGCTTGCAGAAGTGCGCCAGAGAGGTTTATAATACTAAAACTGATTAAATACAGTAGTAGTGGAATTCGTTTAATTTAGTTTTACAGACCATTTATATACCGGTCGTGAGAATCTCAATTAAGTTTTACTCTTTTATATCCTTTTGGCTTTTCCTAAACTTATCTGTTATAAAAACGCTATAAATCATAATTAATAATCCAACAATCATACTGGTATACTGCATAATTTTATAATTAGATAACATTGTCATCCCAATTACTACAAGCGCCAATCCTACCAATAATAAGTTTGTTCCTTTATTTTATTTCATTTAATAGTAAGTTTATATTCTATGGATTAGTGAGGTAATCAACTAATTTGTTACAATATATCTTGTTTTTTTAAAGTGAGTAGAATTGTATATATCGGATGTGGCTAATTTTAGTCCTAATTTCTCCAAATAGGTACAGACTGTGCTATGGTTTAAATACGGTGATGCCTACAGTTATTTTTTTTGCGTTCTGTAATACAAGTTTAAAGCTCCGGAATTCGATTCTACTATATCTGGAAATCCATCATTATTTAGATCTCCTATTTCAATATTATACGTATCGTCTTTTAAATCTTCCCGTAAACCAATTTCAATAAATTCCCCATTTTTTTGACCTAAATAAACATAATTACGCTCTTCTGAATTTCCTTCAACTATATCTAAATATCCATCTTTATTTAAGTCAGCTACTTTAATCGATGCCGTTTGTCGTTCTGTTTTGAATTCGAAAACACGCTTAAAAGTCAAATTTTTGTCGCCATAATAAATGCTATTTTTTGAACCTAAATTTCCTGCTACTATATCCAAAAAACCGTCGTTATCAAAATCGCCTACGTCAATAGAGCGAGTTTCATCTGCTTCATTACCAAATTCTATTGTTTTTAAAAAGTTCTGTTTTCCGTCATTTAGATAGATTTTATTTGTATTCTGTCTTTCTGCTGTAAGTAAGTCTAAAAAACCATCTTTGTTTATATCTACAATTTTTGTTTGAATTGTCTGGTCGGTATCTGCCCCGAAATAGATGTTGTTTTCAAAATTTCCCGTACCATCATTTAAACAGATTTCATTTAAGGCTTTTCTATTTGAAAGGATTAGATCATAATCTCCATCTTTATCAATATCAGTAATTTCAAGATTTCGTGAAGGTGCTATGGAACCAAAAGTGGTTTCTGTATCAAATTGGTCGTTTGCCGAACCAAAATATATTTTACTCTGAATATTGTCGTTAGCTACTGCTATATCCATAAACCCGTCATTATTGAAATCTGCACTTTTTATGGAATAAGATGCTTCAAGAAATTTACCAATAGGTTGGGCTACTTTAAAACCCCCATTACCGTCGCCGTAATAAATATAATTTTGTTCTGCCCAATGTCTGCCGTTGGCAACAAGCGCATCTAAATTTCCATCTTCATTTACATCAAATAAGGTTATGGATGCTGTTCTGTTTATTTGAGTTCCAATTGAGAAAAATCCATCTGCATTAAAAAATGCAACGTCTTGTGAAAATCCGATAATTGAAATTGTAAAAAAAATGAATACTAATAATCGTTCTTGGATTTTTTTCATAATTATGGGTAATGTTGTTGTGTATGAACCATTACTGGGTCTGTACAAAGTATTTTTTTTAGTTCTAATTTTGTAGTTTTCCTATAGTTTTATCTCAATTGATACTTTTATTTCTAAACCTTAATTCCGTTTTTAAAATCTTCTTTGAAAGTACTAAAATTTCTCAAAAGTTTTCTTACAGAATGTTTCATTTACAATTTATTGGAATACTCTTTTTTGCGTTGGCTCAAGTAGGTGGCGTAAAAGTGTATGGAATGGTGAAATAACTACAATTTTTTTTACCTTGCCAAATATTAATTAAAATGAATGCTTAAAACAATCCAAATAATTGCTTTATTGCAAGGTATTTTTGTCCTTGCTGTTTTGTTTATAAATCGTAAAGACTACAAAAAAACTACATTTTGGTTGTTGTTTGGGAGCTTGCTTTCTGTGTTGCTTTACATTGCTGGTGACGACGAAAATAATATGTTTGTGCCAGAGGCAGATTGGTTTTTATTTGATAGCTCACTTTTTGTAACATTCTTGTTTCTGTTTTTTCGCTATTATAAAAAAGAAAACGAACAATTTGCTAAACTTGATTACCTATTTTTTATTCCCAATATCGTCTATTTTATTATTGAAGGAATAGAAATCTATCTGGTTGAACAAAATCTGTTTATAGAGATTTTTGAGATTGCATCTGAATTGGCAATTTTAGTTTATTTATTGGCGATTATTCAAACTATAATTACTAACAAAAAGAAACATTGGATTATCTATTTTGCTATTCCCATTGCTATTTTGTTTGTGTTCTCATCGGTAAACGATATTCTCAAAACTTTTGGAATCGTAGAGTTGCCATTTTTCAGCGACCAAAACTTCAACACCTATCTTTTATTGGTGGTGGCATTTTTATTTTATTTTATTGCTTTCCAGATGTTAGCAAAAAAAAGGGATATCTTACCAAGGTTTGAAACCAACAAATACAAAAATTCCAATCTCAACCCGAAACTTATTGAACAATACAGAGCAGATTTAATACGCTCAATGGAAACCGATAAATTGTACCTCAACAACAAATTATCTGTTGTGGATGTTTCCGAAAAACTGAATATTCCACGTCAATATATTTCGGAAGTTTTGAACGAACATATGGATACAAATTTTCAAGATTTTATCAATCAATATCGGGTTGAAGAGTTTGTTTTTAGGCTGAAAAACGACCAGAATAATCATTTTACACTCTTGGGAATTGCTACAGAGGTAGGTTTTAATTCAAAGTCTTCTTTTAATGCCATCTTTAAGAAATACAAGGGTTTAACTCCTACCCAATACAAGAAAACACTTCTTTAAAATATCCACTTTGTGCAGATAAATTGTTCTGCACCTTTCCGTTATACTTAACTTTAGCAATCTTACGTTCTTTGAACAACAATTCAAGCACGTATTAATGAAATACACCTTTTTGCATCGCAATTTTACTTTAGTGCTATGCCTTTCAATAAGTTTATTAACCTTGCAGCTACAAGCGCAGGACACAAGCGAAACTAAACCCGAAATTGGAACTACTCAAAAAATTGGTGACTTTGTATTAATTGCTTTGCCTGTAACAACGTTAGCTACAAGTTTTATAATTGGGGATGAAAAAGGTGCTTGGCAATTTACAAAAGGATTTTTGCTAACTGTTGGTGTCACTTATGGTTTAAAGTTAGCCGTAAACAAACAACGTCCGGATATGAGCAACGATAACTCTTTTCCATCAGGTCATACTTCAACTGTTTTTCATAGTGCAGGATACGTACATAGGCGTTACGGTTTAAAATACGCACTACCATCGTATGCTCTAGCAGGTTTTACCGCAGCAAGTAGGATTGATAGTAAAAAGCACGATATACTTGACGTTTTGGCTGGCGCGGCTATTGGTTTGGGAAGTAATCTACTTTTTACAACCGAATATCAACAAGAACATATGGAGCTTTCCTATTCAAATATTGAAGGTGATCATATGCTGGGTTTTACTTATAAATTTTAAAACAAATGAAACAATTCTTCAAAGGAAGATTAGCAAGTTTTCGATACGCTTTTAAAGGTTTTTTTCTGTTGATTAAAACCGAACACAGTGTGATGGCTCAGTTGTTCATTTTTTCAATAATTATTGCGGCGGGGTTCTATTTTAATATTTCTACTCAAAATTGGATTAACCAAAGTCTAGCAATTGGGCTTGTTTTAAGCATTGAAGGATTGAATACAGCTGTTGAAAAACTTTCAGATTTTGTGCATAAAGAAAGGCATTCGCAAATTGGTTTTGTTAAAGATATTGCCGCTGGTGCGGTCACCTTCGCCGCTATTTTTTGCTTTATTGTTATCATTCTTATTTATAAACCTTACTTTTTTTAATATGTTGAAAAAATTGATAAAAGGTCGTTTTGCGGCGCTTTACACCTTAATCGGCTTGTATTTAATTTTTGCATTTATTGTCAGAATTAGTTTTACACTATTTTCATTTGGCGAAATGGATACCTCGCTATTTTCAATCCTAAAAATTTTTGCAGTCGGTTTTATTTTTGATTTTGGTGTGGCGGTTTTCTTCTCGATTATTTATGCAATATATCTTACGCTAATGCCTACAAAATTCATCGGGTCTTGGGTAGATAAAATCATTACTTATTTCACATTATTTTTATTATTATTTATCGTTTACTTTTCATTTTTAGGTGAATTTCCTTTTTGGGAAGAATTTTCGACACGTTATAACTTTATTGCCGTAGATTATTTAATTTATACCTACGAGGTTATAGAAAATATTAATCAATCATATTCGCTGCCGTTATTAATTTTAGTCCTATTGCTGCTTTGCGTGGGTACGATATTCTTATTTTTTAAATTCAAAATTTTACAAAGAACTTTCAATAGCAATACAGCTTTTTCTCAAAGATTATTGCAGTTGTTTTTCTTAGGCATTTTAGCCACAGTTTATGTTTTCTTCACAAAGAATAATATGGCTGAAACGAGCAACAATACATATAATAATGAGCTTTCAAAAAATGGTGTCTATTCTTTTTTTGCCGCTTACAGGTCTAATGAAATGGATTATAATCTGTTTTATCCGAATGTAAAATCTAAAAACGCATTTGCCATTATTCGTGAAGAATTGCTTCAGAAAAACCAAAAATTTATTTCAGAAAATACTGAAAGTTTACTTCGAAATGTTAAAACAGACAGCACAGAAAGCAAACCAAATATTGTACTTATCTGTATAGAAAGTTTCAGCGCAGACTTTATGGAAACTTTCGGTAATGACCAAAATATAACGCTAGGCATAGATTCTTTAGCAAAGCAAAGTATTTTGTTCAGCAATATGTATGCAACGGGTACACGAACTATTAGGGGTATGGAAGCCATAACGTTAAGCGTGCCACCAACGCCGGGGAATAGTATTGTTAGAAGGCCAAATAATGACAAATTATATTCAATTGCAAGTGTTGTAAAGCAAAAAGGGTACTACCTAAATTTTTACTACGGCGGCGATGGATATTTTGATAATATGAACAGTTTTTTTGGTGGACAAGGTTTTAATATAATAGATAGAAATAGGGGAAATCCACTCTCTGATGAAATTACAACCAAACGAACAAATATTGAAGATGCAGAAGTAACTTTTGAAAACGCTTGGGGAGTTTGCGATGAAGATATTTATAATAAATTGATAAAGAATCTAGATAAAAGAGAATCTAGCGACGAGCCTACTTTCAATTTTGTAATGACAACTTCTAACCATAAACCGTATTCATTCCCAGAGAACAAAATTGATTTGCCGCAAGGCACACGTGAATCTGCTGTGAAATACACCGATTATGCACTAACTAATTTTATAAAAACTGCAAAAACAAAATCTTGGTTTAAAAACACTGTCTTTGTGGTAATTGCAGACCATTGCGCAAGTAGTGCAGGCAGATGGGAAATTACGATAGACAAACATCACATTCCTGCTTTTATCTATAATTTGAAAGATAACAACCCGCAAAACGTAAACAAGCTAGCCTCTCAAATAGATATTATGCCAACATTATTTGGCTATTTAAATTGGAATTATAAAACAGCGCTTTACGGAAAAGATATTTCAATATTGAAGGAAGACGAAGAACGTGCCTTAATTGGAAATTATAGAACCGTTGGCTTATTAAAAAATGGAATTTTCACACAATTAAATGACAGAAAAAAAATAAAACAATTTGATTGGGATGCTGAAGCTAAAAATTTAAAAGAAAGAAAAACAAGTGATAAAACACTAGAAGAATTAACCATTTCTTACTACCAAACTGCAAGTGAGCGATTTAAGAATGGAACGATGAAAGAAAAATAAAAGTAATTGGAAGTTTAAATTAGTGAAAATTTAAAATTTTCGAAAACAATGAATTCAAATAAAATAGTGGCAGATAATGTAAACAAAGTTTCAAAAATCACTTTGCTTTTTTGGATAATGAAAATTATTGCTACGACTTTAGGCGAAACATTAGGTGACCTTTTAGCTCACACGCTAAATCTTGGTTATTCAATTGGACTTGCAATAACTGGCGTGTTTTTTCTTATGGTTTTAGCTATACAGCTTAAAGCGAAAACATACATTCCCGTTTTGTTTTGGTTGGTTATTGTTGGTACAACAACAGTTGGTACCGAAATATCAGATTTAATGGATAGAACACTTCATTTAGGTTATCTCGCAGGTTCATTAATTTTAATAACGTTGCTTTTGAATATGCTTTGGATTTGGAATAATAAAATTGGAAAAATTAAAGTGTATCCCATTTTTAATAAAAAAGTAGAACTTTTTTATTGGATTGCAATTTTACTTTCTAATAGCTTGGGTACAGCTTTTGGCGATTTTTTGAGCGATAATATGGGATTGAGTTATTTGCAAGGTGCAATAGTAACTGCTGGTATAATCTTAATTGTTCTGCTTTTACATTATGCAACTAAAATAAATCACCTAGTTCTGTTTTGGATTGCGTTTATATTCACGCGTCCATTTGGTGCAACCTTTGGTGACTTACTCACAAAAACAACAACAGAAGGCGGTTTGGATTTAGGTACAATTTCCGCAACTTTAGTGAGTATAGCTCTTTTGAGCGTTTTAGTTTATTACAGTCATAAAAAGAAGTTAGTTTAAATATTACAAAAAAAGAGTAAATGAATAAAATAAGAATAATTTTAAGTTTAGCTTTAATAGTATCAGTTCAATCAATTTATGCACAAGTACAAGATTCCCTTTCTTTTATTAAATCGAGAAAAATGTCTGATGAAGACCTTGCAAAGAAACGTGAAGGTACATTTCTAACGGGAATTCCAGATTTTTCATCAGACCCAGTTACTGGTTTCGGTTTTGGTATTAGAAGCAATGTCTACTGGAATGGAGAACGCACAAATCCACTATTTCCTTACACACCATATCTGGCTAAATTAAAGGCTAATGCAGCTTATTACACTTCTAATGCAAGAGAATTAGTATTGTCTTTAGATGTTCCTTATTATAAAGGAACAAGATGGCGTTTTAAAATAGATGTAAAAGTTCAACAAAATCCAGCTAATCTATATTTTGGGCTTACTGAAGCAACTCTCGATGATTTAAGCTTACCGTCTGACCCAACTACGACATTTGATACGTATGATGAATACGATAGTGCAAGAAAAACGTTGCGTCCAGGAGGTGCAGGAGAGGCAGCTTTCGTAACAGATGCATTATCCAATAGATTTAGAGAAACCGAATATATGCTCAACTTAAAAGCTGATTATGCAATCGGTGATGGAAGGTGGCGCATAATGGGTGGTTATGAAATACAAAACTTACAATATAAAACTTTTGAAGGAGAGGAAGCTGAAGCTGTAAACCCTATTACAGGAGAGGAAACTATGGCACCAAATGGATTTTCACTGTTA
>JBBSOK010000060.1:0-17115 GCA_038259825.1 Flavobacteriales bacterium
TGATGGTGGCGGCGGAATTGGACCAAACCTTACTGATGATTATTGGATTTTAGGTGGCGGTATTAAAAATGTATTCCACACAATTAGTGAAGGTGGTCGTGCAGGAAAAGGAATGGTTTCCTGGAAAGCAGATTTAAAACCGAGTGAAATGGCGCAAGTTGCAAGTTACGTGCTAACCTTACAAGGCACGACGCCAGCCGAACCAAAAGAAGCTGAAGGCGATTTGTGGCAAGACCCAGATGTGTCTACTAAAGAAATGAATGTTGAAGTAACAGATTCAACTGCTGTAAGTGTTGAGGTTTCAGATGGTACTGTAGAATAATTGAGAACTCAAAAATAAGATTGAAATCGAAATTGCACTTCGGCTTTAGTTTATCCTGAGCTTGTCGAGGGGCTCTTTGACCGGTTTCCGATAATATTTAAAAATCGTATTTAGCCTATTTATGCATACATTCTATAAATCGTAGGTCATTTAATCCTATGTCAAATTAAATATAAAAGTCTAGTCTCATATCTAACATCTAAAACCTCAAATCTAATTTGGATACTCCAGAAAATGAACGCTTTCGCGACACGCTTGGTACCTTAACCGAAGACGGTAAAAGGGCTTGGGTATACCCAAAAAAGCCATCCGGTAAACTATATGAATATCGTAAATACGTAAGTTATGTTTTGCTTGCTATTTTATTTGCCGCGCCATTCATTAAAATTAACGGAAATCAATTTATGCTTTTTAATGTGCTCGAAAGACGTTTCAATATTTTGAGCTTTCCATTTTGGCCACAAGATTTTTACATTTTTGTAATTATGATGATTATCGGTGTGGTATTCGTCATATTTTTTACTGCTGCGTTTGGACGTATTTTCTGCGGTTGGATTTGCCCACAAACCATTTTTATGGAAATGGTTTTTCGCAGAATAGAATATTGGATAGATGGAGATCGGGGCGCACAAATACGGTTAGACAAACAAAAATGGGATGCAGAAAAAATAAAAAAGCGAAGCCTTAAGTGGTTTATATTCTTTATTATTTCATTTTTAATTGCAAATGTTTTTCTGGCTTATTTTATAGGCAGCGACAGATTGCTACAATACGTTTTTGAAGGACCATTTAATCATATTAGCACCTTAATTTCGCTTGTAATTTTCACATCAGTATTCTATTTTGTCTTTGCTTGGTTTCGTGAGCAGGTTTGTATAATAGCTTGTCCGTACGGTAGGTTACAAGGAGTTTTACTTGATAATAAATCTATAATTGTAGCGTACGATTTTAAGCGAGGCGAAAAAGAAATAGGTCGCGCAAAATTCAAAAAGAATGAAGATAGGGAAGCTTCCGGAAAAGGCGATTGTATAGATTGTTTTCAGTGCGTAAATGTTTGCCCAACAGGTATTGATATTCGTAACGGAACGCAATTGGAATGCGTAAACTGCACAGCTTGCATAGATGAATGTGATAGTATAATGGAGGCGGTAAATCTTCCAAAAGGCTTAATTCGATATGCCAGCGAAGATAATATTGAAAAGAAAGCACCATTCAAATTCACCCCAAGATTAAAAGGTTATACAGCCGTATTATTGATATTAGTTGGCTTTCTTGTAGGAATTTTATTTCTAAGAAGTGATGTTGAAGCAAATGTTTTGCGTTTGCCAGGTCAATTATATGAACATAAGAATAACAATATTATCAGTAATGTCTTTACGTATAAGTTGTTAAATAAAACATCCAATGATATTAAAGATGTTCATTTTAAATTAAAATCTCCAAAAGGAACTTTAAATACAGTAAAACAAGGTGAGTTAATTGTGCCTGCTCAAGGATTAGCTGAAGGTACACTATTTATTGAAATCAATAATTCAGCTTTAAGTGGTGATAAAAATAGAGCTGTAATTGAAGTATATAGTGGAGACAATTTAATTGAAACAACAAGTGTTACATTTTTAGGACCGAGAAGTTATAAATAAAATGGTTGTTAGTTGATTGATATTTTGATTTACAAAAAAATAAATAAAAGAATAATGAAAATAAATTGGGGTACAGGTATAGTAATCGGAATGTCTCTTTTTGTTGCTTTCATACTTTTTTTCGTCATTAAAATTAGTACAGATAAAAGGTATGATTATGATTTGGTGACGGAAGAATACTACCAAAAAGAAATGATCTTTCAAAAGGAAATGGAGGCGGAAACCAATTCAAATAATCTAGAAAGTAAAATTTCTGGACAAAAGAATACTGATGGCTATTTGCTTACATTTCCGAATAATATAGATTATTCAAAAGTTGAAGGTACCGTGTTTCTATACAGGCCGTCCAACAAACAACTGGATTTTCAACTTCCATTGGAGTTGACTAACCAAAATTTGCTCATACCTGACAATAGTTTGGTGGCCGGCCGTTGGAACACAATCATAAAATGGAAATACGAAGGAGTAGATTATTTGTACAAAAAGGAAATTACATATTGATATTTCGGCTCTGATGAATATCCGATAAATTGTTAATTCAACTAAAATTTAACTTGAAACCATAAACCATAAACTTTGTTGGCAACCGCATTTATGTTTGGCTTATTAGGTAGTTTTCACTGTGTGGGAATGTGCGGGCCTATTGCATTTTTATTGCCAGTAGATAGAAGTAACAATTTAAAAAAGTTCATTCAAATTTTTATTTATCACTTCGGGCGGATTTTGGCATATAGCTTAATCGGATTGGTTTTTGGCTTGGTTGGTAAAAGTTTGAATCTGTTTGGAATGCAACAACAGCTTTCAATTGGCATAGGAATATTAATGATTCTTGTCGTTTTAATTCCGCAGAAAACTTTTAATAAATACAATTTTTCAAAACCAATCTTTAAAATAATTTCAAAAGTGAAATCATCTTTAGGAAAAGCGTTGAAAAAGAAAACTGCAGATACATTTTTAACGATTGGTTTCTTAAACGGGTTTTTGCCCTGTGGCCTAGTTTATATTTCTGTTTTTGGTGCAATTGCTTCAGGAGATGCGCTGGACGCCAGTTTGTATATGGCGCTATTTGGTTTGGGAACCGTGCCTTTAATGACTTCAGCCATTTATTTAGGAAACTTTTTAAACGGACAAGTTCGGCAACGAATTCGGAGAGCTATCCCGGTTTTTGTTATAGTAATTGGTTGCTTATTTATAGTTCGTGGAATGGGTTTAGGTATTCCATATATTTCTCCAAAAAAAATGATAGAAAGCGTTGATGCCAATTATAATTGCAATTTAGTGACACCAAACAAATAGGAATTATCAAATAACAAATAGTACAATTATGACACAAATATTTTTACCGCTAGCAAATTGGAATATGGGTACGGCAATTATTATATTTTTTGCTGTGTTATGCGTTGGTCTTACAGCGCTAGTTTTAAGCTTTGTTTTTTCAGGAAAGAAGAAAACTGATAAAACTGAAACATCCGAAGAAGATAAATTCTAATAATCAGAATATTATAAAAATTTTAGTTCTAATTATATTTTTGACTTTTTTTTGTATTATTTATCGCATATTACAAAGTATGAATAGTAAAATATAATTCCTGATTGAATCAAAAATGATCAGCATCAGCGTTTCTTAGATGCTGTTTTATACCATTAAATTAATAAAGTACATTCGACAAAAAAATATGAAATCTTGAGATTAATATTTTATATAAAAAAATTATATTAAATCCTCGCCTGATAAGTGAACAGATTGTAGTACCGTCCTTCTGTTGCAATCAGTTCCTCGTGGGTTCCTTGTTCGGCAATACGACCATTTTCTATGACTAAAATTTGGTCTGCTTTTCTAATCGTACTTAAACGGTGTGCGATAACAAATGTTGTTCTTCCTTTGGTCAATTCTGACAAACTTTTTTGAATCAAGGCTTCACTTTCCGTATCAAGATTGGAAGTGGCTTCATCTAAAATCAAGATTTTTGGGTTTGCCAAAACAGCTCTTGCAATGGCAATCCGTTGGCGTTGGCCACCAGATAATTTTACGCCTCGCTCGCCAATTAAGGTATCCAAACCGTCTTCGAAACGATCAGTAAATTCGTTTACGTAGGCAGCATTTACTGCAGCCTTCAATTCTTCTTCTGTAGCATTCGGTCTTGGAAATAAGATATTCTGCCGAATGGTGCCTTCAAAAAGAAATTCATCCTGTAACACAACTCCAAGATGTTTCCTGAAACTATTTAGATTGACTTTTGAAATATCTTGCCCGTCGACGGTAATTGTTCCTGATTGCGGGTTTAAAAACGTTGCTGCCAATCCTGCAATCGTACTTTTCCCAGAACCCGAACTACCCACCAAGGCAATGACCTCGCCAGAATTCGCTTCAAAATTGATATTGTGTAAAACCTCTTTATTTTCTTCGTAAGCAAAAGACACATCATTAAATACGATATGGCCTTCAAAATTCTCTAAATGCTCTGTTCGATTTTCTTCGTCAGATTCTGGAGTCATATTCATTAATTCCTCTGTTCTATCAAGACCTGCAAGCGCTTCTGTCAATTGACTGCCAATGTTGCTCATTTGCACAATTGGCGCTATCATCAATCCCAATAAAAATGTAAATGTCAAAAAATCACCGATTGTCAATTCATCCATCATAATTTTATAGCCACCTATTCCCATAATTCCAGTGGTTGCCAATCCTAACAAGAAAGTTGCTGAACTGGTCATAAAAGCCGTAGCAGTCAAACTTTTTTTCACATTTTGATACAGACGCTCAACACCTTCCTCGAATATTCTATTTTCCTGCGCTTCCGCATTGAAGCCCTTGATGACTCTTACACCGCCCAAGGTTTCAGTTAATCTTCCGGTCACTTCTGCATTGATGACACCGCGATTCCTGAAAATTGGCCGTATAATTTTGAATGCCTTAAGTGCAATCAACGCAAAAATTATTAGTGGAACTAAAGTAAAAACCGTCATTGTCCAGCTAATTCGTAAGAGTAGTATCAAAGACACCACGCTGTTATCGTGCCACCAACCAATTGTACCAAGCCTGTACCTATAAGGTTACGGACGCCTTCCACGTCGGTCATTATACGCGAAACCAGAGCGCCTGATTTAGTATTGTCAAAAAAACTAATGGGTAAGGATAATACCTTTTTTTGAACTTGTGCCCTTAATTCAGAAATCATATATTGGGCCTGTATGCTCAATATTTTTGTTAATAAAAACGAGGTTACCGCTTGAATTAAAATAGCCGCTCCTACTACAGCAACCAAGATTTTTAGAAATTCAACATTTTTATTCGGAATAATATCATCCATTAAATATTTAAGGGACAAAGGCGCCACAAAACTAGCGGCTTTACTAATGACGATTAAAATCAAACCTATAAATACCAGTTTTCTCCTTGGCCAAATAATTGTTTTGAATGCGCTTAATATGCTTACTTTTTTTTCGGACATTGACCGTATTTTTAAATCAAATTTATTTCAGTTTAATATTATTCAAAATTACGGTATTGTTATCGCTTAATTTATGTTGCAAAGGACTTTATGATCCGCATATTTGGAAATAAATTTTTAATCTATTTATGAGTAATTCTTGAGTGGATATTGATGTGTAGTTTGTTAAGTTGTATTTGCTATTGCAGTTGCTATTTATGTTGTTAACCTTATATTTGAAATAACATTGGTGCGAGTATGTATTATATTGGTGCTTTATTTTCTTTAGTAGTTTCATAATTAATACGAGAGTAGATTAAAAATCAATTTCAGTTCCAGTTATTCAAAAATTAATCAATGGCAAAAAATAAGTAATGATTCACGATCTTAAAAAATATTTCGGTTCACAATTTGAACCAGCGCTTTTAGATGAAATTAGTCAAGTTGGTATTTTTATGGAAATACCGGAAGGAAAAGATTTGATGAAACCCGGGCAGTATATAAAAACAATGCCATTATTGCTTTCTGGAAGTATTAAAATAATGCGTCCAGACGGAAATGGAGATGAATTATTATTGTATCATCTTGAAAAGGGCAGCACTTGCGCAATGACAATGAGTTGCTGTGTGGGAAATACTAAAAGTGAAATCCGTGCTGTGTCCGAAACAGATGTTGAGCTACTTATGATTCCTGTGGGAATTATTGAAGAATGGTCTGGAAAATATAAGTCTTGGCGAAACTTCATTTTTGAAAGTTATCATACACGTATGATGGAACTTTTGGAAAGTTTGGATAACATTGCTTTTAACAATATGGATGAACGATTGGAAAATTATCTTGATAATAAAATAAAAATTTTAAACAGTAAACACATATTTGCTACTCATAAAGAAGTAGCAAATGATCTTCATACAAGCCGTGTAGTAGTTTCAAGATTGCTCAAAAAAATGGAAAATGATAATAAAATTAAATTACACCGTAGTTTTATTGAAGTCCTGTAACATCAGTCACCAAATTTGATTGTTGGGCACTTTATATTTGTAAAAACTAAGACATTCGGATGGAATTAATAGAAATTTTTGGATACATAGGAGCACTATTTATTGGTCTTATTTTAGGATTGATTGGTGGAGGTGGTTCAATTCTTACAGTACCCATATTAGTATATGCACTCTCATTAAATCCCGTTATTGCTACGGCTTATTCATTGTTTGTTGTCGGAACAACTTCATTAGTTGGAGCTGTTAAAAACATGATGAAGGGTAGGGTTGTATTCAAAACGGCAATCATTTTTGCTATCCCAGCTTTTACAGCAGTTTATTTAACAAGGGCTTATTTAATTCCTGCAATCCCGAACCAACTTTTTGAGATTGGAAATTTTACGGTCACTAAAAGCTTGGCCATTATGATATTCTTCGCTGTTATAATGCTTCTGGCAGCAGTAACAATGATTCGTAATAGTAAAAAAGAAATAATTGCGGAACAAGAAGTAAAAAAAAGCGACAATATAGTATTGATGATTCAAGGTTTCTTCATAGGGCTTATAACTGGAATAGTTGGCGCCGGAGGAGGTTTTTTAATAATTCCGGCATTGGTGCTTATGGCAAAGTTGCCAATGAAAAAAGCCGTAGCCACTTCACTTTTTATAATAGCCATAAATTCACTCATCGGATTTTTAGGAGATGTTCAGATGTATCATATAGATTGGTCTTTTTTATTAATTTTTACCGCAATTTCAGTAATTGGTATTTTTATAGGAATTTGGTTGAATAATTTTGTAGATGGCAAAAAACTAAAAAAAGCATTTGGATGGTTTGTATTGTTCATGGCTTTTTACATCATTTACAAAGAATTGAAAATATGATTATAGGCTTAAGCTTTCTTCAGAATAATACGTAATTCCATAATTTAATTTAAATTAATCTTTCAATGCAAATAATATAATTCCCTTAATCATTAACTATTCGTTGCATAAAGTTTAAATCCCTCTTAACATTAAATGCATAATTAAATTTCGAAATTGTAGAAAAAAAATTATGAAAAAGTTATTATTTATTACAATGTTGGTCATCGGCTTAAACAGCTATGCACAAGAAAATTTCAATTTAAAATTAAGTTCGAGTGTACCAAAACTAGAAAATGCTAGTCAGGTAAATTCTGAAATACAAGCTCGTCTTTATGATTTAATAGCCCATTACCATAGCGTACAGCAAGCTCATTGGAATGTTAGGGGCCCACAGTTTGAAAGTCTTCATTCACTATTAGGTGATTTCTATGGCAGTCTAGGTGAAGATATAGATAGACTTGCAGAGCGAAAATTAGTTTTGGGTGAAGCAGCAGATGGCAGGCCGAGCGCTGTCTCTAGCAACTCATCAATAGGAAGAAATGAAACTGGGTTTCAAAAAGATTACGATGTGGTGAACAACCTAGTATCTTCTTCAAAAACGCTTTCAGATAATTTGGGAGGATCTATTAGCAAAGTAGGAGAGATGGACGTAACAACACAAGATTTATTAATTGATATCCAAGCAAGTGTAGATCTTTATTTGTGGAAATTAAGATCATTTTCATACTAAAAATTTATTTTTTTAAATTATGTATCAAAGGTTACACCAATTGGCAGTAACCTTTTTTACTTTTATAAAAATTTTTAGATTATGAATATTAAACAATTTGAATACAAACCGCTTTCACATTATTCATATGCTATAATTAGTGATGGAAAAATGGCGGTGATAGACCCAGAAAGAAATCCACAGCAATACCATGATTTTGCAAAAGATAACAACGCAGAAATTGTGGCAGTTATTGAAACACATCCGCACGCAGATTTTGTTAGTTCTCATCTTGAAATCCATAAAAAAACTAAAGCAATTATCTATAATAGCCAAAAATTGGGTGCCGATTATCCACACACATCATTTGATGAGGGAAATTCAATCCAATTGGGCAATGTAAAGCTAGAGGCTAAAAACACGCCAGGTCACTCTCCGGATAGTATAACCATTGTAGCTACTGAAGGTGATAAAACGGTTTTATTTACAGGAGATACTCTATTTATAGGTGACGTTGGCCGACCGGATTTACGGGAAAAAGCAGGAAATATGAAAGCCAAACGTGAGGAATTGGCCGAGATGATGTTTGAAACAATTACGACAAAATTTAATGATCTGCCTGATGATGCTTTGGTTTATCCAGCGCACGGTGCTGGCTCGCTTTGTGGTAAAAATTTAAGCGATGCAGCAAGCAGTACTTTAGGTAATGAGCGATTAGGGAACTGGGCTTTCAAAAAACAATCCAAGAAGGAATTTATGGATACAATTCTTGATGGGCAACCTTTTATTCCCCACTATTTTGGATTTGATGTTGATACCAACAAAACTGGAGCAGACGATTTAAAACCATCTATCAACAAAATTTCATTTAGAGAAAAGGCAACTGCAGAAGGTTTGATAGTTGATATGCGGGACGAAGCAAGTTTCAAAAAAGGACACTTAAAAGGAAGCTTTAATATTCAAGCAGTTTCAGAAAATGCCAAATTTGAAACTTGGTTAGGTTCTATTATAAAGCCAGAAGAAACATTTACTTTGGTAATAGATGTTAAAGAAAACAAAGACCTTTTGCTCAACAGAGTAGCAAAAATCGGATATGAAAAATTGTTGAAAGAAGTTATTACACTTTCAGAAGAAAATCTTGCAACAACCAAAAAGTTGGATCTGGAAGATTTTAAAAACAATCCTAATAATTACACAATTGTAGATATTAGAAATCATAGTGAAATAGAAGATGGGAAGTTTTTTGAAAATGCACTTCCACATCCATTAAATGAGCTTCGCGAAAGTGCAAAGGAAATCCCTACAGATAAACCAATTGTAGTGCATTGCGCTGGTGGATATAGAAGCGCTGCTGGTAGTAGTATTATCGAAAAACAATTAAAGATTGCAAAAGTTTACGACCTAAGCGATGATGTAGAACAATTTAAAAATTAATTGAATTAAATATTGTACTACTATTTTTTACATTTCTAAAAACATTGTTCTGTAACATCTGTTACCGTTTTGCTTATACAAAAGCGTCATCTTTGCTAAAAAATAATTATGGATTGGATATATGAACCTTGGCCCTGGTATGTGGCTGGACCTCTTATTGCACTTGTAATGTTCCTTTTATTGTTGGTCGGCAAACAATTTGGAATGTCTTCTAATTTACGGACTGCTTGTGCCGCTTTAGGGGCTGGAAAAGCCTCAGATTTTTTTAAGTTTAATTGGAAAGACGAAAGATGGAATTTAATGGTTGTATTGGGAGCCATTATTGGCGGATACATTGCATCAAATTTTATGGGTAGTGCTGAGGTGATAATCAATCCTAAAATTTCAGAACAACTTGCTTTAGAATATAATATAGATAGTAATGGCAACAATTATTTACCAGCAGAAATTTTTTCGACCGCTGCTTTGAATGATCCATCTGTTATTGCAATATTAATAATTGGAGGCTTATTGGTTGGTTTTGGAGCTCGTTATGCCGGCGGCTGTACATCAGGTCATGCTATCTCAGGATTGAGCAATCTTCAATTGCCATCATTAATAGCAGTTATCGGATTTTTTATTGGTGGCCTAGTTATGGTACATTTCATTTATCCCCTAATATTTTAATTATGAAGTATTTAATGTATTTATTAATTGGTGTTTTTTTCGGAATAATAATGTTTAAATCTGAAGCGGCATCCTGGTTTAGAATTTATGAAATGTTCCAGTTTGGCAGTTTCCATATGTATGGAATTATCGGTTCGGCTTTAGTACTTGGAATAATTGGTGTTCAAGTTATAAAACGAAAAAATATAACACCAATTAACGGTGGCGAAATGAGATTAAAACCGAAAAACAAAGGTGTTTCTCGTTATTTAATTGGCGGAATTATTTTCGGATTGGGTTGGGCATTAGCTGGTGCTTGTCCTGGCCCAATGTATGTTTTAATTGGTGCTGGCTATCCATCTATTTTGATTGTTATATTTGGTGCTATTGTTGGAACTTTTTTATACGGACTTGTAAAGGATAAATTGCCACATTAGTTTAGTTTTAGGTCTTTTCAGTTTTTAAGATTCTTTAAAAGAAGTTAATCTCATTTATTTTAATTTTCAATTTTTATAATTTTTATTTTGTATTTCTTTCAGTGCAAATAATAACCAAAAAATTTTTCACTTTTAAAGATAACATTTAAACTTTTATATATATATTGGGCATCAACTAACATACAAACTATGGACGATAAAATAAAATACGAAATGGAATTCCCTATTCAGGTTTCCCCTTCGTTACTA
Source organism: Flavobacteriales bacterium (assembly GCA_038259825.1). Taxonomy (GTDB): domain Bacteria; phylum Bacteroidota; class Bacteroidia; order Flavobacteriales; family Flavobacteriaceae; genus JBBSOK01. Next base: position 10,714 of record JBBSOK010000060.1, read on the forward strand.
TATACATATATATCTACACCATCCGGAATGTCTGAGTGGTATGCGGACAATGTAAATAGCAGAGGAGAATTTTACACTTTTATTTGGGAACAAAGCGAAGAAAAAGCTAAGCTTTTAAGCAAAAAAAGCCCAGAACGCATCAAATTTAGATGGGTTGATGATGAAGGAACAGATTATTATTTTGAGCTTAGAATACAAGTTGATGAAATTACTAAAGATGTTTCTTTAATGATTACGGATTATGCGGAGGAAGATGAAGTTGAAGAAGGAAAGATGCTTTGGGAAAATATGGTTTCTAACCTGAAGCAAATTCTAGGTTCCGTTTAAAAAAAGCTATTACTTTAATATATTAGGAAGTTTTAAAAAGCCTCTTAGAATGGTATCTTTGTACCGGCTCAACAAAATTGGGGCGGTTTTTTTATGGTAAATTTTAACGGTAAACTTCTTTCAGAAAACGAAAACTATCTTACAGCAGCCAACCGTGGCTTAAGTTATGGAGATGCGGTATTTGAAACTATGCGTTTTTCCGGCGGTAAAATATATTTTTGGGAAGATCACTATTTTAGATTAATGGCAAACATGCGGATTCTAAGAATGGAAATTCCGATGCAGTTTACGCCAGAATTTTTAGAGTCTGAAATAAAAAAAACAGTTGAGCATTCTGAAAATTTGCAGCAGGCATTTAGAATTAAATTGCAAGTTTGGCGTAAAGAAGGAGGGAAGTATGCACCAACAACAAATGAAGTAGATTTTGCAATCTCTTTTGAAATATTACAAACGCCTTTTTATACATTAAACGAAAATAAATATGAAGTAGAACTTTTTAAGGATCATTATGTAAATTCTGGATTGCTTTCTACGCTAAAAACAAACAATAAAATAATTAATGTCCTCGGAAGTATTTACGCTACTGAAAATGAATATGAAAATTGCCTGCTTCTAAATGAAAATAAAATGATTGTTGAAGCTTTGCAATCCAATTTATTTCTTGTTAATGGTTATAAAATAAAAACACCGCCATTAGAAGATGGTTGTTTAAATGGAATATTAAGGTTGCAAATACTTTCAATTTTATCTCAAATGCCAGATTACATTATAGAAATTGAATCCATCACACCTTTTGAATTACAGAAAGCAGATGAAATGTTTTTGACCAATACTATAATGGGCATTCAACCCGTCACAAAGTATAGAAAAAAGGAATTTGAAAATAAAGTAGCTAAAGAAATATTGGCTAAATTGAATGTTAAGGCAAGATTGGGCTAATTAAAATGAGGATTTTCTGGTGCATTGGACCATAAAAGATAATCGCCACCAAATTCAATCATTTTCTCTTTCCAAAAATCATCATACCCTTTACCTATTATTTTATTTTTATAAGTATTTGGGGCCACAACCCAACTATTTACTTTTAGCTCTTGTTCCAACTGTGTACTTTCCCAACCGCTATAACCCAGAAAAAATCTTATTTGAGAATCATTTAATTGATTATTGTTTAGCATATCGCTAATGGCGCTAAAATCACCGCCCCAGAAAATGCCATTGGAAATCTCAATACTATCTGGAATTAACTCAGGAATACAATGTATAAAATAAAGATTGTCTTGTTCTACCGGTCCACCATTATAAACGGGTAAATTACAAGTTACTTCAGGTAAAAAATCATTTAGTTTATATTCCAGGGGTTTATTTAAGATGAAACCAACGGATCCCTCATTGTTGTATTCAGCTAGTAAAACTACGGAACGATTAAAAGATACATCTCCAATAATTGATGGTTCCGCTACTAGCAATACTCCTTTTTCAGGTTTAATACCTATCATGATTTATGAATATGACATAAATCTAACATTTTCTTTGGTGTCTGACAACATTGTAGGCAACTTTATTGAAATATTATAAAGAAAAAAGGCTATTATCATAAATGAAAATAGCCTTTAATAGTATAAATAGGTAATTTACAATTAGTTTACACTTCCTTGTAACTCAGAACCTGCTTTAAATTTTACTACATTTTTTGCAGCAATTTTAATAGTTTTCCCAGTTTGTGGGTTTCTACCTTCTCTTGCAGCTCTTTTAGATACTGACCAAGAACCGAATCCTACTAAAGAAACTCTGTCACCTTTTTTAAGAGATGCTTGTACGTGCTCTAAGAAAGACTCTAATGCTTTTTTTGCTGATGCTTTAGTTACGCCAGCATCTGCTGCCATTGCATCAATTAAATCTGATTTGTTCATAATTGTTTTTAATTTTTTAATTGTTGGTTAAACTTCTATGAAATTGCTTTACAAATTTAAAAGGAATATCGGTTCACGCAAGCAATGGCGCACTAAATCACGTTTTTTGTTAATAACTTGGAGCGTTTGTTGATAAAGTAAACCTTTTTAAGCACTAAATTAAGAATATGAGTAATAACAAGGGTTTACGTAAATCTTAGTTGCTCTGGAAAATTATATCCATTAAGAAGCTCGGTTATTTTCATTTTTCTTTTACCGGGAAGTTGAAGTTCTTTTAGTAATATACTTCCACCTTCAACAAAGATTTCGAAATTCTTTTTTGTTATACTTACGTCACCATGTTTGTGCAAATTCGATTCTGTGCCTAGACTTAATTTCTTTTCGACTTCATATATTTTCATTTTTACTTCATTATTTTCTTCGTCTAAAAATGTTGTCCAAGCACACGGATAAGGTGAAAGACCTCTTATAAAATTACTAATCTCACTTATATTTTTACTCCAGTCAATCTTTGTGTTTTCAGAAGTTAGTTTTTCTGCAGATTTTAGTTTAGAATCGGCTTTTGAAGGTTGCTTTTGGGTTATTACATTTCCTTCTGCAATTAAATTAACAGTTTTCAAAACTAACATTGCACCACTATTCATTAATTTGTCATGAAGGCTTTCAGCATTTTCCATTTCTGAAATGACAGACTCTGTCTGCAGAATAATAGCTCCCGTATCTATCTTTTCATCAATAAAAAAAGTGGTAACCCCTGTTTTGGATTCGCCATTTATAATTGCCCAATTAATTGGTGCGGCACCACGATATTGAGGTAGAAGCGAAGCGTGCAGATTAAATGTTCCCATTGGCGGCATTTGCCAAACTACTTTAGGCAACATTCTAAAGGCTACAACTATTTGCAAATCTGCTTTCAAAACTTTTAGCTCTTCCAAAAAAGTTTTATTCTTCAAATTGGACGGTTGTAATACAGGGATTTTATTTTGTAAAGCATATTCCTTTACTGCACTCATTTGAAGTTTCCGACCACGACCAGCTGGTCTATCCGGTGCTGTAATTACCCCAACAATATTCTTTTTTTCCTCTACTAATTTCTGTAAAACACCAACTGCAAATTCTGGTGTTCCCATAAAAACAATTCTTACATCTTTGCTCATCTTGTTATTTTAAACTTTAGGGCGTTTTATAGTATTGATTTTTAATATTCAACTTTAATTTTTTAGCATCCAATAAATGGTGCAGCGCTTGAATAATTCTATTTTCATTAAATTCTAATTCTGAAATAATTTCTTTTGAAGTCATTTCAACATTTTCTAAAAGATTCAATATATCCGTCGCAATCGTTTTCAAATCAACACTAGCGCTCCTATTTGCTTTACAAACGGAACAAATGCCGCAAGGAACAGTATTTTCTTCTCCAAAATAATGAACCAATTGCAAACTTTTACAAATCCTATCATTTGAAAGATAGTTTAAAACAGCTTCAACTTGCGTTTTTTTCTTTGAATTGATTAATTCAACTTCCTTTGAAAGTATATTTATGGTTCTATCATCTTCCCGCGGTTGGATGAATGTTATTGAGGCATCCGTAACCCTTAAATCCATTTCAATCATTGCATCCCGTTCCAGTTTTCTGAGGACTTTTATGATTTCGTCAATATTTTGATTTGTTTTTGAAGAAACCAATTCTAAATTTATATAAACGGGTCCTTCAAAAATACCACTATATAATCGTAATATAGTTTTGGTGATAATTGAAGATTTCATATCCTTTTCCAGATATGATAATAATTGATTGGAAGGCACGATAAAATGCACTTTAGATTTCTGTCCAAATTCCTGTGAAAGTTTTAAAACACCTAGTCTATCTAATGTTTGTAAACCATTGTACGTTTGCAGCGTATTTAAGGAATATTGTTTACAAAAGTCTGTAAAGTTAAAACTATGCTCACTAAACCGCCCCTCACCATACGGTATTTGAAAATAATTGTTTATGTTTTTATATAATGTTTTAAGGGTTTTTGGTGTTGCAAGGGTATCAAGAAATTGAGATTTTACTCTCAATTTATCATATTCTGAATATAATATAATAGACTCTGCATAATTGCCATCACGTCCAGCTCTTCCAGCTTCTTGGAAATAGCTTTCTAAATTTTCAGGCAATTGGGTGTGAATAACCCGCCGAACATCTGCCTTATCTATTCCCATACCAAATGCACTTGTAGCCACAATAACCTTTTCCTGTCCACGCTGCCACGTATCAAGTTTATTTCTCTTTTCAACAGCCGAAAGGCCTCCGTGGTAAAATATGCTACCAATACCCATAGTATTTAGGTGGCTACAAGTTTCAACAGTTGTTTGCCTACTTCTTGTATATATAATAGTAGAGCCTTCGTTGGTTTTTAAAATTTGTTTTATGCTACTAAGTTTGTCGCTCGTTTCCTTAACTTGATACGAAATATTGGGTCTTACAAAACTTTTTGTAAAGACTGCTGGCATTTCTAGCTGTAATTCGTTTATTGTATCCGTTAAAACTTCAGGTGTTGCAGTTGCAGTCAAGGCAATTATTGGTACTAATGGATGCATTTCCCTAAGAAAACTAATGTTCTTGTAGGCAGGTCTAAAATCATTTCCCCATTGTGAAATACAATGCGCTTCATCTACGGCAATTAAATTGACCGTCATTTGCCGAATACAATTTTGAACAAGTTCTTGTTGCAGCCTTTCGGGAGATATATAAAGAAATTTATAATTACCATACATAGCATTATCCAAGATGGTATTTACCTCCTCAAAACGAAGTCCGCCGCTTAATTGAAGTGCTTTAATCCCTTTACTGCGAAGACTATTTACTTGATCGGTCATTAGTGCGACCAGTGGAGAAACTACAATACAAATGCCTTCTTTTACTAACGCTGGAATTTGAAAACAAACAGATTTTCCGCCACCTGTTGGTAGAAGTGCAACGGTATCTCTATCATTTAGAACAGAATTTATTATATCTTCCTGTAAAGCTCTAAATGACGTAAAGCCCCAATATTCAGTAAGAATTTGAATTGGACTTTTCACAATTTAAATTTAAATATTTTCGTTTATAAATTTAATCCGCTCATCAATATTTCCAACTGGCACTGTAATTATTTGATAACCAAATTTTTCATATTCAGTTTTTAGGAAATTGAAGATTTTTTCAGCTTCTTCAAAGCTTTCGTATCGTTCGTTATCAGTTGTATAAATTTCTTTCCAGGGCGGTAATATGAAAATAGTGTTATATCTATATTGCAGACAAAGATCAGAAAAATCAGCTGGATATCTTACATCTACATATTCCATATAGGCAGTAACATCTGGCATTCCGCGATCAAAAAAAATTGTATTGCTACCTAATTTTTCGGCTTTTTCAAATTGATTTAGCCGTCCCTTTATCAATTTATCACTAAAAAGAATAGCATCTTTTAAAAATAATTGATCAATTCCGTCTTTTTGGGCTTCAACAATTATTTGACGGGAAATTTCGTGCATTACGGTATTTCCGTTTTGTTCCAAATGTTCAATTAATGTTGTCTTTCCAGAGCCAGGACCGCCAGTAATTACAATTCGTTTAATTTCCAAAAGATTGCATTTTTATACAAAGAACGTAAATATTAATTGATGTTGAAAACCTATCTTTGTTGAAGAATATTTCAGACTGTTTAGCATTAAATGAATTATAGGAAATTTTTCCAAATTGTAAGTTATCTTCAATATCCGTTAATGTTAATAGGTATTTATTTTGTAATTAAACCCTATTTGAAAGGAATTGATTTCTTAAAAAATAACCCGGATATTATTTTCGAAAACTTTAATTATACATTGATTTTTATGGGTTTGGGAATTAGTTTTTCTACACTTCAAGATACCACCAAAACTCAGAATAACTTTTCTAAAAAAATATGGCAAAATTTTAAAAAGGGAACTTTATTTATTGGATTGATAGCATTTTTTACATTCGGAATTTTAATTTTTGGCATCTTTGGATACTTTGTTTCTCCAAATGAAAAACTTCAACAATTATCATTTGGAACAATTGTATTTGGAATAGGATTAATCGGATTTTTAAAAGTAGCCTTGGAAGTTTTTGAAAACCACAGACTAGATAAAAATAGTCCTGAAATTAAGATTGACA
>JBBSOK010000061.1:0-17076 GCA_038259825.1 Flavobacteriales bacterium
AACGTGAACTACCCAATTGAGGATTGGGCAATACTTTTATTTTTCGAACTTTTAAAGTTACACGTTGTTGGTCCTTTATGGAATAATAAACAGTTTCAAAATCTTCGCTTTTTATGGTTAGCTCCTCTCCCACTCTGGCTTTAATTGCAAATTCTCCTCCAAGATTGGTGGTGGTATATTCGCCAGCGTTTGTTTCAACATTTACTTTACTAATAGGTTTATTAGTTTCTTCATTCATTACTTCGCCTTTCAGCAAAAATATACGGGCTTGTTGCCTATTTTCTTGCGCATAAACTTGCAGCGCCAAGAAAATAAAAGCGATAGTTAATATTGATTTTATAAATTTCATCTTCAATTAAAAAGCTAAACTTACACGGTTTCTGTCAACTTTAAAAATTGTACTTTTCTAAAATAGCACTTTAAAAGGTGTAATAATAGCACTTCACTAATTAATACACCAAGTTGCCTAATTAGCATAGCTCATTTGCTCAATCTTCATTTTATTTAAAAAAGGTTCATTTTACTTTTATCTGGAATTTTAAATGAAAAATTATGAAAACAATATCCAAATTAATACTGGGCACATTTCTAATTATAGCCATTAGCTGTAAAGGCAATACTGAAAAAGAAGTAGCCACCATTCAAGTCCTTAAAACTGAAGATATAAGTAAAACACACTATATACAAGTGGCACTCTTATTAGACACAAGCAATAGTATGGATGGTTTGATTGACCAAGCTAAAGCTCAACTTTGGGAAATTGTAAATGAACTTAGTTATGCTAAACATCAAAAAAACAGACCTACTTTACAAATAGCTTTATATGAATATGGTAACGACAACCTATCTTCAACCGACGGTTATGTTCGTAAAATTTTAGAATTTACAAGTGATTTAGATGAAGTTTCGAAAGAGCTCTTCTCGTTAACAACACGCGGCGGAAGTGAATACTGCGGCACAGTTATTAAAGCCTCTTTAGATAAATTAAATTGGCAAAAAAATGCGGACAATTTAAAAATGATTTTTATTGCAGGCAATGAACCCTTCACACAAGGAAACATACATTACAAAGATGCAGCGATTGATGCAAAAGAGAAAAATGTAATAGTTAATACCATTTTCTGCGGTAATTACGAGCAAGGAATACAGAGTAATTGGCAAGATGGCGCAAACTTAACGTATGGCGACTATATGGCGATAGACCATAACCAAAAGACTGTTTATGTTGCTTCGCCTTATGATGATATCATTATTCAATTAAATATTAAATTGAATGAAACCTATATACCATACGGCGGACGCGGAAAAGATAAAGTTGCAATGCAAAGCGAACAAGATTTGAATGCTGAAACCTACAGTAAAGCAAATGCCGTTAGCAGAGCTGTTTCAAAAAGCTCCCATCTATATAAAAATGAAAGCTGGGATTTGGTTGATGCCGAAAAGGAAACAGATTTTAATTATTCTGAGCTTAAAAAAAGTGATTTGCCTGGAAACTTGAAAGGTAAAAGTGAAGTTGAAATTAAAAAGTATGTAGCTCTTAAAAGTGCCGAAAGAGAAAAAGTTCAAAAAGAAATTGCCAATTTAAATGAAAAGCGTAAACAATATCTTTCAGAACAAACCACTGCCGAAAGTAATGGCCTTGAAAATGCGATGCTTACCTCAATAAAAAAACAAGCTGAAAAGAAAAATTACAATTGGGAAAAATAAATAAGTTTCAATTTGCAGTTTTCTTCAATAGAATATGAACAATATATTTTTACAAAAAGAAAAAGCGCCTTTAAACAAGGCGCTTTCTAATTTCTTAATACTTCAAATTTAATTTACAGCAGGACAATTACATTCATAAAGTTCGGCTCTTTTGCCAAAATCGAAACCAAGTGTAATTTGATGAAAACCACCACTGTCAAACTTTACATTTCCTGCTAAATATGAATAGGTATATGCAAAAATGAAATTATTATAATTCAAACCTAAAACTGGAGTAAAGTATTGTAGTTTTTGATTTGTAATTTCTGTGCCGTTCAATCTTTCTGCTCCATCAAAACTTCTTCTGTAAGAAAGCGCACCAAAAATATTTCCAAATTCAAATTTTCTGTATGCTTTAAAATTTATATCAAATGTTTTTTGACCAGTCCTTTCTCCGTACTGAAACAATGCAGATGGTTCATAAAGCCAATCGCTATCGAACTTTCCAATTGCATAAGCAGTAGAAAATATATAGCTACGTTGGTTATTTGGTTCAAATTCTTCTGTAAAATTATTTCTATTTCTGAAAAGCAGATTTTTTACCGATAAGTGTGCTGAAAAATCTAAAAAATTGTAGGAAGCACCAGCGTCTATGTTAAAGTAGGAACTACTTTGGACAATACCTGCAATAACAGGGTCAAAATCACTAAGATCAAATTCTGTTTCGTCCAATCTATTTTGTGTTAAGCCTGCACTAATACCAAACGACAGCTGGTTTAAATCTACCGGAGACCGGGAAAACATTAAATGATATGCATACGTTATGTAACCTCCAGTTTGAGAGTGATAACCATTTTTATCGTTAAAGGCTATGAAACCCAAACCAATATTATCTCCAACACGAGAATTAAAACTCAAAGTTTGTAAGTTTGGCGCTTCATCTTGGTCAAACCATTGCTGTCTTGCGGTTAAACGTACTTGATTGGAACGAGCGGCACCAGCCATAGACGGGTGAAGTAAGTACAAGTTTTCTGCCAAATAATCAGAATATACGGGGATTCCATCTTGAGCGTAGCCAAATGTAGCCACAAAAATAGATAGAAATAAAATAATTTTTTTAGTCATAAACATTTGTCTGTCAATATTTTTATGCCGGCTGCTAACACAAATTGTCACATTTTTTCCTCACTTCATTTTCCTAAAAAATTAGAAACCTGCCAAATATATAAATTTTTAAATTGAAAAAATCTAAATTCTTTGAGTTGTACAATTATAAAAACCTATACCATTATATTGCAAAGAGCTCAAATATATTCAATACATCGAGTTTCTTTTTATATTTTTGTAAAAAAAGAAACTAAATGTCTCAATTTAACATTCATACAGAAGTAACCAGTAACGAAAATATAATAAAATTTGTAGCAAATTCGTTTTTAACGCAAGCGCAAAGCTATGAATTCAACAATATAGATGAGGCAAAAAACAGCCCAATCGCACAACAGTTATTCTATCTTCCTTTTGTGAAAACGGTTTATATCTCACAAAATTTTATAGCCATTGAAAAATATAACATTGTAGCTTGGCAAGATGTGCAAGATGAAGTGGCAGAATCAATTACCGATTACTTAAATGAAGGAAAAAAAGTAATAATGGAAAGTACAGCAAATACAAAAATTCCAATTACGGTTTATGCCGAAGTAACACCAAACCCTTCGGTAATGAGGTTTGTACTTAACAAATCTATTGCAATAGACACTTTTGAGTTTAAAGATATAGACCAAGCGCAAAATGCACCTTTGGCTTCTGCGCTTTTCAATTTTCCATTTGTGAAGGAGGTTTTTATTAGCGATAATTATGTTTCGGTTATGAAATATAATGTTGCGGAATGGAATGATATTTCAATGGAAATAAGGGAGTTTATCCGCTCGTATATTGAAACTGGAAAACCGATTTTGAATGATGAAATTCTTCAAAATAAATCTGGTAACAATTCCGAAGTATCAGAAGTAGCAGAAAAAGATTATACGGATATTGAAAAGGAAATAGTTAGCATTTTGAATGAATATGTAAAACCAGCAGTAGCAAGTGATGGGGGCCATATAGCGTTTGACAGTTTTGACGAAAAAACTCAAACGGTAAAAGTTATTCTACAAGGCGCTTGCAGCGGCTGCCCATCTTCAACTATCACTTTAAAAAATGGTATAGAAACTATGTTGGCAGATATGTTACAAGGTCGCGTAAGCCACGTTGTAGCCGTAAATGGTTAAGTATATAAAGCCATTTAACGTAACTTTCAGAAAATTGCTCTTTGCAAAGCGTATATTAAATTTACAAAATAGCAGTTTAAAAGAAATTGATATAATGGCAAACTCAACTAAAAGTTGGGAAGATGCAGCATGCAGCAAAAAGTATAAAAACACACCTTCCGCATAATTTAACCAACAAAGTGTTTCAATAAAAGTTATTTATGTTTACGAATTTAAGGTAAACGAAAAAATTTCATTTGAAGTTCAACATTTCAAGTTATTATACAATTTTAATACGCTTTTGAAATTTCAGAAGCGTATTTTTAGTTTAAATTTTTATTTGTAATGCATATAGCCACATCCGTTAATTTTATAACCCTCCATTTCAATACAGAAAAATAAAAAAGTTGGAAAACGAAAAATATACAAATAACTTAATATCTGAAACAAGTCCTTATTTGCTTCAACACGCCCATAATCCAGTTAATTGGAATGCGTGGAATGAAAAAACACTTAAGATTGCGAAAACAGAAAATAAGTTAATAATTGTTAGTATTGGCTATGCGGCCTGCCATTGGTGCCACGTTATGGAGCACGAAAGTTTTGAAGATACAGCAGTTGCTGCTGTCATGAATAAGAGTTATGTTAATATTAAAGTAGATAGAGAAGAACGACCAGATATTGATCAAATTTACATAAATGCTGTAACGTTAATGACGGGAAGTGCGGGTTGGCCTCTTAATATTATTACGCTTCCAGATGGCAGACCCATTTATGGCGGAACGTATTTCAGAAAAAATGATTGGATAAATGCTTTGGAGCAAATTGAAGAAATTTATGAAACCAATCCCAAAAAGTTATTTGATTACGCAGATAAGTTGGAAGCAGGTATTAAAAATATGGATCTGATTCAACTAAATACAGAAGATGTTGATTTTAAGACATTTGATGTTGACAAATTAATTGAAAAGTGGTCCAAAAATTTTGACACTAAATTTGGTGGTTACAATCGTGCACCAAAGTTTATGATGCCCAATAACTATGAGTTTTTACTTAGGCAAGCCGCACAAAACAATGATAATGACCTGCTGGATTTTGTAAATCTTACACTCACAAAAATGGCTTTTGGTGGATTGTATGACCATATTGGTGGAGGTTTTGCCCGTTACAGTACAGATATAAAATGGCACGTCCCCCATTTTGAAAAGATGTTGTATGACAACGCCCAATTGGTTTCCTTATATAGCCGAGCCTACTCCCAGACCAAAAATGAATTGTATAAAGATGTTGTTTTTGAAACGCTGGGCTTTATAGAAAGCCAAATGACGAATCCTGAAGGCGCATTTTATTCATCCTTGGACGCTGACAGTTTAGATAAAAATGGGACCTTGGAAGAAGGAGCCTATTACGTGTTCAAAAAAGAAGAATTAGAAACATTATTAAAAGAGGATTTTCCTCTTTTTAAAGCATACTATAATATAAATTCTTATGGAAAATGGGAAGATAAGTATGTTTTGATTAGAGAAAAAGAAGATAAAAATATTGAAAATGAATTTTCTATAACAGGCAAAATACTTCTGCAAAAAAAGGAAAGTTGGAAACAGCTATTATTAAACTACAGGAACAAAAGAGATAAACCAAGATTAGACGATAAAACATTAACCTCTTGGAATGCCTTGATGCTAAAGGGGTATGTAGATGCGTACAAAGCTTTCGGAAGTAAAAGTTATCTAGAAATCGCCCTAAAAAATGCACATTTTATTGCTAAAATTCAATTAAGGAAAGATGGCTCATTGAACCATAATTATAAAAATGGAAAAAGTACGATAAACGGTTACTTAGAGGATTACGCCAGCGTGATTGATGCCTTTATTTCTTTATATGAAGTTTCTATAGATGAATTTTGGTTAAACCAAGCCAAGCAACTTGCAGATTATACGTACAATCATTTTTATGATTATGACAAGCATATGTTTTATTTTACTAGTGATGTTGATGCAAAGCTACTAACAAGAACATTTGAATATCGTGACAATGTAATTGCTTCCTCAAATTCAATAATGGCTAATAATCTTTTTAAACTTTCACATTATTTTGATGAACCAAAATATGCCAAAACCAGCGAGCAAATGCTCAAAAATGTATTAAGTGAAATGGAACAGTATCCAAGTTCATTATCAAATTGGTTAAATTTATTAAACAACTACAAAAAGAGTTTTTACGAAATTGTTGCCGTTGGCGAAAATGCAGCAGAAAAATTAGTTGAAATAAACGCAGCTTATTTGCCAAATATTTTAGTGGCAGGAAGCTTGGAGAAAAGTGAATTGCCGTTGCTCAAGAACAGATTCGTTGAAGGGAAAACATTACTTTATATTTGCGAAAATAACACTTGTCAACTACCGCAAGCAGAAACTGAAATAATAATAAATACAATAAAAAAGAATTAAAATTTTATGGAAAAATTAAATGATATAGATGTTTATATAGAAAAATATGGGCAAAAATTAATAGATTTTATTCCAAGCTTATTAGGGGCTATAGTTATATTTATAGTTGGATGGTGGCTTATTAAAATGGTAAACCGCTTAGTTAAAAAGTATTTTGCAAAAAAAGATTTCGATTTAGCTTTAGAAAGTTTCATTTCCACTTTATTAAATTATGGTCTCAAAATTATATTATTTGTAGTCGTAATTACACAATTAGGCGTAGAGTCTGCTTCTTTCGTTGCAATATTAGGTGCTGCAGGTCTTGCTATAGGCCTCGCATTACAAGGCTCGCTTTCTAACTTTGCCGGTGGTGTTCTTATATTATTACTAAAACCGTTTAGGATTGGCGATTTTATAAAAGCGCAAGGCGTGGATGGTACGGTTAAGGAAATTAGCATTTTTCACACTCGTTTATTAACTTTTAATAATCAGCTTGCTATTGTACCTAATGGAAAAATTATGAATGATAATATTATAAATTATACTGTTGAAGGCATTAGAAAAGACGCCATTACAATTGGTATTAGTTATGATAGTGATATAAAATTGGCAAGAGAGATATTATTGAAATTGGTAAATGAGCAGCCACAAACAATGCAGGACGAGGGTAAACAACCAGTTGTTTATGTTTCAGAACTTGCAGACAGCTCCGTTAATTTATCATTACGTTTTTGGGCAACTAATCCAGAATTTTGGGATTTACACTTTTTGGTAATGGAAGAGTCTAAGACTCGATTAGAGGCAGCAGGTATTTCAATACCTTTTCCACAGAGAGACGTTCATCATTTTAATTTAGAAACATTAAATAAAAAGTCTTAAATTTGATATTGGTATATTTCTTGCAATTCTAATCTAAAACAATATATTATGAAAAAAATAATCACATTACTTACGTTATTAATGTTTTTTGCACAAGGTTATGCACAGACCAATAATAACTATAGTACCGATATGAGAACTAGAATGATTGATCTTGATGACAGAGCCAATGCATTCAATCTTACAGAAGCGGAATTTAAAGCAATTGAAGCTCAAGCGTATGACAATACAACGTTTTTACCAGGTAGTATTTTTAAAGATGATCAATTGGCGAAGAAAAATGTCGCAATGAGATACAACGCCAATGCTGATGAAATAGAAATTAAAAACAGCACAAAGGATGGAGATTACGGCGCTATTAATAAAGAAGCTGGAGTGTACGCCAAAATAGCAAACGAAACATACGTTTTTGTTCCTTTTGAAGGCTCTAACGAAAAAGGAGGTTACTTTAATGTAGTGACAACTGGAAAAACATATGATCTCTACAAAAAAACGACCGCTACGTTTATACCAAAATATTTTGCGCAAAATAGCTATGAAAGAGATAGATCTGCAAGTTTTTCGAAAACAGTTACTTATTATTTAGTTGATAAAGGTGGAAGCTTTTATGAATTACCTCAAGGTAAAAGCAAACTTTTAAAAGTAATGGACGCGAAAAAGTCTGAAATGAAAAGTTTTATAGATAAGAATGATTTAGATGTTGATAAACAAAGAGATCTAGCCCTTATAGTTGATCATTTTAACGAAGTACTTTAAATTACTTTCCAGCAACAAAATCCTTTAAATAAAAAGGCTCAAAATAAGCGACATCTTCGGTGTCGCTTATTTTATATTTACATTCGGCTAATTTCGACATTTCATTAGCACTGGGTTGTTTTTCAGTAAGAAAGCTAGCATTTTCATGTTCACAAATGGCTTGAAATTTTGGAGATCCATCCCCAAGAAAACAAACCTTGCCTTTTTCCAAATATTCAATAAAAGAATCTGATGTGAGAATTTCAGCTCTAGTTTCTCTAATTTCTTCTCCTTCAGAATTAAAAATGGCAGAATAAACTTCCATACGCCTAGCATCCAACATTGGAATAATAAATTGAAAGCTAGCACCTGCTTGAAGTGATAAAGACTGTAATGTTGCAACCGAAATTAACGGTATATTTAAAGAAAAACAAAGTCCTTTTGCTGCAGAAACACCAATTCTTAGGCCTGTATAAGATCCTGGGCCTTTACTTACCGCAACTGCATCTAAATCTGAAAGTTTTATTTTTGCTTCTTTTAAAACAGCGTCGATAAATACGTGTAATTTTTCCGCGTGTGAATATCCAGGAGTTCGGTCTTCTTTTTTAGCAATAATTTTACCGTCAACACTAATTGCAACTGAGCAATTTGTACTGGCCGTTTCCAAACATAGAATTGTTGCCATTATTCTTTATCTTCAGAATTTGACATTTTAGGATTTGCAACCTCAACTTTATCATTTGTCTTTAAAAGTTTGGTTACTGTATTATATGGTCCTGTAATAACGATATCCCCAGGCTTTAATCCTGATAATATTTCAATATTGGTATCATCTTGGATACCGGTTTTTACAACTCTTAATTTTGCTACATCACCTTCTTTTACATAAACACATTCAAATTTTTCAGTTTTAGCTGATGTTGTTTCAACTACCATAGGTTTTTTTGTAGAACTTGTATCTGTTTTAATTACAATTGCACTAATAGGCACGCCAATTACTTTATTTTTAGCATTTGTAACAACATCGACAGTTGCCGTCATACCTGGTCTAAATGGCGAATAACTTCCTGGTTTACCTTCCATTAAATCTTTATAGCTTTCTGGTAAAATTCTAACCTTTACTTTAAAATTTGTTACTTGGTCCGCAGACAACCCAGCTTGTGCAGAGTTTGCAATTTCTGTAACTATTCCTTTAAATTTTCTTTTTAAATATGCATCTACCTCAACACGGGTACTATCGCCGATTGCTATTTTTACTATTTCGTTTTCATTCACATCTACCTCAACCTCCATATTATTAAGGTTTGCTACACGGACAATTTCAGTTCCTGCCATCTGTGCAGTACCAACTACTCTTTCACCCAATTCAACAGAAAGCATTGAAATTGTCCCGCTCATTGGAGCATAAATATTAGTCCTACTCAAGTTATCTTGAGCTTGTTTTACATTTGCGGCGGAGCTTTGGACGTTATAATAAGCAGATTTAACATTGGCCTGAGCTACCTCAAAATCTGCAATGCTTCTATCCCATTCAGATTTTGAAATAACACCTTTTTGAAAAAGAGCTTTATTACGGTTATAATTAGCTTCGGCATTTTTTAAGCTTGCTTCGGTTTGTGCTTGTTGTGCTCTTACTCCTTGCAAGCCAGCTTGACTTTGTGTTACAGCAGCTTGTACTAAATCTGGGTTAATCTTTACTAATAAATCTCCTTTTTCAACCTGTTGACCTTCTTTTACGGGAAGTTCAATAATTTCTCCAGAAACTTCTGAAGATAATTTTACTTCAATTTCTGGTTGTATTTTCCCTGTTGCTGGGACTGTTTCAATAATATCAATTGGTTCAATCTTGGTAATTTCAACTTCTTTGAAATCGCCACTTTTACCGAACCATCCTTGCTTTTTTCCGACAACAAGTGCTGTTAATACTAAAACTGCTATTACTGCTATTAATATTATAGTTTTTCTTTTCATTTTTTAAAACTTAAGTTCGCTTGCCGGTATGCCAAAATATAATTCGAGAACCTTTAATTTAAATATATAATCGAATTTTGTAATATTAGCTTCAATTTTCGCATTATCAAATCTAAGTTTAGATTGGCTAAAATCAAAAGCATTAGTTAAACCAACATCAAATCTTTCCTTTCCATACTCAAAAGCCAGTTCTTGAGATTCTTGCGCAGCTAAAGCCGCTTCATATGCTTTTAATGCTCCGTTTGCATCTACATAGGCTTGATACACATTGGATTCTAAATCTAGCTCTGCTTGTTCTAATTCGTATTCGCTTCTTTTTCGATTTATTTCACTTCGCTTAACATTATTGCGTACTGTGAAACCGTTGAAAATAGGTACATCTATCTGAAGGCCGTAACCTATACCGTCATTTTGATATAATTGGTCTATAAAAGGATCTGGCCGCATAATTCTAGTTATACTATTTGGAAACTCACCAACCACTACTTGACCTGTTTCTTGTACAACACCAATTTCCTGAATGCTTACTGGATCATCTGGATCTACCGACTGTCTGAAAGATGTAGCGTCTGAATATCGAGTGTCATATCCAAAAAATGCGCGGAGCGTTGGCCAATATGAGCCTTTAGCAATTTGGACATCTTTGTTTGCAAGCTCAACATTCATTTCAGCAATTTTCACTTCAGACCTGTTCTCTTTTGCTGCATCAATAATTTCGTAAACGCTTTTGTCCTTAATCTCTCCTTCAACAATATTGTATTCAGAATCTGCAATGTCAAAATTTTTATAATCTTTAATCAGCAATAACTGGGCTAGGCTTATTAATGAAACTTCTACATTATTTTCAGAAACCGCAATTTGTCTTTTCTCTCCAGAATCTGTTGCTTTAATTTCTAACAAATCTCCTCTTGGCAAAACACCAGCATCTACAAGATCATTTGTTCGTTGCAATTGCTCCAAAGTTACTAAGTTTTGAGCTTTTGCAACTTCAAGATTTTCCTTGTTCAACAAAACCGTCAAAAATGAATTGGCTATTAACAGTGAAATATCGTCTTGCATTTTATCCAAATTATATTGTGCAGCAAGTTTAGATATTTTAGCACGTTGCAATTGCCGAACATTACGTAGACCATCAAATAATGTTAAGCCTACATTGATCCTTCCAGAAGCAGAAAGTAACGTTGTATTTTGCAGCGTATTTGTTGTTGGATCTAAGCTTAATCCCGTATTACTGGCAACGCTTCCGGAACCATTAATCGATGGTAAAAAATTTCCAATTGCCTCAAGTTTATCTACATCGGTCAATTCAACATTCAACTCACTTTGTTTTACAGAAATATTATTTTCTAATGCGTGTTGAACACATTCTTGCAACGTCCATTTTTTTTCTTGTGCCTGCATTTGTGAAAACGCAACTAGCAAAATAAAAATGCTGATTATTTTTTTCATTTGGTTAGCTATTTCTTTTTGAGAATTTACTTTTAAGGTCGAATTTAATGTAAAATACAAAAAGCTTTAATTATTAAATTTTGATTGTTTTATATATGGAACCTATTAATAGGTATGATTTTGTTTGAAAAAGTTACAAATTGGATGACAAGATTATATTAACCACTTTTACTAAAGTCTTGCGCAGGTTTGATTATGTTCCAAACTTTAATTTTATCATCTTTTGTAATTCCGCTTTTTACTTCAACATCAAGACCGTCGCTAATGCCCAATTCAATATCACGTCTTTCAAATTGTTGATCTCCTGTTTGTACCTCAACAAAAGGCTTTTGGGTTTTTTCATCATATTGAACAAGTCCTTCTTTTATTGTAAGCACATTCTCTGCTTTTGCCAATATAATTGATGCATTTGCACTTAAGCCTGCACGAATAAATGTAGTGTCAGCTTTATTTAAGGTTCCTTTTATTTCAAATTGAATTGCGCCGTTTTCGGTTATTCCTTTTGGAGCGATGTAGTCCAAAATTGCATCAAATTTTTTATTGTCTATAGCGCCTACTGTAATTTCTAATGGTAAATCTTCTGTAATTTTACCTACTTCGCTTTCATCTACCTTACCTTGAAAAATCATTTTGTCCGTGTCGGCTAATGTTACTATTGTTGTACCGTCGTTAAAATTGTTAGCTTCAATAACTTGATTTCCCGTTTTTACTGGAACATCGAGAACCATACCACCTACGGTAGCTCTAATTTCTGTATTTGCAGAAGTTCCCAAGCCGCTTGTTGTTCCAGTTTTTACAATTTCATAATTTTGTCTCGCTGCATTTAACCCAACTTGTTCTTGCTTATAACGTTGTTGCGCTTGATTATATGTTAAAGTAGCATTATCAAATTCATTAGCGGAAATAACACCTTTTTCAAATAATGATTTTTGCCTTTCATAAATACTTTTTTGGTTTGCCAATGCAAGCTTTGCAGTTTCAACTTGTGTTCTAACGCTGCTAATATTGGTTTGTGCATTATTTAATGACGAAACATTTGGAACAACTTTTACCCTTGCAATTAAATCGCCAGATTTTATAATATCACCGGCTTGCACAAAAATTTCTTCAATAATACCTGAAATGTTTGGTTTTATAAGCACTTCTTCCATTGGAACAATACTTCCAGTTGCCACTGTTTTTTTAATAATTGTACCAATTTTAGCCGTTTCGGTTTCATACACTATCGGATCTTCAGCATTTTTTGCCCATAACCAATACATTGCTACAGAAAATAGCAAGATTATTGAAACTAGTATTGCGATTGTTTTTGTTCTTTTCATTCTAAAGGCCAGTCGTTACTGGAAATTTAATTAATACACTTATTTTTTAATCTGTTCTTAAAGCTTCTACAGGTTTTATACGAATTGCATTTTGAGCTGGAATTAAACCCGCTAACAAACCTGAAACAATGAGAATTACGAGCGCAATACACACAACACCCACATTTACCGTTGGGTTTGCAAACATCATCTCGCTAGTATCCATACCACTCATTACTTTATTTATAATCCATAAAACGGCCGTTGCCAAAATGATACCCGCCATACCTGAAATTATAGTTAAAAATATAGATTCTAATAAAATTTGCGAACGAATGCTCCAAGGAGTAGCTCCCAAAGCTCGGCGTATTCCTATTTCTTTTGTGCGTTCTTTTACAACTATTAACATTATATTACTAATACCTATTATTCCTGAAAGTAATACGAGAATTCCAACGAAATAGGCTACAAAATTTAAGGCGGTAAAAAGACCGTTTATCTTACTGTATTCTTGATACAAATCAAAATTACCTACGGCTCTATCATCACTAGGAGCAATTGTATGTCTTGTTTTTATAATGTCGAAAACCTGTCCTTTTAATTCTGTTATAGAGCTACCGTCTTTCGCAGTAATTGCCATCCAACCCACAACATCTGCCATATTAAACGCTTGTGAAAAAGCTGTGAAAGGAACATAAATTTCTTTTTGATTTTCTTCAGCATCACCGTTGTTACCCTTTTTCTTGTAGGTTCCAACGACCATAAAATTAACTCCGTTTATTTTAATATATGTCCCGATTGGTTCTTCGTTGGATTCATAGAGTCCTTTAACTACGCCTTCACCAATAATTGCAATTTTTCTTTTCTGTTCAATATCCGAATAGTTTAGAAATCGGCCCGAAGTAATATCCATTGGCTGTTGAAAGACAATTTCAGGATAATCACCATAAACATTAAATGCACCAGATTTTAAATTTCGAACTACATTGTTTGCACCACGGAAACCTCCCAATTGATTACGAGGTGACACATATTGTAAATTTGGAACTTCACGTTTTATGGCAGCTACATCGTCTAGCTTAAAGTTGTAATTTCTGCCTTTTGGCAAGCCTTTGTATGACTGTGATATGCCTTGCGCCCACATGAACATACTATTGGTTGCCATGCCATTAAAACCTTGTTTCACTCCATTTTCAAGACCTTTGCCAGCTGCTAAAAGTATAACCAAAATAAAGATTCCCCAAAGCACACCGAAAGCTGTTAAAACAGTTCTGAACCAATTGCTGCTTAGCGCCTCAATGATTTCACTCCAACTATCTCTGCTAAAAAGTTTACTCATCCCGAAGTGCTACAATTGGTTTAACTCTAGATGCCTTATATGCCGGGAAAAATCCTGCTGCGGCCCCAGCAATAATCAAAATAAATACGGTTGTGATGGCAACTGTAAAATTAACGGAAGGATTTCGAAGATATTCTGTTTCAATAAATGGGCCTACAAATTCTAATAGTGCTAGACTACTTAATAAACCTACAAAACCTGCGATTGCTGTTACAAAAATTGATTCGTGCAAAATCATCCACACGATTGATGCCGGTTCTGCCCCAATTGCTTTTCGGATACCGATTTCTTTTGTTCGCTCCTTTACAATAATCAACATAATATTACTTACGCCAACAACACCGGCAATGATCGTACAAATACCTACGCCCCAAAAAAACCAGCTTATCATACTGTTAAGATCATAGAATTTTTTGGTCTGCTCTAATGTGTTATTGATATTTACTGCACTTTCATCTGTTGGTGAAATAGTGTGTTTGCTTTTTATATCTTGTTCTAATTTCTCAGAAAAGGCTGCAGATTCTCTTAAAGCATCGTCAAAATTATCGTTTTGCTTCAGTGTAAAAGCCATGGAGCGTAACTTGTCGCCAGCGTTAAAAACGCGCTGTGCGGTTGTAAGCGGAATAAAAATTCTTGTTTCTTCACGTTCTCCACCAGGATCTGTGTAAACGCCAGTTACCATAAATTTTATGCCCGTAATTTCAATATATTTACCAATAGCGTCTTCTTCTTTAAATATATCTTGCTTAACGCGATTACCTATTACGGCAGTTTTGGTGTATTGATTTAGATCATTTTCATTTATAAAACGACCAGCGGTTAAGGTTGCATTTTCTAAAAATTGATAATCGCCGCGAACGCCTTCTATACGATAACTCCCACTATTACCGCCATATGTAGTTAGTCCACCCCAAATACTATAAACACCAGAGCGGTACTCTAATTTATCTTGATTTTTGAGGTTTGCCAATTCATAATCGCGATTGTCCAATGTAATTTCCCTTCCAGGATTTAAACCTTTAAAACTTTCAGAAGTTACGTTTGTCCAGACACTAATTCTATTAGTAGCATCTTGTTCAAATTGTTTTTGAATACCATTTTGCATTCCTTGTCCAATTGCTAATAAAATTACGAGAATAAATATTCCCGAAGCTACGGAAACCCCCGTAAGAAATGTGCGCAATTTATTTTTGCGAATGGTTTCAAATATTTCTTGCCAACGCTCTATACTAAACATAATCTGCTGCTTTTGCTCGAACTTGTGTAACGTTAGAGTCGTCTATAATTACACCATCTTTCAGATTTACAATGCGTTTAGTCATATGGGCAATGTCATCTTCGTGCGTTACAATAATTATTGTTTTACCTTCATCGTTAATGCCTTGTATCAATTCCATTACGCCGTAGGATGTTTTTGTATCTAGTGCTCCCGTTGGCTCATCTGCAAGCAACACTTTTGGATCACTTGCCAAGGCTCTTGCTATGGCTACACGCTGTTTTTGTCCACCAGAAAGTTCATTAGGTAAATGGGTTGCCCATTCTGCCAAGCCAACTTTCTCAAGATAATGCATGGCTTTTTCCTCTCTTAAATTTCGTTTCATACCTTGGTAGTAAAGCGGCATGGAAACATTATCTAAAGCAGATTTGTAATTGATAAGATTAAAGGATTGAAAAATAAAACCTAAGAATTTATTACGATAACGTGCCGCAATTTTTTCATTTAGATTTTTAATTAAAACGCCATCAAGATTATATGTTCCTTCATCGGCTTCATCTAAAATACCGAGAATATTTAAAAGTGTAGATTTTCCTGAACCTGAAGAGCCCATAATTGAAACCATTTCGCCTTCCTTGACATTAAAGTTTATTCCTTTTAATACGTGTAGGGAATTTGCCCCCATCACGTACGATTTATGTAAATCTTTAATTTCTATCATCTTGGCGCTGTTTCAATCTACAAAATAACAATCTTAGGTTTTGCTAAATGTGAAATTCTTGTTAAGACTTTTTCTTTGAATAGTTTAAATATCTAGAATACATGACTCTTGAAAGTAACATATGTTACAGTTAGATTGAGAAAAATTTTAAGTTGAAATGATTATCAACTGAAAACCAATTGTTAATAGTAGATATGAAAACAATTTAGTAAAAGAAGTTAATTAAAATAGATATTTTTCTAATCCCAAAATGATCCTATTTGGAATTAACCAAGCGAAATTATTCTTCGATTTTAGCTTTAAGTTTTTTTCGGCTTTTATAAATGGCAAAACCAATACCGC
Organism: Flavobacteriales bacterium; assembly: GCA_038259825.1. Lineage (GTDB taxonomy): Bacteria > Bacteroidota > Bacteroidia > Flavobacteriales > Flavobacteriaceae > JBBSOK01. Next base: position 16,312 of record JBBSOK010000061.1, read on the forward strand.
CAATAAGTAAATACGGAAAAATCATTAAATAAATGATTCCGTTATTTATTCCTTTTGCCGCTTGGCCGCCATCTTCGCTTTCTAAAACGGCGCGACACATTGCGCATTGGGCTTCTGCAGGTAAAGCGAAAACCAAAAGCAAAACTACAAGAATAATATACTTTGAATTTATTTTCATAATGAAAAAATTATTTCAAATTCAATTTTAATAATAAGGGGAAATCATCAAATAGACAATTACACCAGTTACTGCAACGTATAACCAAATTGGAAAGGTTATACGGGCAATTTTTTTGTGCATTACGTAATTGCCCATAATCGCTCTAACGTACGTAACCAAAACAAATGGAATTACAGTTATAGAAAGTAAAATATGACTAATAAGTAGCGCAAAATAAACGTACCTAATTGCGCCTTCTCCTCCAAAGGATGTAGAGTCAGACGTCATATGATAAACTACATATAATAAAAGAAAGATACACGATAATGCTATGCTTGTTTTCATTAATAACTCGTGAGCTCTTTTGTTTCCTTTCTTAATTTGAATGAATGCAGCAATTAATAAAATTGCGGTTATTCCATTAATCGTAGCATAAATTGGAGGTAAAAAACCCATCCGCTCTACTCCTGGAATTCTTACTGTAAATAATACAGCGACAACAACCGGAATTGCGATAGACAAAATCCAAATCCAAATGGTAAACTTTTTTGCGCTATTTTGTTTGGCTTCAATCATATTTATAGCAGTTTATTTATATCTTCAAT
>JBBSOK010000062.1:0-16991 GCA_038259825.1 Flavobacteriales bacterium
ACTTTTTCTGAATTGCTTTCGTAATTTCTTGGAAGTTGAATTTTCAGTTTTCGCTTTTCGCCAAGTTTTGTTGAATTAAATTCTTCATAAATTATCTGGCTGAATAAAGTTGTTCCAAAGAAAAGAGCGAGAAGCAGGAAAATAGTATTTTTCATAAATGGTTAGGTTTTTCAATCTGAAAGATACTTAATTTTGAAAAATTGAAAATATTCAAATGAAGAAATAAGTGGAATGCATCAATTTCTTCGATTATAAACCGGAAGCATCAAAAATGCAAGGCCACCAACAATGATTATTGAAGCAATATTGCTCGTCCAAATAATCCATCCAAAAGCGGTGCCTACTGTTTGTGATATTCCGAAGATAAATAATATGCCCGCAATAGCTGCCGGATAGGTGCCAAAGCCGCTATTTGTAAAGGCGAAAGTAAAACTGCCAACAACAAAGGCGATAATCAACGTGCTAAAACTAATGGTTGCAGTTTCTGCCAACGCAAAAGATGCTGCATAAAATGAGGCTAAATATAGTCCCCAAATTAAAAAACTATGAAATATAAAAGCGCCTTTTTTCTTCATTTTTACAATGCTTAACAAACCTTCTTTCAAGCCAACCAAAAAGTTGCGCAACTTCACATTTAAAGCAGATTTCGAAAATCTTAAAAAAAGGGGAAATAAAACAAATACAATTACCAATATTGCTGCAATGCCATACAAAGCAGTCGCCGGCACGTTTTGCGAAATATAGGTTGAAAGTTCGTCAAACTTTATAATTAAGGCTGCGCCAGTAAAGGCAAGTAGAAAAAGCAAGTCTACAACTCTTTCGGTAATTATGGTGCCAAAACCTTTTTGGAAAGGCACGTTTTCATACTTATCTAGAATCATCGCTCTACCAACTTCACCACTTTTTGGTATAAAAACATTCATTAAATAAGCGGCGGAAATCGCCATAAAATTATTGGCAAGTTTTGGTTTGTAGCCCAAAGGCTCGAGCATAAAATTCCATCGGTACGTTCGGGAAAGATGGCTAAGTAAACTAAGCACCACAGAAAGTAGTACAAAACCATAATTGGCATTTCGAAAATTGACTTTAATTTCTGCCAATTGTTCTGCCGAAAATGAATTATAGGAATACCAAATTAGAAAAACGCCCAATGCTAAAGGGATTCCAATTTGCAGTGTTTTAGACAGCTTTTTGTTCAAACTATCGCAGTAAATTGTTGGTTTCGTTTGGAAAAACTAGGGCAGGTTTAAATTTTTTGGCTTCTTCAACTTCCATAATGCAGTAGGTTATTAAAATAAGAATGTCGCCAGGCGCTACACGTCTTGCAGCTGCGCCGTTTAAGGTAATTTCGCCGCTATTTCGCGGGCCGGGAATTGCGTATGTTTCTAACCTTTCCCCATTGTTATTATTTACAATCTGCACTTTTTCGCCTTCAATTATGTTGGCGGCATCCATCAAATCTTCATCAATTGTAATACTGCCAATATAATTAAGGTCTGCACCGGTAACTTTTACGCGGTGTATTTTAGATTTTAAAACGTGTATTTGCATGTGGCAAAGGTATTATTTTTTTGATTTAAAGTGAGAGGAAAAATTTTTACAGAAGAAAATGAAAATTAATTTGAAAATTACGCACTATCCAAATTTATATGAAACAAGACTTACAACTTAAGTCAAAGAGTGCAGCGGTTTTTGGTCTTTTAAAGCGCTATATTATCAATCAACCTTACTTCACCCGCAAAAGCTGCTATAAAGGCTCGGTATTTTTTTTCTTCAATTTTTTTGGTGGCTGTTTTCAGCGTTTCTACTTCGGCAATTTCGAAATATTCTAATTTCAAGATCTTGTTCCCTTCAAAAGCATCGGCAACTAATTTGTTTAATTCAGCAATACTTTTTGTGTTGAATTCTTTTTTTACTTTTCTCAGTATTTTGCTAATTAAAACAGCTTCTGTTTTTTCTTCAGCATTTAATCTTTTATTTCTGCTGCTTAAGGCGAGTCCAGATTTTTCACGGATAATTTCACAACCTATAATATTTACGGGAAGTTTTTCAATTTCAACCATCTTCTTTACAATCTGAAGTTGTTGAAAATCTTTTTCGCCAAAATATGCATTGTCGGGTTTTATATTTCTGAATAAAAGATTTAAAACCGTACCAACACCATCAAAATGTCCTTGTCTATGTTTGCCTTCCATCTCATTTTCCAAACCGCCGTAATCGTATGATTTTGATTTTACTTCATTGGTGTAAATATCTTCTTGATTTGGCGCATAAATTAAAATTTTACCATCCAAAGAAGATAAAAGTTCGATATCTGCTTCCAAAGTGCGAGGATATTTTTCTAAATCGGCATTATTATTGAACTGTGTTGGGTTAACAAATATACTTACAACGGTACAGCTGTTTTCTGCCAAAGATTTTTCAACTAGGGAAACGTGACCTTCGTGTAATGCGCCCATTGTAGGAACAAAGCCTATTTGCCCGCTTTTGCGGCTTGGTAATAACGCTTCATTAAGTGAGTTTGCGGTAGTAAAATGGGTCATATATTTCTGTAACGGGCGGCGAAATTAATATATAAATGACAATCTACATAAATTTTCGTAATTTTGCGTGTTTTTAATTTTTGCCTCATTTTAACCAATTGTGAGTAAAATTTATAAAAACATTCCATAATATTAATTCGAAATGTAGAAAGGTGCAAAAAGAGCGCACCAAACTATTTTTAAAATAAGCCAATAAATATGAAAGATAAAAGAATCTTGTATGTGTCTTCCGAAGTAATCCCTTACCTACCAGAGACCGAGATATCTTCCATGTCCTTTGAGGCGCCTAGAATGGTAAACAATCACGGCGGCCAAATACGCATATTTATGCCACGATACGGTAACATTAATGAGCGCAGGCACCAATTGCACGAGGTAATTAGACTTTCGGGAATGAACCTTGTAATTAATGATATGGACATGCCGCTTATTATTAAAGTAGCTTCCATCCCTAAAGAAAGGATGCAGGTGTATTTTATAGATAACGATGATTATTTTAAAAGAAAAGCAACCTTTGCGGATGAAGATGGAAATCTTTTTCCAGATAATGATGAGCGCGCTATATTCTTTGCAAAAGGAGTAATTGAAACGGTAAAGAAACTAAATTGGTCTCCGGATATTATTCACGTTCATGGTTGGTTGGCCTCTTTGCTGCCACTTTATTTGCGCAATTATTACGGAAATGAACCGTTATTTGAAAACAGTAAAATTGTGACTTCCGTTTATAGTCAAAGTTTTACTGAGTCACTTAACAGTAAAATGAAAGATAAAGTATTGTATGACGCTTTAGAAGATGATGTGGTTGAAGACCTTACAAATCCAAATTACGTGAATCTTATGAAAATTGCTATAAAAAATAGTGATGCTGCCATTATAGGTTCGCCGGAAATACCGCAGGAATTAACGGACTATCTATCTAAGGCTGATATACCCGTGTTAAAGTTTCATAATTTAGACGATTTTCCTCCTGCTTATCTAGATTTTTACGACCAAAAAGTTTTAAATAATAAATAGTTTTATTAGTAATATGAAGATAATAAATATATTGCCAAAAGTAGGCGCAATATTGGCGGTTATTATAGGTTTTGCATCTTGCTCCGAGGATTTTGAAGGTTTAAATTCAAATATATTGGGAGACCAAACGCTAGGAGATGGATTGGTTTCTGACTATACAGTAACTGCCTACAGTCGCAAATTGTTGCCTGTACAAACTAATATGTATAATACGACTGCAAATGTAGCTTCAATACCTGCCACAGATAAGCATTATAAACTAGGTGTTTATAATGATCCTGTTTTTGGAAAGAGTACGTCAAGTTTACTTTCTCAAGTAAGATTACAACGCGAAAACCCAAACTTTGGAATAGAACCAGAGCTGCAAAAAGTAACACTTTACATTCCTTTTTATAGCACTCCTACCGTTTCCACAGATACTACTACATACGTTTTAGATTCTGTTTATGGTAATTCACCCATCAATATTTCTTTATTTGAATCAAATTATTTTTTAAGGGAATTTGATCCTGGAAATACTGAAACCAAACAAAAATATTATTCAAATCAAAATACTGAGTTTGATAATTTTTTAGGACCACAAATAGCAAATATTTCAGCTTTTGTTCCAAGTGATGAAAGCTATATTATTAATAATGGATCTGCCACAGATACATTAAGAAGGCCTGGTTTGTTTAAAGAGTTGCCTTTAGAATATTTTCAACAAAAAATATTGGACAGAGAAGGAGATCCAGTTTTATTTACAAATACCAACTTCAAAGATTATTTTCGTGGTATAAACTTTCAGGTAAATAGCAATACGGATGATGGCAGCTTGTTTTATTTTAATATTGAACAAGCAGAAGTTGAAATGACATATAGCTTTTTACCAGAAACTGGCGAAGTGCGTGATACTACATCCTTAAAATTATTTTTCCGTGACGTAAGTGTTAATACTGAGAAAACATCACTACCTCCTTCAATACAAGCGGCAGTAACATCGCCAAATGTAACAAACGGAGAAGCATCATTATATGTACGTGGTGGTGGAGATGGTATTATATCTGTTATCAATCTTTTCGGACCTGACAATGACCAAAATGGTTTGGCAGATGAACTAGAAGAATTGAGAACAAAAAAATGGCTTATTAATGAAGCTAACCTAATCTTTTATGTTGACCAGACACAAGTGCAAGGTGGAGATTCCGAACCAGAAAGATTAGAAATCTTTAATCTTAGGACCAATGCTTTACTCTCGGATTATTTTGCAGATCAAACCAGCAATTTGCCTGCATTAGATGCTATTGGAATTCACCTTGGCAGACTGCAGCGAGATAGCGATGAAAATGGTGAATTTTATAAAATAAGAGTTACAAATTATATAAGCGCGCTTTTAAATAGTAATGTGCCCAATGACCCTTTAGGCATTGTAGTGTCTCAAAATGTATTGGCAAATAGGTTTTTAAGTTTGCAGAACACACAAGCCCCTGGCATTACTGGATTACCATTAGGTTCCGTAGTTTCCAATCAGGGTACAGTGCTTTATGGTAATAATACTACCAATCAGGAAAAGAAATTAAAACTTCAAATTTATTACACAGAATCTAAATAAAATTATATGTGCGGAATTGTAGGTTATATTGGCAATAGACAAGCTTACCCAATTATACTTAACGGTTTAAAACGTTTAGAATATAGAGGTTATGACAGTGCTGGTATTGCATTGTATGATGGAAAAGATATTCAGCTTTGCAAAACGAAAGGAAAAGTTGCAGATTTGGAGGCAAAATGTAATGAAGAAATAGCCTTGGATGGTACCTTGGGTATTGGCCATACACGTTGGGCAACTCATGGTGTTCCAAATGATGTCAATTCTCACCCACACGTTTCAAATAGTGGCGAATTGGTTATTATACACAATGGTATTATTGAAAATTACGCTTCAATTAAACAAGAGCTTAAAAATAGAGGTTACACTTTTAAATCTGATACAGATACCGAGGTTTTAGTTAATCTTATTGAAGAAGTACAGAAAAAAGATAATGTAAAGCTAGGTAAAGCAGTTCAAATAGCATTAAATCAAGTTATTGGTGCATACGCAATTGCCGTTATAGACAAAAACAAACCTGACGAAATAGTAGTGGCCAAATTGGGCAGCCCACTTGCAATTGGTATTGGAGAAGATGAATTTTTCGTGGCAAGTGACGCTTCACCATTTATAGAATTTACAAAAAATGCGATCTATCTTGAAGATGAGCAAATGGCAATTATTCGTCGTGGAAGAGAAATTAAAGTTCGCAAGATTAAAGATGATAAAATAGTTGCACCCTATATTCATGAGCTTCAGCTTAACTTAGAACAGATTGAAAAAGGTGGTTACGATCACTTCATGATGAAGGAAATTTATGAGCAACCATCAGTAATTAAAGACACATATCGAGGCCGTCTTTTGGCAGATCAAGGTATTGTAAAATTGGGTGGACTTGAAGATTATATAAACAAATTTATCAACGCAGATAGGATAATTATTGTTGCTTGCGGTACATCTTGGCACGCAGGCTTGGTAGCAGAGTATGTAATTGAAGATTTGACCAGAATACCTGTAGAAGTAGAATACGCTTCAGAGTTTCGATACAGAAACCCGATTATTACCCCCAAAGATGTAGTAATTGCAATTTCTCAAAGCGGTGAAACAGCCGATACATTAGCAGCCATCAAATTAGCTAAAGAAAAAGGAGCATTTGTTTATGGAATTTGTAATGTAGTTGGCTCAACTATTTCTAGGGAAACACATAGCGGAACATATACGCACGCTGGCCCAGAAATTGGAGTTGCTTCAACCAAAGCATTTACAACACAAATAACTGTTTTAACAATGCTTGCCCTAAGATTGGCAAAAGCAAAAGGAACCGTTTCAACAAGTGACTTTATGTTACATCTTCGGGAATTAGATTTAATACCTAGTAAGGTTAAAAAAGCGTTGGAAAGTAATGAGAAAATTAAGGAAATTGCTGCTAAATTTAAAGACGCTACCAATTTTCTATATCTAGGTAGAGGCTATAATTTTCCAGTAGCGCTGGAAGGCGCATTAAAATTAAAAGAAATTTCATATATACACGCCGAAGGTTATCCAGCAGCCGAAATGAAACATGGCCCAATTGCTTTAATTGATGAGCACATGCCAGTAGTAGTTATTGCCATAAACAGCAATCATTATGAAAAGGTAGTTAGTAATATTCAAGAAATAAAATCTAGAAAAGGTATTATTATTGCCGTTGTTACCGAAGGTGATACGGTTGTAAAGGAAATGGCAGATTATGTAATGGAAGTGCCTAAAACTCCTGAAGCATTAACACCTTTGGTTACTACAATTCCACTACAATTATTATCATATCACATCGCAGTTTTATTGGGTAGAAATGTAGACCAGCCGAGAAACTTGGCAAAATCCGTAACTGTAGAATAGAAAAAGTAGCAGTCGTATTTTTTGGCGACAGCATAGCTCTTAATTTTATAATATAATTACCCCTCTTCAATTAAATGAAGAGGGGTAATTGTGTATATGGGCAAATAGTAAATAGGATAATTTTATAAATTATTGAAAGGAATATTTTAATACTTGGACGGATTGGTTTTATTAAAGTGGCATGTTACAAATTCAAAAGATTTATTTTTAGAAGAATACCGTATCTTCGAAGTATAAATTCCAAATCAAATCAAACCTTTGTTCAAAGCAATTGCGATAGTCCTTTCTTTATTTTTTGCAACTTCTTGCATTCCTTTAAAAATTGCGCCAAATATAGAAGGAGCAAAGGTTTATACAGGGAAAAAATTTAAAAAAGGACTTCCAAAAAAGCAAGTGTATGTTTTTGAAGACCCAAAAGAAGCTAACGATTTTTATTATTTTTTGAATACAAAATTTAATACAGACTACGATATTTTTGGTGGCAATGTGCCAGTAATTATAAATGGGAGAAATCATTTTTTAAGCTTTTACGAAATTGAAAGAACCACCCAAACCGTAAATTTGTTGCCTATTGTAGTAGATGCTGCTTTAGAAAATAAAACCGGTACAACAATGTTTGAAAATAATTATGAGTCACGTTCGGGCTTTTGGTATATCGCCCTAACGGTAAGCGACGATGCTTTGGCAGATAATCTAAATGATGAGTACCCCCAAAAAGAAAGTATTATTAAATATCTAGATCATCTTCGCAATGAATATCTTACTACAGATAATTATCTAGATCTGGTTTTTAAAAAGTAGGATGCTTTAAATCTACTTCAATTAATTTCACTTCTCGCTTTAAATTGATACTTTTATAACGATGAAGATTATCAATCTAATTTCGGGTCCGCGAAACCTTTCCACTGCACTAATGTATTCGTTTGCGCAACGAGAAGACACAACTGTTTTAGACGAACCTTTTTACGGCTATTATCTAAATCATGCTGCGTTGGAAAATGACCATCCATCTCAAAAAGAAATTCTTGAAACGATGGAATTGAACGAAGAAGGCGTGATTGAAGCTGTTAATTTGCTTTCAAAAGAGCAACTCGTTTTTGTAAAAGGAATGGCTCATCATTATCTAACTGAAGCGCCAGATTTTATTTTGAATTGGGAAAATGTAATATTAATAAGGCATCCAAAAAAATTAATAACATCATTCTCAAAAGTAATTCAAACGCCAACTTTAAACGATATTGGAATAAAAAAGGCTTCAGAATTATTTCTATTTCTGAAGAAAAGCGGAAAATCACCAATTGTGATTGATAGCGATGAACTTTTGAAAAATCCAGAATCCTATCTCAAAAAACTCTGCAATTTGCTCAATATTCCTTTTTCAGAAAATATGTTGAAATGGAAAAAAGGAGGCATTGTTGAAGATGGTTGTTGGGCAAAACATTGGTACGCAAACGTTCATAATTCTCAAGGGTTTGCGGTTCAGAAAAGTAGTTCGCAAGATTTACCAAATCATTTGGAGCCTCTACTGGCAGAGGCATTGCCTTACTACGAGACATTAAAAAACTATATTTTAAAGTAATCTTTTTTCAAATTTCAACAAACAACCAAAGTGCTATGCTTCAAAAATCCAATCCTAAAAATGATAATATTAAGGTATTTATAAAGGACAAATTATATCCGCGTAACGAAGCAAAAGTTTCGGTTTTTGATAGTTCTGTTCAAGGAGGTGATGCGGTTTGGGAAGGTTTGCGCGTATATCCCGAAGGTATTGTTTGTTTGGATAAGCATTTGACCCGATTGCACGAGTCTGCAAAAACATTGATGTTTGCCGATATTCCTTCCAAAGAATTTATAAAAAAAGCCATAAAGCAAACGCTTGATGCCAATGGAATGAATGACGATACTCATATTCGATTAACACTTACGCGCGGAGAAAAAATAACAAGTGGAATGGATCCAAGACTTAATCAAAATGGGTCTTGTTTAATTGTTTTGGCAGAATGGAAACCACTGGTTTATGACAACAACCATGGAATAAAAGTTATTAGCACAAGCCAACGCAGGAATTCTCCCCAATTTCTGGACAGTAAAATCCACCACAATAACTTGCTCAATAATATAATTGCAAAAATTCAGGCAAACGTAGCCGGAAAGGACGCTGGCTTAATGTTGGACGATCGCGGTTTCATAGCCGAATTAAACGGCAGCAATCTATTTATGGTTAAAAGCGGTAAAGTTTTTACACCTTTTGCGCACGCTTGCCTACCCGGAATTACGCGTAATTCAGTAATTGAAATGTGTAAAAAACACAATATAGAAATTGAAGAGCAAGACATTTCACTTTCCCAATTTTATAATGCCGACGGTGTTTTAGCAACGGGAACAATGGGCGAATTGACACCAGTTGTTGAAATTGATGGTAGGGAAGTTTCAAAAGATGACAATCTTCAAAAAAGGATAATTGAACTTTTTTCAAAAGAAGTGCGCTTATTGTGTGAAGTGCTTTAATCCCGTTTAATTCAATAACATTCTTTCGGTTCTATTTGTTTAGTTATATTTAGAAATTACTAACAAAATAATTTCCTATGAAACATCTTCTACTTACCTTATTTTTAGTTGGATTTTTACACTTACAAGCACAAACTCCATGCATTGGTGGTTTTGCAAATGGCTATCCTTGTAGTGGATATGCTCTTATGTCTAATGTTCCATTAAGCACTTTTAATGCAAATTCAAGTAGTGATTCTTGGGGCTGGACAGACCCACAATCTGGCAAGGAATATGCTTTAATAGGACTTCGAAACGGAACCGGATTTGTTGATGTTTCAGATCCATTAAACCCTGTATATCTCGGTAAATTACCTTCCAACGGATTGGACGAATTTCGAGGAAATTGGAGAGATGTAAAAGTGTATAACAATTATGCACTTATAGTTAGTGAAATTAATGGTCACGGAATCCAGTTTTTTGATCTTACTAAATTAAGAAACGTAACAAATCCGCCAGCCACGTTTTCAGATGATGGTGTTTATAATGGTTTTGGCTCTGCGCACAATATTGCAATTAATGAAGATAGTGGTTTTGCTTATGGGGTAGGAACAGGAACGTTTTCTGGTGGTGCACATTTTGTAAATATTCAAGATCCTACAAATCCAGTTGCTTCGGGAGGATATAGTACTGATGGATACACACACGATGCACAGGTTATAATGTATGATGGTCCAGATCAAGATTATCAAGGGATTGAATTATATGCAGGTAGTAATGAAGACCGAGTTGTTTTTGTAGATGTAAGCGATAAGTCAAATCCTCAAAATATTTCTTCACTTTCTTATACCAATTCTCAATATACACATCAAGGATGGTTTACTGAAGACAGAAAATATTTTGTTGTAACTGATGAACTTGATGAGGTTTTTGTTGGGATTAATCTAAGGCTTATTATTATGGATGTAACAGATTTGGACAATCCTGTTGTTCATATGCAATACATAAGTCAAATAACGTCAACAGATCATAATGTATACGTAAAGGGCGATAAAATTTACCTAGCAGCCTACAGAGGTGGTTTGCGTGTATTAGATATTAGCGACATAGATAATATGAACATTACAGAAATAGGATATTTTGATACTTGGCCCCAAGATGATATTGCAAGTGCAAGTATAGGGGATCCAGGAGCTTGGAATGTATACCCTTTTTTTGAAAGCAACAATTTAATTATTTCAAACTTTAGTGATAATGGAGGGCTATTCGTAGTAAAGGATGAAGAGCTATTGGCAACACAATCTCAAGAATTGTCAAGTTTTAAAGTATTTCCAAATCCAGCTAAAAATAATATTCAACTTTTCTCTTCAAAAGAACCAATAGTTGAAATTCAAATATTTGACACAACAGGAAAACTATTATTTTTTGAAGAAGAACTGAATGTGCAACAGAAAGAATTTGATGTTTCTTCATTTGCAAATGGAATATATGTGGTTCGTATCAATCAAAATACCACTCTTAAAATTGTAAAAAGTTAATTTGATCTAGCTAAAATTTAGTAAGTTTTATTAGTTGCTGAAATTTAGAAAAATCAATCAAATTTTTTAAACATTCCCATTGCAATTTTAAATAAGAAAAAACTATCTTTGCACCTGCTTAACCGAAGGGTTATAAAGTTATAAAAAAGGAGCTTTTTTTGCCCTTAGATAATTAAAACATAAACAGTTACTCATGTCACACAGTACAGGAAAAGTTGCACAGATTATTGGCCCGGTAGTAGACGTTGCTTTTGATAGCGGATCGGAACTTCCAAAAATATACGATTCATTAGAAGTAAACAACAATGGAAACCTTTTGGTTCTTGAGGTTCAGTCTCACATTGGTGAAAATATGGTACGTACCATATCAATGGATTCTACAGATGGTTTAAGCCGTGGTGTAGATGCAGTTGCAACTGGGGCGCCAATACAAATGCCAATTGGAGATGCAGTTTATGGTCGTCTTTTCAACGTAATTGGCGATGCTATTGATGGTATTGGAAACTTGCCAAAAGCTGGCGACGCTGGACTTCCAATTCACCGTGATGCACCAAAATTTGAAGATCTTTCAACATCTACCGAAGTTCTTTTTACAGGAATTAAAGTAATTGACCTTATTGAGCCTTACGCGAAAGGTGGTAAAATTGGTCTTTTTGGTGGTGCTGGTGTTGGTAAGACAGTATTGATACAAGAGTTAATTAACAATATCGCAAAAGGTCACGGTGGTCTTTCAGTTTTTGCTGGTGTAGGTGAACGTACTCGTGAGGGTAACGATTTACTTCGCGAAATGCTTGAATCTGGCATTATAAAATACGGTGATGACTTTATGCACTCTATGGAAAATGGTGGATGGGATCTTAGCAAAGTAGATAAAGAGGCTATGAAAGAATCTAAAGCTACTTTCGTTTTCGGACAAATGAACGAGCCGCCTGGAGCACGTGCACGTGTTGCGCTTTCTGGTCTTACAATCGCTGAATATTTCCGTGATGGAGCTGGTGAAGGACAAGGTAAAGATGTACTCTTCTTCGTAGATAATATTTTCCGTTTTACGCAAGCGGGTTCTGAGGTTTCTGCACTACTTGGGCGTATGCCTTCGGCGGTGGGTTACCAACCAACTTTGGCAACAGAGATGGGTGCTATGCAAGAGCGTATTACTTCAACAAAAAGAGGTTCCATTACTTCTGTTCAGGCGGTTTACGTACCTGCGGATGATTTAACGGATCCAGCACCGGCAACAACGTTTGCCCACTTGGATGCTACAACCGTACTATCACGTAAAATTGCAGAATTAGGTATTTATCCTGCTGTGGATCCTTTGGATTCTACTTCTAGAATTCTAACTGAGTCTATTCTTGGAAAAGAACACTACGGATGTGCACAAAAAGTAAAAGAGCTTTTACAACGTTATAAAGAATTACAGGATATTATTGCCATTCTTGGAATGGAAGAACTTTCTGAAGATGATAAATTGGCAGTAGGCCGCGCGCGTCGTGTACAGCGTTTCCTTTCTCAGCCTTTCCACGTAGCAGAGCAGTTTACAGGTATTCCAGGAGTTTTGGTTGATATTAAAGAAACAATCAAAGGTTTTAACATGATTATGGATGGAGAATTAGATCACCTTCCTGAAGCAGCATTTAACCTTAAAGGAACTATTGAAGAAGCAGTAGCCGCTGGCGAAAAAATGCTTGCTGAAGTTTAAAATTAGTTAATGGTTGATAGTTGTTGTTTTATATAACTTCCAACAACTATTAACTATAAACAAACAACTAAAAATTATGTACTTAGAAATAGTAACCCCAGAAGCATCTTTAGTTGCTGGCGAAGTGGAAAGCATTACCGTTCCTGGTGTAGGAGGGGAATTTCAAATGCTTAACAATCATGCTCCTATAGTTTCCGTTTTGCAGGAAGGAAAAGTAATGTTTAAAGGTAATCCTACAATTGCGGAAGCATTTAAAAATAAATTCACAAAGGAAGATGGAAAATGGGTTTTAGCCATTACTGGCGGAACCGTTGAGTGCAACAATAATCGTGTTATGGTATTAGCGGATTAATTTTAGAAAAATATTTATTTATAAAAAACGCTTCCTTATTTAGGAGGCGTTTTTTTATACTTGCAATATGAACAAGAGTAGTATCTATATATCAAAAGGAAGTAAATCTCCTTGGAAATTAATATTTCCAGCTATTTGTTTCTTACTTGCCCTATATATAATATTCCAATCTTTTAGCTATGTGCCTAAAGAGTCTCAGTCTTCTGTTGAATTCTTCTTGGTATCCATATTAACGGTAATGCCCTTATTAGTTGTAAGTATTGTTTTTTCTACAGTAAAAGATTTTCATTTCGATTTTATCAATAAGAAATATAAAATAGTTAAGAGAATTGGCTTCTTGGGTTTTGGAAAATGGCGAACATTCGAAACACTCAACTATATTTCAGTCTATAAAACCTCGGATAATTTTTCTGAAATTAAATTATGGTATAATGAAAACAAGCATTATTCCATAGATATTTATAGAAATGAACAAGAAGCAATTAATAAGGGCAAAGAGCTTGCAAAAAACCTCAATCTAAACATTCATACTCCAGATGTAGATTACGAGTATTCTGAAAATAAAAATGAACCAATAGAAATTCCTGAAAATCTTCGTGTAATTGATGCTCATATATCCGAAGGAACTAGACCGTTTTGGCATATAATATTAGCAGCATTATTTTTTACAGGTGCTTTTTTTAGTCTTATTTTATTCTACGAAACTTTTACTTTAGAGATGAATAAAAAAAATGTAAGATCATATTTTGACATTCTAGAGTTAGTAATGTTATTAATAATATTTGGGATAAGCTTCTCGTTAGTAAAAGATTATCAATTCGACTTTAAGAACAATCAATACAAAATAATTAGTAGAATTGGTCCTGTAAAAATCGGAAGATGGCAATCCTTTAAAAGTCTTGATTATATCTCTGTCTTTAAAAAAGATGATTACGAATATATTATAAACTTGTGGTATAATACAAACAAACATTTCAGTTTCTGTATTTCAAATAATTCTGAAAAGGCATTGAAAATAGGAAGCGAGTTGTCAAAAAAATTAAAAATAGACTTGTTGGACGCAACTAATCCTCATAATAAAAAATGGGTAGAAGTTACAAATCCTTAAAGTTATATTAATACAACCATAACAATAACGTTTAGATTTGTAAATTTACGCGTTGATAAAAACTATGCAGCTAAAGCAAATTGATAGGGTAAATACAATTACCAAAGAAGATTTTCTAAAAAATTACTTTAATCCCCAAAAACCCGTTGTTATTGAAAGGTTTGTGGAGGATTGGCCTGCGTTTAAAAAATGGGACTTGGATTATATGGCCGAAGTTGCTGGCGATATTGATGTACCTCTTTACGATAACAGGCACGTGCATCATGAAGATGGCTTCAACCAACCGCACGCAACAATGAAAATGCGGGAATACGTAGATTTGCTTAAGAGAGAACCTACTAAATATCGTATTTTTCTTTGGAATATTTTAAAAGAAGTTCCACAACTTCAAAAAGATTATACTTTTCCAAATTTTGGATTACGTTTGATGAAAGGTCTTCCAATGCTCTTTTTTGGCGGAAAGGATTCATATACATTTATGCATTATGACATAGATTTGGCAAACATATTCCACTTTCACTTTCAAGGGAAAAAGGAAGTAATTTTATTTGACCAAGACCAAAATGACTATTTATACAAAGTGCCGCATTCTCTTATTACGAGAGAGGATATAGACTTTACCAATCCAGATTATGAAAAGTTTCCTGCTCTTAAAAAGGCCAAAGGATATATTGCTAATCTTGAACATGGCAATGTACTATATATGCCCGAAGGATATTGGCATTACATGCGTTACATTACGCCCGGCTTTTCTATGAGTCTTAGAGCTATTGCCCGAAACCCAAAAAATTTGGCTAAAGCTGTTTATAATATAACTGTAATGAGATATTTTGATGTTTTAATGCGGAAATTAAAAGGACAGGAATGGATTGAAGCTAAAAACAAAAAAGCTATTACCCGCACTCATAAAAATTTAGGTATAAAAGTTTAGCTTTAAAACCTCCAAAACTTCTATTTTTTAGAACGATAACCTTCTATATCACGAAAAATACCCAATTTTGGGTATTTTAATGAGGCCACAATACTCCTATTTTTGTTTAGAATAATTATTGGGGAGTAATTATTCTGATACAAAGGGTGCTGCAATTTGTAGTACCCTTTTTATTACTGAATTAACTTAAGGGAAATTTCAAGAAATGAATTAATATTTTCGAAATGAAAAAATTTCTAATTTTCCAACTTTCTCTGTAAGTCAAATATCTTTTTAAGATATATCCTTAATCTTTCCGTAAATAAGTTCGCTTTCCCAACCACGATAAAATAGATAATCAGCAAATTTTTTTCTTTTCTTTTGAAGATCATTTTCTGTTTCCAATTGTCTTAGTCTTTTAGCAGCCAGCTCTTCAAAAGTTTCAAAATATTCAGATTCTGAAATTTCTTTCATCGCAATTGTAATATTGAATTTTGAAATGTCTCGCATTTTCAACTCATTCTTAATTCTATTTTTCCCCCATTTTTTATGACGGAATTTTCCGCGGACAAAGGCTTGAGCAAATCGGGTTTCATTTAAAAAATTGTGGGTAAGCAAGTGATTTATTATTTGGTCTGCTGCTTCAGGAATCATTCGCATTGTATACAGTTTTTGCTGTACTTCTTTATGGCAACGCTCTTGATAAGCGCAATAGTTTTCCAGCTTTTTGGTAGCTTCTGTAACGGTATAAGTGATTGCCTTTTGATATGGTATACGGTTTTGACCCATTATTTATGCTCGCTTATAACTTCAAGTTCGGTTCTAAAAATCACAAATTTTCCTGCAAATTGTTTGCCTTGAGCCCTAAGGTCTTTAGCATCTTCATCATAATATTTTTGAAGCATAGCCTTATTTTCAGTTGTATATTGGATTGAATATGTTAGTCCGCCCATCTGTTCTTCAACCAAAACTCTGCTCATTAATGCTTTTGTAAACTTCCCAGTTGCAAGCATTGCCGGAATGTGTTCTACCTGCATCCATTCTAACCATTGTTCGTAAACAGATTCTTCAATATTTATAGTTACGTTGTAAATGTACATTTATAGTTTGTAGTGTTTAATTGGTAGTGTTTGGTGGGTAATGAAATTAATTACTATTTAAAAACTTTTAAAATCTCATTATATTGATTTCAAAATAATTTTGAAATTTAAGCATTAAGCATGCCCTCAATTTATCGCATCGCCACGCAAAGTTCTAAATTTTCGACGTGCATCCACGAAGTAAATGCTATCACTGAAATTAAAAATAATCTGCTCGTACAATTTTTTTGCTTTTTCGGGTTGCGCAAGTTTGGTTTCGTAGAGATTTGCCAATCTAAAATGTGCATCATCTGCCAGGATATCTTCATTAAAAAATTCTATAATTTTTTTATAATCTAACTCTGCTTTAAGAAAATCTCCTGCCTGTTCATATAGTCCGCCTTGTTTTAAGAGTGCTTCATCTTCAATACTTTCACCTTTGTGATTGGTTAAGATTTCCTCCAATGCAGCAATTGCCTCTTGTCTTTTGTTTTGAAACGCAAGCAGATCTGCTCTTGCATATTTTTTTAAGGCTGTTTGTGTGCTATCCTCAAGTGTGTTATCTCTTATTAATAAACTAAGCTCCATAGCATCATTAGCGATAAGTTGTGAGGCAGATTTACGCAATACATCCAATTGTATCTGCGCCCACTCAAAATCACCCTTAAAATAGCTGGTTTGGGCAACTTTAAAACGAGCTTCCTGTGCTAAAACATCACTTGAAACCTTGTTTTGAATTTGAGAATAATAAATTAAAGCTTCATTAAACTTTTCATCAAAAACCAAAATATCTGCAAGTTCCATTTTTACTCTTGC
>JBBSOK010000063.1:0-16931 GCA_038259825.1 Flavobacteriales bacterium
GGATCAATATCCATTACAATTTCTCTGTTTTTTTCTTTTACGAGATATCCACTAACAAGCTGTAAGTTTTGCTGCTTCGTTTTGGCTTCAAGTTTTTGACCCTGGAAATATATATTCTGTATTACAACATCTTCATCTATGCTTTTCAATGAAATTTCGATGTTCGTTCCTGAGCCGCCATCTTCAACTCCAGCAATCCAATCTTGATAAAATGAACTTTGTATTTGAAAAGGAGGTTTTTGCTCAAACGATATATTATTATTTTCTGTTTTAACACCTCCACAACTTGAAAAGCTAAAGAAAAATATTGATAATAGTAACAGAGCAGATAATATTTTTACGTTCTTCATCATTTCTTAAAATTACAAATTTTATTTAATTAAAAAACCTGACAGATTTTAAAATCTGTCAGGTTTCTAATTTTGTTTTTTAATCAACACCTTTATGCGGTTATTATCCTTGCTTGATGTTTACTAAATTTATCCAGCCAAAGCTTCTGCACCACCTACAATCTCTAAGATTTCGTTAGTAATGGCAGCTTGCCGCGCTTTGTTATATTGTAGTTTTAATGCGTCACGAAGTTCGGTTGCATTATCGGTTGCTTTGTGCATAGCCGTCATACGTGCACCGTGCTCGCTAGCCACGCTATCGCGAAGTGCTTTAAACAGTTGTGTTTTTAAACTTTTTGGAATTAAAGCTTCAATAATCTCTTCTTTGGAAGGTTCAAAAATGTAAAAAGTTTCACTTGTTTTTGCTACTTGACCTTCAATTTGTTTTGGAGGTAAAATTGGCAAGAACTGTTCTGTCATTACAATTTGTGTAGCGGCATTTCTAAAGTTGTTGTATACAACTATTATCTTATCGTATTTTCCTTCAGAAAAAAGAAGCATTAACTTTTCAGCAATTTCTGAAGTAGTTTCAAAAGAAAGATCATCAAAAATAGCATTGTTATTTTCAATTACCGCTCCTGATTTCTTCAGAATATCGTTTCCTTTTTTACCCAAAGTCATAAAATCTACCTGCTTACCAGCATATATATTTGTTGCTAAGTTTCGTGATTCTTTTATAATATTTGTGTTGAAAGCTCCTGCCAAACCTCTGTTAGAAGTTATAGCCACAACCAAAATCTTATTTACCTCGCGCTGATCTGAATATTTACTTCCTGAATCATCATCTAATGTAGCACTCAGATTTTGTAACAGTTCGGTAAGCTTTTCAGAATATGGTCGCATTGCCGTAATAGCATCTTGCGCTTTTTTCAACTTCGCAGCAGAAACCATTTTCATGGCACTGGTAATCTGCATCGTTGAACCAACGGATGAAATTCTGTTTCTAATTTCCTTAAGATTCGCCATTCTTATTTGTGTTACTCAGCTTTCTATACGTTTCTGCAGTAAATTTATTACCGCAGAAACACATAGGTCGCAAAGATTTTTACTTTTTATACTTTGCCGAAAGATCGCTTGCAACAGATGTCATTACATCAATTGCATCATCAGTAAGCTTACCTGCTTTAAGATCGTCTAGCGTACTTCTGTGCTTTACGTTTAACATTTCCAGGTAATCTCTTTGGAATTCTTTAATCTTATCAACTGGTACGTTACGCATCAAGTTTTTTGAACCTGCATAAATTACGGCAATTTGGTCTTCAACCGTATAAGGATCATTTTCAGATTGCTTTAATATTTCAACGTTACGTTTTCCTTTTTCAATTACATTTAGAGTTGCGGCATCTAAATCTGAACCGAATTTTGCAAATGCTTCCAATTCACGGTACGCTGCTTGATCCAATTTTAAAGTACCAGCAACTTTTTTCATTGATTTAATCTGTGCATTACCACCCACACGAGATACCGAAATACCTACGTTAATTGCTGGACGAACACCTGCATTAAATAAATCTCCATCTAAGAAAATTTGACCATCGGTAATAGAAATTACGTTTGTTGGGATATAAGCTGAAACGTCACCCGCTTGTGTTTCAATAATAGGAAGTGCTGTTAATGAGCCACCACCTTTTACCATTCCTTTTAATGATTCTGGAAGGTCGTTCATTTCTTTTGCAATACCATCATCCGCAATAATTTTTGCTGCACGCTCTAATAATCTTGAATGCAAGAAGAAAACGTCGCCTGGATAAGCCTCACGTCCTGGTGGACGACGAAGTAAAAGTGATACTTCACGGTATGCAACTGCTTGTTTAGATAAATCATCGAAAACAATTAATGCTGGACGACCAGTATCACGGAAATACTCACCAATTGCAGCTCCTGCGAACGGTGCATAAACTTGCATTGGAGCAGGATCTGATGCGTTTGCAGCTACAATTGTAGTGTAAGCCATTGCGCCTTTTTCTTCTAATACTTGTGCAATATTTGCAACGGTTGATGCTTTTTGACCAATCGCTACATATATACAATATACAGGCTCGCCTGCATCATAAAATTCTTTTTGATTCAAAATAGTATCAATACAAACGGTAGATTTACCTGTTTGACGGTCACCAATAACAAGTTCACGTTGACCACGGCCAACAGGAATCATTGCATCAATAGACTTAATACCTGTTTGAAGAGGCTCGGTTACCGGCTGACGATAAATAACACCAGGTGCTTTACGCTCTAATGGCATCTCATACGTTTGACCAGTGATTGGACCTTTGCCATCAATTGGCAAGCCCAATGTGTTTACCACACGACCAACAATACCTTCACCCACTTGAAGTGATGCAATACGTTGTGTACGTTTTACAGTGGAACCTTCTTTTACACCTTTGGAAGCACCTAAAAGTACAATACCCACGTTGTCTTCCTCAAGGTTTAAAACAATACCTTCAAGACCACTATCGAAAGCTACCAATTCGCCATACTGAGCGTTTGAAAGTCCGTATGCTCGAACAATACCATCACCTACGGTTAAAACAGTTCCTACTTCATCAAGTGAAGCAGTTGCTTCAAAACCTGAAAGTTGTTGCTTTAATATTGCTGATACTTCAGCTGGTTTTACTTCTGCCATTATTTTAGATATTAGATGCTAGATTTTAGAATAAAAACCTAATTTCTTTATTATATTGATTTATTGAATTCTCTTTTTAAATTACCTAATTGGTTTGCAATACTTGCATTATATTGAATATCGCCAGCTCGAAGGATAAAACCTCCTATTATTTCTGGATCTACTTCATTGGTAAGAGTTACTTTTTCACTTCCAGTTAATTCCTTAACCTTTGCCATTACTTTTTTTTCCAATTCTTCAGAAAGAGGAACAGCAGTTATTACGGTTGCAACTTTTACGCCTTGCTCATGGTTATAAAGATCTATATAGCTTTTTGCTACTTCTGCCAAAGACGATATACGCTTATTTGCTACTAAAATTTGAATTAAAGAATGAGTTGTTTCCGATTGGCCACTAAAAATCTTTAATAAAGCCTCTTTTTTATCGCTAGCTTTAATGACCGGACTTTGAAGAACATTCTGCAATTCCCGGCTATTTTCAATTGTTTTAGAAACAGATTGCATATCGCCAAACATTACAGCTTCTGTATTGCTCTCGTTTGCTTTTTGTAAAACCGCCTTTGCGTATCTAATAGATGCTCTGCTCATTGAAAGATTAATTTAGTTTGGCGTCGCCCAACATTTGCTCTACAAGTTTTAATTGCTGTGCTTTATCAGAAAGTTCATGCTTTACTACTTTTTCAGCAATTTCTAAAGATAAGCTTGCTACTTGTTGTTTTAATTCAGCAATAGCTGATTTCTTTTCACTTTCAATAGCTGCCTGAGCTTGGGCAATTGCTTTATCTCCTTCAGCTTTTGCTTCTTCTTTAGCGTCTGCAATCATTTTTGTTTTAATCTCACGCGCTTCTTTAATCATCATTTCACGTTCCGCACGGGCTTCTTGCAATAACCTTTCATTATCGGCATTAAGATTCTGCATTTCAAGCTTAGCTTTTTCTGCTGCGTCTAATGCTCCTTGAATACCTTCTTCTCTTTCATTTAATGAATTTAAGATAGGCTTCCAAGCAAATTTTACCATAAGGAAAATAAGCACTAATAAAATAACTGTTTGCATTATAAACAGTCCTGGAGAAAAATCGTTTAATAACTGATCCATAATTTGAATATTATCCTTGCGGAAAAATGTTTGTTTTGTTTCAATTTTTAAAATTCACTTCCTGTAACCAACCGTTACAGGAAAGTGAATTTTGGTTGTTATTGGATTACCTTCCTAAGAAAAGCGCTCCAAATGCTAAACCTTCCAAAAGTGCAGCGATAATAATCATTGCAGTTTGGATTTTACCAGTAGCTTCTGGTTGACGTGCAATACCTTCCATTGCAGCACCACCAATTTTACCTAAACCAATACCAGCACCGATTACAATTAATCCAGCACCTACTAAATTTGGTACATAAGTCACCATTTCTTCCATAATAAAAATGTATATAAATAAAAATTAAACAAAAAATTAAAAACTAAACTATATAAAATCGGCACGCGAATCTTCAACATCTGAATGTTCATGCGTACCGTCATCATCGTGTTCGTGGCTGTGCTCTGCAACTGCCATACCAATAAACAATGCTGAAAGCATCGTAAAGATATACGCCTGCAAGAAAGCCACTAAAATTTCGATAAGGGTAATGAAAAATGCTAATACAAATGATAATGTTGTTGAGCCAACTACAGATAATTCCCCTTTTAAGGTAATCATAATTGCAATTAAACTCATAACTACAATATGCCCAGCCGAGATATTGGCAAATAAACGAACAAGTAGTGAGAATGGCTTAATTATAAATGCTCCGGCTAATTCAATAATCGCTAAAACTGGACGTATTAAAATTGGCACATCCGGCATCCATAATATGTGTATCCAATAATCCTTATTACCACTTACTGTATAAATAATTAATGTAAAAATTGCTAGTGCTGCGGTTACTGCCAGTTGACCGGTAACGTTAAAACCTAATGGAGTTAAGCCTAACAAGTTGAGTATCCAGATAAAAAAGAAAACAGTTAAAAGATAACCTGTGAATTTTCTGTATTTCTTTTCGCCAATATTTGGTTTTGCAATTTCGTCACGAACGTAAATAACCAATGGTTCAAGGACACGACCAAAACCTTTTGCGATACTTCTCTTTTTATATTGTCTGGCTAAAGATGAAAACCAAATTAACATTAACAAACCAATTACTAAAATACCAAAGACGCTCTTTGTAATTGAAAAATCTAAAGGCTTAGATGCATTGGTTGGGTGATTTTCAGCATCAAAAGAAACTGTTGAAGCACCACTTTCTAATTCGTAAATTTTACTGTGATAGTTTACAAAGCGGCTTCCATTTTTTTCTACTACAACTCCACCATTTGTATCGTGATGAAATTCTGAAGACATGAATGTTGTAATTCCATCTCTACCATAAACGATTACAGGGAGTGGAAAACCAACGTGGACACGCTCTTCTGCTGCATTAGTATATGAATACAAATGAAAGTCGTGCGAGTCCTTAATGTGGTGTTGAATATATTCATTTATTTCGCTTTCGGAATTTACGCGTTCGTCACCTACCTGTCCATGCTCTTCAACTTCTTGAGCGAAAGCGCTGAACGATAATACGAAACTAACCAATAATCCGAAAAACTTGAAAGTATGTAATGATATTCTCATTGTATCTTTTGAATAAATAATACCCGTCTAATTTGGGCGCAAAAATAATGAATTTATAAATAAAACAACTACAAGAATTAAAGATTTATATTTTCGTTATTTCTGTTCAAGATATTAACGATTATTATAACTTCAACCAACAAGAATAAAAATATTGGAATTAAAAGTGAAAAGCTGTCCATCTTAGTAAGCACAATAGATGCGAAGAGAATCCCACTAAAAAACACACAGAATAAAATTACCTTTAAAGCCATTGCTGCCAAATATAAAAAACCCAATTGATTTTTTAGTTGTTCAGATTTTTGAGCAATAATTTCAAAAATTGCACATAAAACTAAGGTTGCAATGCACTGAAAAAGATAAATATTGAATAATGTAAATGGATGCTCTATATTTTTTGAATCTAAAATAAAGCTGTGTGCTGAATACCCAATTAGTAAAGCTAAACCACAAATAACTGCGTAAATAAATATTTTCTTCACTAACATATTAATCATTTAATCTGTTGACGCCTTTTATAACTATATAAATAGAAATAAATATTGCGAGTAAGGTAATTGTAGGCTCTAGAAAGGTTTTGTTGAATTCCTTATCAAGCCAACTACCCAACAAATTTCCTAAAAATATAGTAGCACCCATTTGAATACCAATGCCAGAAAGAACGGCCCATTTACTTCCGCCCTTATCTTTTTCGTCATTCATATTTAAAAATAGTTATATAGTTTCCGACGTAGAACTATGAAGCTTTTATAATTTGATTTTCGGTCGGATAATTTTCTACTTCTTTGCGGCTAGTAGAACGCTTGGTATTATTAATGGATGTCTTACCATCTAGCATATTGCAGCTAGCATTAAATGTTGCTCCCGGCTCAATAGCCAATTTTCCGGTATTTACTTCTCCTTTTATATGTGCCGCGCTTTTTAAACTTAGTGTTCCCGAAACAGTAAGTTTGCCTTCAAAATGACCTTCAATATCGGCGTTTTCACAAGTAAGATCTCCGATAACACTTCCAGATTTGCCAATTACAACTTTAGATGGTGTTGTAATATTACCTTCAACTGTTCCGTCTATTCTAAAAAAACCTGTTGAAGTTATATTACCAATTAATTTAGTGCCTTCATTTATTCTATTTTGTGCAGTTCCTGGCTCACTTTGGCTTTTTTTACTTTTGTCGGAAAACATATGCTTTATTTTTGGGGTTTCACTTCTGGTGTGTTTAACGTTTCAAAATCCATATATTCTGGTAAGTTTTTATGAATTTGAATTGTTCTGTAATTATCTGACGATATTTCGAAAAACGGTTTTACTATTTTATATTTTTTATTTTCCTTTAAAATATCACCAAATCCTTTTGCCCCCAATTTAGTATTTAAACCGTGTATTACTACAAAAATAGATGATGTATTATAATAATCTATTGATGTAGACATATTTGAATAGTTGTAATCTGTAATCGCTTTATCTATTTTCTCTTGAAGTGCAATGGCTTGTTCGGCCTCAGCGCTTGTGAACTGATAAATAAGTTTATATTTTTTACTTGAAGCTTCTGGTGTAAATTCTTTTCCTTCTATCCCAGGCAGGACAGTTGCGTAAATTACTTGAGCTTGTTTGCCTTCATCCGTGCTAGGGTAGTTTAATGAAACAAAATTTAAAGCTTTTTTATAGGCTTCAAATCCTTGTTGTTTTCCTACTGCTGTAGCTTTCAGCAATTCAAATTTAGGAACAATATCATTGCCGTTATAAGTTGCAATATATTGTTCGCTTTTATCAATTACATTTTGATATTTTGAAGCTTCAAACTCCTTATATAATTGATTGTACTTATATTCTGGACTAGACTCATCGGTTGCTAACTGCGAATTTGGATTAAGCAAAATTTCAGCATATCTTGAATCTGGATAATTACTCAAAATATCTTGTTTGTATTTAGCTACTTGGTCAGGTTGATTTAGAATATCATAAATTTTAACCAAGTTATATTTTGCAGGAACTATTAATCTTTCTTCAGGATTATAGGTAAGTAGTTTTTCAAGTCTATTAGCGCCTAGTTCATATTCCTTAAACTTCTCTTTATATATTAAACCTAATTGATAGTAAGCAAAATTTCTATCTGTTGCTAGGCTATCTATAACTTTTTTATCTTTCGGAATTCTATCTATGTACGTTTGTGGTTTGTAAAGTTCATTTTCAGCAATTGGTGCAACTTGGGCAGTTTCATCATCTATGCTTTGAAAACCATTTTGTTTTGAGGACAAGCGCCAATTATCTTCCAATTTACGATCACCAAATGTTTTTTTGAATTCTTGCTTTCCGTAAGCGATTGTTGTACTGTTGTAAAAATAAAATGTGCCGCCTTTTGGACCGGACTCCGTTGGTTTTTTCTCGTAGAATTCTTTATTAGCAATTGCCTCATTCTCCACAATGTTTGCTATGGAATCTGCAATTGCTTTTGCTCGTAATTTCTGTGTATAATCCGTAAAGTAAGACAATTGCTCACTTTCGCTCATATTTACAATCTTTAATACGCTGTCGTTAATACTTGCAATGTCTTCATACTTAATAACATCTTTTAAATTTTCTCTACGTTTTTTAACGCGTCTGTATTGGCGGCTGTCAACTTCTAAATATACCAATGTGCTATCATAATATGCGCCAGCATTTTTGTATTCGGCTCCGTCAAAATTTATTTCTGCTAAGGCTTGGTAGTTTACCCCTTGCAATACACGGTCTTCACGGTAGGATTTAATTGATTTATTATAGTATTGAACCGCTGTTGCAGTACTGTCACTATTCAAATAATAATCACCATATTGATTGTATATTTTATCAAGAAATGGACGGTTTTCACGGTTTTCTTCTAACTCTTGCAATAATTCAAGAAACGCTAATTTATCACCTTTATCATAATCGAAATTTTTACCTTTTTCTAAATATGCGTTAATCATATAACCACGTGGTGCTTTTCTGTTTAAGTCTATTACCTCATCAAAAGAAATGTTAGCGCTATCCTTTTCGCCCAATCTATTGTATAATTGGCCTTTAATGAAAAGATATCTTCCTTGCAATTCTTTATCTTTTACTTCTTCCGCAGCATATTTCATATACGGAAGCGCTTCTGCAATACTGTCTAAATTAATATAAGCTTGCGCCATAATTGCACTAGCATCTACTCTGTCCTCATCCTCCAGAACATCGTCGTCCAACATTTTTTGGAGGTTTTCTAAAGCAACTTCTTCATTTTTAAGACGAATATTACTTTTTGCCTTCCAAACTTTTGCTTGGTTTATATTATTACTGGTAGGATATCTGTCCAAAATAAAATTGAAAGCATCTTGAGCAGGTATAAAACGGCCATCAAAATAACGGGCTTTTCCCAACATCATGTAGGCTTCATCCATTTGAGGGTTGTGCTCTTTGCCGTCAAAATACATCCCGTGTTTTTGTATAGCTTTGGTAGCCTTTTCTTCAGCTCTATTAAAATTTGGATTTTTGGAGGTTCCAGGTAACGAGTTATCTTCCTCGACTTCAAGTCTTTCAACTGGTAAAATCTCCCAAAAATTATCTCGGTAACCAAAGGCAAGTTGCTCTCTTCCGCTTTCCAGCGCAACGCCACCATTAAATAGCGTATTAAACTTTGACGAAACCGAATGGTTTGTACGAGTAAGAAATGTACTCTTTTTCCGCGAACACGCTGCAAATACAAGTGTTAAT
The DNA here is from genome assembly GCA_038259825.1 of Flavobacteriales bacterium. Lineage (GTDB taxonomy): Bacteria > Bacteroidota > Bacteroidia > Flavobacteriales > Flavobacteriaceae > JBBSOK01. The sequence continues at coordinate 9,375 of JBBSOK010000063.1, forward strand.
GCGAATAGAATGCAAATTTTATATTGAAGTTTCAAAATATCTTTATTTTATATAGTAATGTAACTTAAAACAGTTGTTTTTAGTATGTAACAATAGCTTAAACCGTAAAAATACATTTCTTTTTGAAAACCCAAGTTTTTAGGGATGAAAAAAAGGCTTTAAAATGATTTCTCGATACATTATTCAGATTTTCTGAAATTGTTTTCTTTCACAAAATATTAAAACGATTGTAGTTTCAGTTTCTTTATTTTTGCAAAAAATTGAATTTTATGAGCGATTTTTACACGCTAGCGGTTTCTGAAATAACACGTTTAACCCCAAAATCTGTTGCAATTAGCTTAGCAATTCCACCAAATTTGAAAGAACAATTTTCATTTCAGGCTGGCCAATATCTTACATTTAAACATAACCATAATGGTACTGAAATTAGACGTGCTTACAGTATTTGCAGTGCACCAAATTCTGGAGCAGTGCGCGTTTCTGTGAAAATGGTTGCCGGCGGAAGTTTTTCTGAATATGCTAATAATACTTTGAAAATTGGCGACAATCTTGAAGTAATGAAGCCGACAGGAAAATTTGTATTGCAACCTGAAGAAAATAAAAATTATGCTGCATTTGCCGCAGGAAGCGGAATTACGCCAATACTTTCCCAAGCATACGCAGTTTTAGAAAATACAGAGCAAAGTACATTTTTATTGGCCTACGGAAATCAATCTATGGCTGAAACTATGTTTTCCAAGGAATTATTAGCACTTCAACTTAAATATCCTGCAAGATTTTTCTTAGAGTTTATTTTTAGCCGAAACCAAGAACAAAACGGAATGTTTGGTCGCATTGAAAGGTCCACGGTCAATTTTCTTTTAAAGAACAAATTTAAGGATACACATTTTGAAGGGTTTTACCTTTGCGGCCCAGAAGCAATGATTGATGAAATTACTTCAACCTTAAAACAGAATGGTATTAACGAAAAACAAATTCATCACGAATTGTTTACAACAGCTGAAACAGATTTATTAGTGGAATCCCACGACGGCAATACAACAATTACCATAACAGTGGATGATGACACCAAAACTTTTGTAATGCCCCAAACAAAATCTGTTTTGCAAGCGGCATTGGATGAAGGTTTGGATCCGCCATATTCCTGTCAAGGCGGAATTTGCAGTACATGCATCGCACGAATTAAAGAAGGAAAAGCCGAAATGCGAAAAAACCAAATCCTTACCGATGGTGAAATTGCAGAAGGTTTGGTTTTAACGTGCCAGGCACACCCAACAACAGCTAGTTTTGTCGTGGATTATGATGACGTATAAATAGTTTTTGCGTAAAATTAGTTGAAATATTTAAGCTAAAACTTCTTTAATTTTTTCAACAATTGTAGATGGTTCAATGCTTTCCATTACATTATCATATCCTTTTGGAAATTTATTACCATAAACCGAAGTAGGAATTAGTGGAAATTTTTCACGGTTTGAAAGCAATTGATTTTTCTCTGGCTGGTTAAAAGGTACAAAACCTGCAAAAGGATGTGTTACGCCCCACAATGTAATTACAGGAATACCATACATTGCCGCCAAATGGCCATTGCCACTGTCCATTGAAACCATTAAATCTAAGTTTGAAATAAGAATTAATTGCTCTTTAAAAGATAACTTTTCTGCAACGGATGTTACATTGGAATAGGGTTTTTCTAATTTTCGCAGCTTTTCAATTTCATTTTTTCCTCCTCCAAATAGAAAAATGCGGTATTTATTGGTGTTATCTAAATTAGAAATAACCTCAACCATTAAGTCTAACGGATACATTTTGCTCGTATAAGCTGCAAAGGGTGCAATTCCAATAATTTTTTTATGCTCTACTCCTAAAAGCGCACTAATTTTTGGAATTAGATTTTGCGTAACTGGTTTCAGATTTGTTTCCAGATTAACAGGAAGATTCAATTCTTCAAAAACTAAAGCATAACGTTCATGTGTAGTTTTTAATTGAAAAATTTCTTTTACTGCTGAATTAACTAATGCTTTTTTTTCACTTCTTCCCTTATCAATTGAAGCTGTTTTTAATCCTTTAAACTTCAAAAATTTGGTGATAATTTTTGAACGAATAACATTATGAAGATCTGCAACTGAATCTATTCCTAGATTTTTCGCTTCTTTCGCTAATGTAAGTAAACCTAATCTTTTGTGTTTTCCATAAACATCGGCTTCTAAAAAATCTACATTTTTAATTCCTTCAAAAAAGGGTTTAAAAAATGGACGGGAAAGCATCGTAATTCTTAAATCCGGATAGGTTTGTGCAAGTACTTTAATTACAGGAACAGTAATTGCCACATCTCCCATTGCGGAAAGCCTTATTATTAGGATGTGTCTTGGAATAGTATTCGGCATTTTAAAATTATAAACTTATCGGATTAAATTGCTTATTAAGCAACAATTCCCGAAATGCTTTGACAACTTCATTTGACTATCTTTTTTGACGAAGTACAGGATTTAGCTCATCGTCATTGTACATTTTCATTTGTTTGTAAACTTTCATGTACTTTTTGCCGCTTTCAATGTCTACAAGCAATTGGTCTATAGCAGCGCTCAAATCCAAACGCTGTTCTAATAAGGTATTTAACTTTACGGCACAATTTTTTTGATGTTCGGCTGTAGCGTCATTTCTCGTTGCTTCCTCGTTCATGTGGTAAACTTTTAAGGCTAAAATTGAAAGACGGTCAATTCCCCAAGCTGGACTTTCAGTATTTATAGTGGCATTTTCTTTAACCGCTACATCCTTATATTTTTCAAGAAAATAACTGTCAATATATTCAACCATATCCGTCCTATCTTGGTTACTTGCATCTATTTGGCGCTTGAGTTTCAATGCACCAACCGGATCTATATTTGGATCGCGGATTATGTCCTCATAATGCCATTGTACGGTATCTATCCAACATTTTCTATATAATAAATGCTCAATTAAGTGGCTATCTTTATCATACGGATTTGTAAAGGATTGATCAACCGTATTTTCTTTGTGATAAGTATCTATCACTTCCTTAAAAATTTTATTGGCTTTGTCTGAAAACATTGTTTTTAATTTTTTTGATTCTTTGGCTTCGTTCAGTCACCATCCTTTAAAATATGGTCTTTGAGTTAAGCTTAAATGACTTTTTAATTTTTTTCTAGAATATGCAAATATTCAAAAGTTTCTATGGCTTTATGATTTCTATTCTCAGTTTTATCAGCTTTAAAGCGTTGATATTTTTTTGTTTTTAAACTATACTTTCCAAAACGCTTCATTACGCCTTCAACCTCTTTTTGGCTCATTAAACCTTCGTTATTGTAGCTTAAAAATATGTATTGGAAGTGTGCATTTTCAATCAAGTTTTCAAAACTTTTTAGCACTTCGCCTGTTTTGCACCAATCGCTTTTATAATAATCCCGCAAGCCCGTTTTCCCTCTTGGCACAAAGGTATCATATTTTGCAATAGTATTCAGCAAATGATAGTTGGCACCATATTGGCGCGCATTATATGGCGGATCCAAATACAGGATATCGCCTTTAATTTCAGTGATTAAAGAATTTGCGTCCTTTTGAAATACTTCGTTTACATTTTCCGAAGGTTGAAAAACGGCTGCTTTCATTTCAATTTCTTTGGCGGCTGAAGATTTTATATGTTTTAAATAAGCACCATAAACCGAAGCTGTATTGGCTACTTTATCTGCACTTTCAAGCAAGGAAGCCAAAAGGAAAAAATACACATCTTCGGAAATTTTCGAATTTTCTTTCCATTGTTGAATTTGAAGTCGAATAGCATCAATTTTTTGACCATTGTTTGACGTAAAATAATTTCTTCCCGCCTTTCCTTCTTCCGAATAGTTTTGAAAAATGAAACCTTTTTTACCTTTCAGATTATTTAATTCAGTCAAAAATACTTCATAATCGAAGTTTTTATGATTGGCAATATAATTCCTATTCATTACATAACTATAATATTCAACATCGTTTGCTATAACTTGTTTAACAAAAGGTTTAAAGTTTCTGCCGACAATTCCCGTTCCGGCAAAGAGATCACAGAAAACTTTATTTGAAAGATTTTCACCACAAATTTCGGTGATGGTTTCAAAAATGAAGCTTGAAAGTTTATGTTTAGAGCCTATGTAGTTCATTTTTTAATCCAGATTATATCGCTTAGCGTTACTTCACCTTCAACAAATGTAAATGATTGAAGCTGTTCTTTTCTAAATGCTTCAACATAACAAGTAATAGCGGTTTTTAACATTGAAATTTCAGCTTTCAATTTCCAATGTTCCCCATTTTCAGCATAAACAATTATGAATAACCTATTTTTGAAATGGTGCCTTTTTTGTGTACTTTGGTTTTTATAAAGCCATTGGATTAACTCATTTTTGTTCTGCTGGGCGTATTCGAAAGTTTGATTGAATTGTTTAGGAAAGACTGATGTTTTATGATCGAAAGGAATGTTGTGCAGGAAAAAATCCTTTTCAGAATCTTTGGTGTTTTTTACTGGAATAATTCCTTCTATTTCAGCAAATATTTGCTCTACTGCCTGCGCGCTCCAAAAATTAAACCAACGGTTAGCAGCGTAATTAAATGCGCCGCGTTTTTCCAACTTCTTTTCTGAAATTATATTCTGTGTTTTTTCAATAAAAGATTCCCAAGTTGTAGAACTGTAGATGAAATTGGTATACTTATCCCAAAGGTCGTTTTGTTTTTGCCCCCACACATAATGATAAGACAATCGTTTTTTTAGTTCGCTTTCAATTTCCGTATATCTTTTCGTCATACTATCAACATAACTATTGCCAAGATAACAACCAGCCAAAGTAAAATTTCCTTGAACCAAAATTCAATATTCTGAGATACTTTTTCTGAATTACCCATTGTTTCCATATAATTGGTAATCATTATTGACAGTGGCGCAAAACCAAAAAGAAGTTCTGCCCCCGTTTTTTCTGGCGTTAAAAGCATGATTACAATAGTAACAACCATAACAATTATTAATAGGCGATAGTTTGGACGTTCTTTTAAAGGCACTTGCGCCATTCTTTGAATACGGTGCATAACAGTCCAAATTAAAAATGCTCCAAGTACAGCTACAGGTATAAAAATAGCTGGTTTGTTATAAAGCCTAAAATCAAAGCTTACTGATTGGTGCCACTCATAAAACCAATTAAAACTATCAAATAATATAAATTGAATAGCTGTATTTATTCCAAATATTGCGAAAAATGCAATTATAGGGATTAGAAGATGTTTATAAGAAGCATTTGGTGTTCTAAATATTGCCAAGACTAATGGAACTATCATTATAAAACTATAAAATATAAAGAATGAAGCAATGGTTATATAAATTGATGCGTCAAGCACTTTTTTCTCCGTATTTGTACCGGAGCGCAAACTCATTATCCTACGAAGTGACAACAGAAGAAAAAAATTGGCAAGAACAATATCCCGCGCAAAAAATACAATTGGCAACATTACCATAAAACATGCAAAAAATACAATTGCGTATGTATTTTGTCTAGTGAGCGAATTTTTTCTAATTACAAAATCCAGCAATAACATACTAAAAATAAAGAGTGTAAGAAACAGTATGTTTTGTAAAGCTAAGTTATACGTAATAAATAAGCCAGAGCCAGAAAGCGCACCAAATACATAACCTACTAAAATAAAAACACCAACGAGAACGTAATTTATTGGACTAGATTTACCGAAAAAGCTTGTTAGCATAGGGGTTATTTTATACTTTTGCGAAGTAAATTAAAAAGATATGAGTTTTAAAGGTTTTTACGAATTAATACAATCATTTGCTGAAGATGTTTTATTTCTTCCTTACAATGCTTTACGAGAATTACAAGATAACAGCTGGTGGGCTGCAAATTTCATGTCCTGGATTTTACTTTTAATTGGTGCCGCAGCATTTATTTACTGGTGTCTACAACTGAAAAAGTATAACGAAAGTACAGAAATGACTTACACGTATAAAAGCGATTTATAAATCGAAACCAATATCGTTTCGATAATTAATCCTATCAAAAGATATATGTTTTATATTTTGATAGGATTTTTTTAGTGCCTTTTTATAATCTTTATCCAACGATGTTATGGCTAAAACCCTTCCGCCATTTGTAACTATTTTACCATTTTCATTCTTTGTGCCTGCATGAAAAACAATTGAATCCGTTACATTATCTATACCTATAATTTCCTTTCCTTTTTCATACGCCTCAGGATATCCGCCTGAAACGAGCATAACCGTTGTGGCTGCACGCTCATCAATTTCTAAATTAATTGAATCTAGATTTTGCTGTGCGGTTGCTTTAAATAATTCAACCAAATCTGTCTTTATGCGCGGCAGGACAACTTCTGTTTCTGGATCGCCCATTCGTACGTTATATTCAATTACAAAAGGTTCATCTCCAACTTTTATTAAGCCAATAAATACAAAACCTTTATAATCTATGTTTTCTTCTATTAAACCGTTAATGGTTGGTTTTACAATTCGCTCTTCAATTTTTTCCATTAAAACAGCATCAACAAATGGAACTGGAGAAATTGCCCCCATTCCGCCAGTATTTAGTCCTTTATCGCCTTCGCCGATACGTTTATAGTCTTTTGCGGTTGGTAAAACCTTATAGTTTTTGCCATCTGTTAATACAAAAACGCTAAGCTCTATACCGTCTAAAAATTCTTCGATTACGACTGTTTGGCTTGCATTACCAAATTTGCCATTCAGCATTTTTTCCAGTTCTTCTTTTGCTTCCTTTAAATCGTTTAAAATAAGAACACCTTTTCCAGCAGCTAAACCGTCTGCTTTTAAAACGTATGGCGCTTTTAAAGTTTCTAAAAATGATTTTCCGGCGTCTAATGATTTTGCAGTAAAACTGGCATATGCGGCTGTTGGAATATTGTGCTGGAGCATAAATTCCTTAGCTCTTTCCTTGCTGCCTTCTAAAAGTGCTCCGCGTTTACTTGGGCCAATTAATAAAATATCTTTAAGCTTTTCGTCTTCAGCAAAATAATCCTGGATTCCTGATACTAATGGGTCTTCTGGACCTACGATGACCATTTCGATATTATTCTCCAAAACACAGATTTTAATTTCTTCGAAATTGGCAAGCGAAATTTCTATATTAGTAGCTATTTGAGAGGTACCGGCATTTCCGGGCGCCACAAATAAATTTGTGCAATGTTTACTTTCAGCAATTTTATATGCAAATGCGTGTTCACGACCGCCAGATCCTAATATAAGTATGTTCATTTTGTATTATAAATTTTATTTGAGCTATTGTAGAATTTAAAAATCTTTCAATTTTAAAAAGTAAAAAATTCCAATTTTTCTAATTTCAAAAACGAATTCAAAAATTTGAAATTGCACCAAAATCCCAGTTTCAAAAATAAATGTTTGTAAATTGCCTTACTAATTAATTTTACCGAAATTGTTAGTCAATTTGACGCATTTTTCAATAGAATAAATGATTTGCCAAATATGAAATTATTTTATTTTTCTCTAAAATTAAAAGGTTTTCCGCTTAAAAAAGCAACGGAAGA
>JBBSOK010000064.1:0-16350 GCA_038259825.1 Flavobacteriales bacterium
ATTGCCACCGCTCCAATTGAAGCCGTAACTTCTTTATCAAAAATTGGATCCCATTTTATTCCGCCACTATTGCTTTTCCAAAGTCCTCCGCTTGCCGTACCAACATACATAACATTTGGGTCGCTAGTAACTACATCTATAGCTGTAACACGACCAGACATTCCGCCGGGACCAATGTTACGCGGCTTCATATCTTTTAAAATATCTGTATTTATTTGTTGTGGAAATACAATGCTCGTAAGGAGCATTAAAATTGGAATAAGTATTTTTTTCATCCTTTCTAATTTTGTTTTTGATGGTTTTTAAAGATATAAAAAGTTGATTACTTATTGGTTTTTGTTTTATCCAATCTGTAAATACAAGATTTTGTTAATCTAGATTTTCCTTGATGCTATATTTATAACGTTTGTTTAACAAAATCCCTTAAAAGGCTAAACATAAAAGCAGTATTTTTAACTATGCAAAAAAACAAACGGCAAACGGGTTTTATTTTCACTAAACATAACCCCGTAGAACAAACTCCCTTCGAAAAACTTTTTGAAATATTTCAAGAATTAATAACGCACACGTCAGGAGATTTTGACGAGGCGATAGATTGGTTGAAGCAATTAGATGAGGAATATAAGCTCACTACGAAAGATTACACCATTGAAGATTTTATTGAAGATTTAAAGGCCAAAGGATATATTCGGGAAGAATTTGTTCCAAACGGAAATGGAGACGGTAAAGGTGAAGGCGATCCTTCTGTAAAAATTACAGAAAAATTGGAAAGAGCGCTTAGAAAACGCGCTTTGGAGCAAATTTTCGGTAAAATAAAAAGAAGTGGCTCTGGCAATCATAAAACCAAACATACAGGCAATGGAGATGAACAGGCAGGTGAATTTCGTAACTATCAATTTGGCGATAGATTAGATCAAATTTCTATGACGGAAAGTCTTAGAAATAGTCAGATAAATCATGGTATTGGTGATTTTAAGCTTACAGAAAACGATTTGGTTGTTGAAGAAACAAGTTACAAAGCCCAAATGAGTACCGTTTTAATGATTGATATTAGCCACAGCATGATTTTATATGGAGAGGATAGAATTACACCCGCCAAAAAAGTAGCAATGGCTTTAAGTGAATTAATTACGACTAGATATCCCAAAGACACTATTGATATTTTAGTTTTTGGGAACGATGCTTGGCCAATTAAAATAAAGGATTTGCCATACTTAAATGTAGGTCCGTATCATACTAATACTGTTGCAGGATTAAAATTAGCAATGGATATGCTTAGAAGAAAGCGAAATACAAACAAACAAATTTTCATGATTACCGACGGTAAGCCAAGTTGCGTAAGGCTACCAGATGGTACTTATTATAAAAATAGTAACGGATTGGATAGTTACATTGTTAACCAATGCTATTCAATGGCGGCGCAGGCTAGAAAATTACATATTCCAATTACAACCTTTATGATTGCCAGCGATCCGTACTTGCAGCAATTTGTAGACAACTTTACCGCTGCAAATAAAGGAAAAGCATTTTATACAGGACTTCAAGGTCTTGGCGAAATGATTTTTACAGACTATGAAACAAATAGAAGAAAACGAATAAAATAGTAGTCTACCAACTACTTACTTTAAGAAAAGACTAGAAAATAAAAAGTTCAAATTTCAACAGAAAAATAAAATGAAAATAGAGGATATTAAAACATTCGGCCAATTAAAGAAAGCTGGATATGAATATAAAAGTATAAAAGAGGAATTAAGAAGAAATTTACTTCAAAAGCTATTAAAAAAAGAAACAACTTTTGAAGGAATACATGGCTATGAGTTCACTGTAATTCCAGAATTAGAAAGAGCTATTCTTTCAAAACATAACATAAATTTATTGGGGTTACGTGGTCAGGCAAAAACTCGTTTGGCAAGACAAATGACAACTTTGTTGGATGAATATATTCCAGTTGTCGAGGGAAGCGAAATTAATGATGACCCATTTAAGCCAATTTCAAGATTTGCTAAAGAGCTGATTCATGAAGAAGGAGATAAAACACCTATATCGTGGTTACATCGTGATATGCGTTTTTCAGAAAAATTAGCAACGCCAGATGTAACAGTAGCAGATTTAATTGGTGATGTAGATCCAATAAAGGCAGCGAATTTAAAATTGACGTATGCGGATGATCGTGTAATCCATTTTGGAATGATACCACGTTCCAACCGCTGTATTTTTGTAATAAATGAATTGCCAGATTTACAAGCACGTATTCAAGTTGCGCTCTTTAATATTTTACAGGAAGGAGATGTTCAAATTAGAGGATTTGCTTTGCGGTTACCATTGGATATTCAGTTTGTATTTACTGCAAACCCTGAAGATTACACTAACAGAGGAAGTATTGTAACACCTTTAAAAGATAGGATCGGTTCTCAAATACTTACACATTACCCGGAAACGCTTAAAACTGCAAGAACGATTACAGAGCAGGAAACAGCTGAAGCTGCCAAAGAAAAAAATAATGTTTATGTTCCAGAATTAGCTAAAGATATTTTAGAACAAATAAGTTTTGAAGCACGCGAAAGTGAATTTATTGATGCTAAAAGTGGCGTAAGCGCAAGATTGAGTATCACTGCTTTTCAAAATCTACTGAGTACTGCAGAAAGAAGGGCTATACAAAATGGAGATACTAAAACAGTTGTTAGACTTGGAGATTTTATGGGGATTGTCCCTGCCATAACCGGTAAAGTAGAATTGGTTTATGAAGGCGAACAGGAAGGCGCATTTCAAGTTGCAAAACAATTAATTGCGGATGCTGTAAGTACAGAGTTTTTTGAAATATTTCCTAAAATTGAAAAATTACGAAAAGACTCAGACAAAGATCCTTATGATGAGGTAGTCGGTTGGTTTTTTGAGCAAAGCGGGGGTTTTGAACTTTTGGACACGGCTGATGATGAAGAGTATAAACTTCAACTAGACAGAATTGAACCGTTAGATGAACTTATCGAACAATATGCCCCAAATATTTCTGAAAAGGATATGTATTTTTACAAAGAGTTTATTTTGTGGGCGCTTTCGGAAAATAAAAAGTTGAGTAAATATAATATGAGCGACGGCTTACGCTTTAAGGATGTATATGGTGGATATATCAGTGGACTATAGTCATCAATTAAATCTCTAGACATAAAAATAGCCGTCACAGTTTTGTGACGGCTATTTAATTATAATGCTTTACTTGTTAGTTATATTTAACTAACAGCTTTGCTCTTATAATTGGGGAATTTTTAATTCTTGTCCTGGTTGTATTAAATCGGCACTTTTTAAAATATCCTTATTAGCTTCAAATATTGCATTGTACTTCATAGGATCTCCATAATAGTGTTTTGAAATTTTACTAAGAGATTCTCCACTTTCCACAGTATGTTTAGCATACACAGAAGAATTTGCTACCGTTATATCTGCAACAATATCAGAAGGATTCTCTCCTCCAACTTTCTTTATTTCATTCCAAAGTAAATCTTTGTGATAAGGTGTGTTAGCAATTCCATTTATATGAAGTTTTCCATTCTCTTCTTTAACATCACCTTTTTGAATCTTTAAATGTTCTCCCAAATCTAGAACGCTTTGGTATTTTGTTTTAACCATTTTAGTTTAAATTTTGTAATTATTTATGACTTAAAATTACAGAAAATGAAAAGTTAGATTGCTTTAATTAACTTGATTTTATGACTGAAAAGACAAATATCACGTTTATCACCTTATAAGTGTTTGAAATTAAGGTAATTAAACTACTAAAAATTTAACTAAAAATTAATTCCAATTAATATAAACTTATGAGAACTTGAGATATATTTGCGATAACAAAAATCAACAAATTTAAATTATGAAACTAAGAACAATTTTATTATCAATGAGTGTTGTAGCAATGCTTTTCGCTAGCTGTGATGACTCTAAGAAAAAAGAAGCAGAAGCAAAAGCTGCTGAAGAAATGAAAATGCAACAAGAAGCAGACTCTTTAATGAAAGTTGAAGAAGATGCAAAAATGATGCAAGCAGATTACGATTCTAAAACTGTTGCTGCAATCGCAATGGGTAATGAAAACTTTTCTACTTTAGTTACTGCTGTACAAGCTGCAGAATTAGCTGATGCTTTAAAAGCTGAAGGACCAATTACTGTTTTTGCTCCAACTAACGATGCGTTTGCAAAAGTGCCTAAGGCATCTATGGACATGCTATTAATGGCTGACAACAAAGCTAAATTACAAGATTTATTAAAATACCACGTTGTTTCTGGTAAATTTATGGCAGCTGATGTTTTAAAAGCTATTAAAGACAACAACAATAAGTATGAAGTTACTACTTTACAAGGTGAAAATCTTACATTATCTGAAAAAGATGGTAAAGTTATGGTAAAAGATGCTAAAGGTGGTGTTGCTACAGTTGTTATGGCTGATGTTGATGCTTCTAACGGTGTAATTCACGCTGTTGATATGGTATTAATGCCAAAGAAATAAGACTAAACATTTAGTCTAATTTATAGTTTAAAGCCTCACATAAGTGGGGCTTTTTTCATGTTTCTTATTTAGGGTAATCGTATTTGTATTAAATCTCTAGTTTTTAATAGAATTTAGTTTTCCATCAACCATCATCATATTTTTAGATGAAATTTTTAGCCCGTCATTATAATAAAGATCTTTAATAATAATAACCTTTGTTTTGCATTTTTCAATTTAAAACTTTTAAAATTCTATTTTATGAAGTGGCTCAAGCATAAAAAACGGTTCAGTCAATAATAATGTTTTATGACTTGCGGAACAAATTAGTATTGCTTCAAAGTATTTAAGTTCTCGAAGAGAAAGGTTTTCTACTTTTATATTGATAAAATTGGCAATAGTTTTGTCGTAAAAAAACCTTGTTGTGCAGTTTAGCGTCCTTTTATGAAATGGCAAATACATCCCTACCTTTTAAATTTGCTAAAATGAATGTTTTTGCAAGTAGTCAATTTGTTCACTTTTTATCGCACGGCTGAAATTTATAAGATTATTTTCTATTGTTAAATTCACTTCATTTGCTTCAACTGTACCGAAAATAATTTTCAGAAGTGTAGATTTTCCGTAGCCATTACGTTCAAATAGGCCTAGTATCTGTCCAGTTTCAAGGGTGTATTATCCATTGGTAAACTTTCTTTTTTACTATAATATTTCCTTGCGCTATGCAAATGTAATATTGTTAATTAAATGAAATACAAAAGCATTAACAGAAACGTGTTTCAACAGTTACAATTATTAGGAAGGTATTCTTTATAATTCGCTACTAGGAATAATTATATTAAAAGTAGAATTCATTTATATGGAAATAATAAGAACTGACCCACATAAGGGAATACTTAAAGGTGATTAACAAGAAATATCCTCAAATGACACTAAAGAGAATGGATAAACTTATTCGAATCTTGCAATAAATAGTAGAATAGTTTTATAGCAGTGCTAATGTGGCGTTTATTTAACATAATTAAAGATCTTTTAACAAATCACTAATGTTTGCTTATATGCTTAATATATAGTTAGATAGCGGTCTATAGAATCCTTTATAATTGGCTGAATTAAAGTTTAAGTAAACCTTAACATAATAGAGGGAACTGCAGCTGCTATTACAACGTAAATTTATTAACAAGTTAATAATATAAACAAAACCTTAAAAATTATGAAAAAAGAGATCAAAGTTCATTCTCCAAAGCCTATTGTAGGAAATGGTAGAAGACAATTTTTAAAAATGAGCGGACTGGCAGTAGCTGGCGCAGGCTTATTATTCGCATGTAATGATGATGATGATTTTAATCCAGAACCTACAGGAATTTTTGATCTTGGATCGGGTGATTTAGGTATTCTTAATTACGCTTTTGCATTGGAGCAATTAGAAGCAGCATTCTATACTAATGTTGTAAATTCTTTCTATGCAGGTATTTCTGATGTTGAAAGACAAGTATTATTAGATCTATATTATCATGAGGTAATACACAGAGATTTCTTTGCTGCAGCAATAGCCTCAGTAGCAGATGCGAATCAAGTATTACCAACTTTAGAGTTTAATTTTAATTCTATTGATTTTAGCAATAGAGACCAGGTTCTTGCAACTGCAAAAGTTTTGGAAGATACAGGAGTAACTGCATATAACGGAGCAGGTAGATTCTTGACAAATCCAGACTATTTAGTTTTAGCAGGTAAAATTGTATCCGTTGAAGCAAGACATGCATCTGCCATTGCAACATTAATTGATCCAACCTCAGTAGATTTTGCTGGTGATGATGTTTTAGTTGATTTAGGTGGATCTGGTATAGCTTACGATGCTGCAAATTTACCATCTCAGGTACTTTCAGCTGTTGTAGGAACAGGTTTCGTAACTACACCATTCACAGCTAATGGTTTGCAATAAAAAATAATTAATCTCAAAAAACACACATTATGAATATTATAAAATTTTTAGACGAATTTACTTCAGAAAAATTAATGGAGAAGAACTTTTCCAGAGAAGCAATGTTCGGAACAATGGCTAATATGGGTAAGAAAGCTGCTTTAGCTGCAATACCTTTTGGTCTAGCAACAATGAGCACAAAAACATATGCGCAATCAGGAAGTGGTACTCCAACAAGTGCTCTACAATTAGCTTTAACATTAGAGTATCTTGAAGCTGCATTTTACAACAAAAGTTTAATCAATGGCGGTATTGTAGAGCAATTTGGTGATGCACGTTCTCTTGCTGTTTATACCTTGATTGCAAGACACGAAAATTCTCACGTAGCTTTTTTACAAGCTGGCTTAGGTGCAGATTCAATTCCATCTCCAGAATTCGATTTTACTGTAGGTGGTATGTTTGATCCTTTTAATGAAGATCCAAATGTTTCTGGTGATGTTTCTTATGCGCAATTTTTGGCTATATCTCAAGCCCTTGAAGATACAGGCGTAAGAGCATATAAAGGACAAGCTGGTAATTTAATTAGCACTCCAGATTTATTAACAGCAGCCTTGCAAATACATTCTGTAGAAGCAAGACACGCTTCTGAAGTTAGAAGGTTAAGAGGCCTAAAAGGGTGGATTACTCGTGATGAGCGTGGAGCAGGAATGCCAGCAGCTACTCAAGCAACTTATGATGGAGAGCAAAATACATCTCAATTAGGTGTAGATCAAATTCAATTTGCACCTTCAGGATCTAATCCATTAGATGCAGTTACAGAATCTTATGATGAGCCACTAACAGGCGACCAAGCAGTAGCAATTGCTAGTGTATTTATTGTTTAATTAGTAGTGATTTTAATATTGAAAAAGCTCCATTATTTGGAGCTTTTTTATTTGTAAAATATTTTATTTATAAATCAAGTTGCCTTAATCCCTCGTATAATACTATGCCTACAGAGTTTGCAATATTTAAACTACGAATATGTTCACTCAAAAGATGGATTTTATAACAGTTTTCTAAATTATTTTGAATAAGCTCTTTAGGAAGTCCAACAGATTCTTTTCCGAAAACTAAAAACAGATTCTTTTGAAATTTAATACTAGTATAATTTTTCTGCGCGTGACTTGAAAAGTATATGAAATTTGCCCTTTGGTTCTCTTCAAAAAAGACGTCTTTTGAATCATATATTCTTACATTAATAAATTTCCAATAGTCTAAACCAGCTCTTTTTAGTTTACTATCACTTAGTTCAAAACCAAATGGTTTTATTAGGTGCAAGGTAGAGCCAGTTGCCAAGCATAATCTACCTATATTACCGGTATTATTAGGTATTTCGGGTTCTAAAAGAACAACATTAAAGCTCATTATTTTTTCAAGTTGAAAAAGTTATCCAATATATTTTAATTTATTTTTTGAGTTCTTTCACTTCAACATAAAAATCTGGTTTAATATTTATTGAATTTATAAAAGCATCAAAAGTTTTAGATTTCCATAAAGTGTTTGGATAAATCCACTCTTCTTTCCCATTTAGCACCGCAATAACAGGCATATCAAAATCATCAATTACATTGCCATATCTAAATTTTAATTCAGAGTTTTCTATTTTATATTCCAAAACAGGAATCATAGTAGTGCGCAAATATTGATCAAAAAACTGTTTTAAATCTATGCCAGAATTGTCAGATATATAATCTTCAATTTGTTTTGTTGTTACCGTTTGGTGGTAAAATGTTTTATTTAAGCCGCGTAAAATATTTCGCCATTTTTCATCATCTTCAATAAGTTGTCTTAGTGTATGTAGAATGTTTGCACCTTTATAATACATATCGCTACTTCCGTTGTTGTCTACATCATAGTTGCCTATAATCGGCTTGTCATTTTGTACACTTCGTTTTGTACCAATCACATATTCTGAAGAAGCTTTTTTTCCGAAAAAATAATCCAAATACAAATTTTCTGAATAGGCTGTAAAACCTTCGTGGATCCACATATCTGCAACATCTATATCTGTAATATTGTTGGCGAACCATTCATGACCGCTTTCGTGAATTATAATAAAATCAAATTTTAAACCCCAGCCAGTTCCAGATAAATCGCGGCCTAAATATCCATTTTCAAAATTATTGCCATACGTAACGCTACTTTGGTGTTCCATTCCCAAATATGGAACCTGAACCAATTTGTATCCGTCTTCATAAAAAGGGTAGGGGCCAAACCAATGCTCAAAAGCTTCAATCATTTTGGGTGCTTGTTTAAATTGCTCTTTGGCTTTTGCCTCATTCTCGCGGAGCACATAATAATCCATATCTAAGCTGCCTTTTTCACCTTCATATTTCTCCTCAAAATGTATATAATCACCAATATTTATATTCACGCCATAGCTGTTTATTGGATTTACAACTTGCCAGGTCCATGTTTTAGTATTTTCAGTTTCAGTTTCTTTTATTAAACGGCCGTTGCTTACATTCATTAAATCCTTTGGTGTTGTTACGGAAATAATGATTCCTTTATCAGGTTCATCGGCGGGATGATCCTTGCACGGCCACCATATACTCGCGCCAATTCCTTGATTTGAAGTAGCAATAAAAGGTTTACCATTGCTATCTTCAGACCAAGTAAAACCACCATCCCAAGGCGGACGTTTAGCTACTACAGGTTTTCCCGACCAGAAAATTGTGATTTCGTATTCCTTGCCAATTTCTTGGTTTTGAAGCAATTTTATAAAATGTGCATCGCCAATTGAGGTATAGGTAAGTTCTGTTTCATTTTGAAGTATTTTATCAATTTGCATAGGCTGTTGAAGGTCTATTTGCATTTCAGCTGCATCAGCGATTACCTTATAGGAAATAAAATTTTTACCAGAAATTGACTGTTTTTCTATATTAACATTTACATCTAATGTATAATGCTGTAAATCCCACCAAGCTCTTTGTGGCGTTATACTACCACGCAGTGTGTCTTGTTTTGTAAACGTTTGGGAGTTTGCAAAAGAAGAAATAAGTGCCAAAGAAAGAACAGCGAATAATTTTTTCATTTATAAATTTTTATCGAATAATCGAATTTGGAAAAACGACCAAACTCTCGTGGCCATCCTCATCAACCGAAGCTACACCAAAAAAGTAGTTGTCTATAACTATGCCATCTAATGTAAATTGATCAACATTACCTACAAAACGACTATTGTCCCAAGTTGGTGACGTTGTATCTCTCCAATATATTTTATATCCAGAAGCACCATCCACTTTTTCCCATTTTAATTTTGCGGAGGCTTCAACAATTCCGCCAATTGCCACATTTTTCGGTTCTGGTGGCGCCCAAGCAATGCTCGCCATATTTATTGCATTAACGGCAGTAAGCTTAGCGGCGTAATCAAAATTTACAAATTCTACCTTATCACCGTATTCAATACCATTTTCAGTCCGAATGTCTTGGTGCTGTTGTGTATAGTTTTCGTGTGCTTCCATAATACGTATTCCTGCCCAACCTAAATCATTAAAAGGTCTATGATGCCCGCCACGTCCAAAACGATCTAATCTATAAATCATCATTGGGTTCATTTCAGGCATATAGGTTTTGGTAGTTTTATGAATATATCTTGCTAGTTGCCTTGAAATTCCATCAACTTCCCCGCCGTAAAAACGTCTTGCTTGGCGTTGTCGATCTGTTTCTGTAGGTGGAACCGGTTCAGAAAATATTCTAAAATCTGTATTACTTATTACTCCGTCAACACCTTTTATGTTTCCAATCATGTCATTATTTAATACGCCTATTATTTCCCAGCCTTCATTTTTGGCATAATCTGCAAATCCTTTTCCACCGAAAAGACCTTGTTCCTCGCCACTTAAACCGAGATAAATAATACTATTTTCAAATTTATATTTTGAAAGAACCCGGGCAGCTTCAATTGCTCCAGCCATTCCACTTGCATTATCGTTAGCGCCAGGAGCATCTTTTGTAAAATCACTACCATCGCTATTTCGGCTATCAATATCGCCGCTCATAATGATATATCTATTTGGATATTTTGTTCCTTTTTGTGTGGCCGCAACATTTACTATCCAAGTGTCTGCCGGAATTCTATCTTTTCCTTCAGAATCTACAAAGTCTTTTTGATAAAAAACGTTTAGGCAATTATTACAATTTTTTGAAATGTTTTCAAATTCATTTTTAATCCATCTTCGTGCCGCACCAATACCTCTTGTAGTACTAGTGGTATCGCTAAATGTATTTCGGGTTCCAAAATTTGCCAGTGTATTTATATCCTTTTCAATATTTTTTGCTGAAACACTATTTACGATGTCATAAATTCGTGAATCTGTTTGCGATAAGAGTAGTGTAGAAGAGAAAAAGAAGAGGAAGAAAGGGAATATTTTCATTATTTTAATTTTATTTAAAAATAAGTAAAACCATTCAGCTTTTACAAATATTGCGGAGTTTTCATAAAATATATAGGTGTAATGAGAATTTCAGAATTTTCAGAATTTTACTTTTTTAATACTCTGTAAATTAAAAAAAATCTAATTACTTTGTCCAACAATGGCTATTTTCTTTCCGTTCTGGCTAACAGCCATTCGGGTAATATTGCTTACACCAAACTCTTCCAAGGAAGCTACTTGATTCCAGTTTTGTGGACCTAAAGTATCAAACATAAATAATTTGTTGCGGCTTCCTGCAAGTATTTGGGTATCGTTTAACCATACATAATCCTGGACGCCAATTGGCAATTGGCAGATAAAAAAAGATTCGCCATTATTCATATCCAACATAAAGATATCAAGGTTTTTATCTTCATTTACAGCAGTATAGCTCATCGATTTAGACTTTGGAACCTTGTGGACCGAACGGCCAACATTTCGAAGAATTGTATCGACCTTTTTACTTTGAAAATCAATCTGAACCAGTGCCATTTGGTCGCTATCCAAAACTGTGGCCAACATAGTATTATTGTTGTAAAAAGAAAAATAGGCAATTTGTACAATTGGAATTAATTCTGAAAAAGTTCCATTTTCGTAGTTATATTGATACAATCTTTGCAAACCATCTGTATCTAGTCTAACAGCTGCTACATCATTTTTTAGTGCAAATTTTTGTGGGGAATATTCGCTTCCGTCAGTTTTTGAATTGATAAATTTTTGAGTTTTATTAATTAGATTATATTCTGAAATATCTGTTTGCCCATTTTTATTACCAGCAAAAAGAATAGTTTCATTTGTAGAAAAGGATGGCTGATTGTTGTATCCATCATTATTAGAAATATTGGTAAAATTTGTAAGTTGTAAACCTTCATAAACGGGTTCGAGATCAAAAACAAATATTTCAGTTTTATCCTGAGCAACGATTTGTAACGTTGAAAATAGTATAAAGGCTAAAGAGATTTTTTTCATTTGTAATTCATTTTCTTCAACAATATCAAACTTTGCGCCATAAATAGTATTGCATTTATTCAATATGGTTAAATAAATTCTAAATTTATTCTACTTCGATGAACGATGTTTGATGAAATGGAATACCCGTTTCTGTAACACCTTCAATTTCTATTTGGTAAGTTCCTTTCTCGTCACTAGTAAAAAAAGTGATATCAGCGTTTGAATTTTTACTGGTCAAAATACTTGGATTCCAATACAGTGTTGTTCTTCTATCAACTTTTTCAGTGTTTTTATTTACAGTCGAATAGTCTGGCGAATAAAACTCTCGTGTTTCATAAAATCCGTCAACTTCAAAAGTAATAGCGCCTGGAGTTTTAATTGTTTTACCGATACCGCTATTTTTCCCGGTTTTTGTATAGATAGCAATAACACCTTGCGCCTGTAGACCGTAAACTGCGGATGCTGGTCCTGTATTTAATACGTCAACAAAATCTATATCGGCTTGATATAAAGTTAGGGCAGTTTGTAAATCTATTCTAATTCCGTTTAAGAAATAGGTTGGGACTAATCCTCGAAGTGTAATTACTATATCTGAAGTGCCATTGGAAGATGGCCCAATTCTAATACCTGGAACTTGCAAAATCAAGTTTGTGAAATCGCCAGCGCCTGTATCGCCCATTTCATCTACAACAATACGGTGAGATGGGGTAAAATGTACAGTTCTTCTATCTCTCTCTCTATTTTTTATTTCTTCTTGGGTATCAAGTTTTTGCTTTAAAATTACTTGATCTAAAAGTTCTCTTTCATTTTCAAACGAAAAATTTCTAACTACATTATTTCTACTTTTCTCTTTGTATGTAGCTAAATTTAAAATAGTTTGTTCAAATGGAGTATTGTGTTCTTCTGAAGTGATGCTGATAGTTTTGTTTTGTTCGTTTAGTGTAATAAAAGTGCTTGTAAAATCTGGCTTATCTTTATAAATCTCGTCACTCGCCTGCAAAAGGGCATCCATAGAGTTTTTGAAATAGAATGGTCCATAGGAAAAGTATCCGTTTTTTTTGGTTTGCTGCAGTTCCTGAAAAAAGCCTTCTTTTCTGAAAGTTAATTTTGTTTCAGTGGATTTTGTACGATACGGCGATTTAGCGTCTTTTGTGTATCCCGATATGTATATGCCGTTTTCAGCATTAAATTTTTGAACCGTATTTTCTTTTACAAATTCCTGCCAAGAAAAACGCCTCCAACCGTGGGTAAGCATTATTAAATCTAGCAGATAACTTTTTTTAATTGTGTTTTCTCCTTCAAAAAAATAGTTTGGTGATTTAATTGCGCCGCGCAAATCGCTATTTAGCAACAAGTACGTTTTTATATTTTCTGAATTTGAATCGCGCTGGATAATACTGGCATCGGTAACTGATAGAGAGAGTATGCTTGGTACTAGATTTTCCTCGTTATCTTTAATATCTATTTTAAGGTTTACACGATCCCGGGTATTAGTTGTTTTTGTATTTGTTTTTTTTACTGAAACTGAAATATTATCTTCCTTTATAATGAAAACCAATCGCTCTGCAACAGGTTTTTCTGTTTCATCAAAAAGAACAATATCTAAAATACCTTCAATTAGATCCTTCTTCGGAATTTTAATCAAGATCGATTTTTTATCATTTTCGTTAATATAATCAAATGCCGCTTGTCCTCTTTGTTGACCAATAATGAGCGTATTTTCCAATCCTTGTGGATTATTGGTTGAAATATTAATAATTACCTCTTTTTCATTTTGTAAGGTATTTAAAATGTAACCTTTTTCTAGCGGGTTTGGTAAATTATAAACTATCGTCTCATTGCCATTTTCAACTTTGGCAATATATTTTTTACCAATTTCTGGTTTCAGAATAAAGGAGGCCATACCATATTCTGCAGTTGTAAAATTAGAAACTTTAATACCTTCAGAATCTTCAATAATTCCCGAAACCGGATTAGCGTTTAAATCTGCATCCTTAATTTTTACCGCTACTTTATTGTTTAAACCATTAACCAAATAACCACTTTCTGGATAAAAGCCAATATTCAAAATTTCCTTATTTTGGATATCATCAGATTTTTCAGCAAGATTGTTAGATGAATTTAAAGAAAATATCCTTACGTTTTTGGTGAAAAAATAATCTTGGGGTTGGTTGCGCATATAATTAGTATATGCCTGTATTTTGTAATTCCCTTCCGCTAAATCACTGGGAAGCTTAAAATCCCCATTAGTATTTGTTTTTTCTGTAAAAAGTTTATATTCACTAATAATACTGTCTTTTTCATTCACAAGTTGAACATAAACAACATTGCTTTTACTAGTTTTTTGGTGTGTTATACCATTTAACAAATAAGCGCTAAACCAAATATCCTCTCCAGCTGTATAATAAGGTTTATCTGTATGTAAATAAATTTTTTCAGGATATAAATTTGTGCTGTAATTATTCAGTTTATTTAAAATAACAATTTTCAATTTAGACATATCGCCAAAAGTGAATGCTAGGCAAAAAATTGATATTATTATTAAAATGAACTTTTTCATAATTTTATTTCATATTCAATCTGAAAGATAGGAAATTTATATAAAAACGCTTATTAAAAGTTCAGTTTACAACACAATGCGTTTGTTTTTTAATAAATAACTTTAAGATGTATTGAAAAGTCCAAGAAATATGTTGTTTTAAAAAGCGAAAGCTGAATCTAATAATTAATTCAGCTTTCATTGGAATTGGGGATAGTTTTCGAAGATTTAGTCCAGGATTTTAATTGCATTTATTTCAAGTTTATAGTCATAGGGCTTAATTATATTTGAATTTATTTGATTTGCAGCCCATTGTCTGATTCGAATGTTTCTATTTTTTTTCATTGGATTTATTTTAGAGGTTATGAATAGTTTTTATTTTGTGAATCGCCTTTTTTGGTTCCAAGTAAAAGATTTTGAAACTGCTAATGTGATTGCTAATTGATTTTGGTTTAATGTTCTCATAATTTGAATTTTTTAAAAGTTTAATAATTTGTTTAATTTCTGTAGCGTCTTTTTGAATTCCAATTATGGCTAAAAGTTTCTGCTACTCTTTCTGATAAATAATTTGAATTTAATGTTCTCATAATAGTTGTTATTTAATGGTTATACTTAATAGACTATAAATGATGTTTATTGTTACAGTACTTTGTAATGCATAGTACTATTTTAACATTTATTTAACAAAAGTATGCATTTTTGAAATAAGTTTTTCTTGAGATATTGGAATTAAAGTAAGTATTTATAATGCTTTCCTATGGTTTTACTTATTTTTAATTTTTAAATTCGAACTAAAAAAAAATACATAATATGTTTAAAAAACTATTTGGATCACAACATAAAGAAACAATTAGTAATGCCGAAGTAGAAAAGAAAATGACCGCAGAAAACGGCAAAAAATTTGGTAAGTCTGAAAAAATGCTTTTATACGGAGGATTTCAAGAACTGAATAACTATTACTTTTTTGAAGGTTTATTTTTAAGCTTAGATACTTTAAAAAGTAAAAGAGGCGCAGAAATAACTTTTAAGAGTAAAAATGACGATTTAACATTACAAGCGTCCACTATTGAATTTGAAAGTGAAAATGCTAAAGCGCTGCAGCGAAACGCAACACAAATAAGTTTTGATATTGAAAAAAAAGAAATAAAGAAACTTCAACAAGGTGATTATGATTCTATCGAATTCAAAT
The DNA here is from genome assembly GCA_038259825.1 of Flavobacteriales bacterium. GTDB lineage: Bacteria > Bacteroidota > Bacteroidia > Flavobacteriales > Flavobacteriaceae > JBBSOK01. The sequence goes on from JBBSOK010000064.1 coordinate 15,526, forward strand.
TGAAGAAAAAAGTCTACAAACTTCTAAAGAACTGATAATACGTTTCTAAATAAAAAAAGCTGTACAATTTGTACAGCTTTTTTATTCAGAAAATATTTAATTAGTTTTTAAAACGGATAATCATTTTCAGCAATAACTTTTGCCGCAATTAATTTACGTAATTCAACAATATTTGGCATATTTTGATATTTTGTAAATCGCTTTAAGCCTAATAATAACATTCTTTGTTCGTCACCTTCCGCAAATGATAAAATAGACTCTTTTGCTTTTATGGTGATAGTGTCTACCGCGTGGAAAAGGTATAATTTTGCCATTGCAATTTGCTCTTTATAAGCTTCTTCACCAAAACGTTTTGCATTTTTTTCAGCTCGTAATATTCCACTTTCTGCCATATATATTTCAATTAAAATATCGGCGGCTGCCAAAAGCATTTGTTGATGTTTTTCTAAATCTGGGCCATATTTTTGAACAGCGCTACCGGCAACCATTAAAAATACTTTCTTCAATTTCGCTACCATATCTTTTTCTTCTGAAAGTAATTCGCTAAAATCTGGTGTTTCAAAAGATGGAATCCCAGTTAATTCGCTGGCAACCGCTTGTGCTGGACCTAATAAATCTACGTGACCTTTCATTGCTTTTTTTACGAGCATTCCAACTGCCAACATTCGGTTTATTTCGTTTGTACCTTCATAAATACGGGCAATACGTGCATCTCTCCAAGCAGATTCCATTGGTGTATCGGCGCTAAAGCCCATTCCGCCAAAAATCTGAATACCTTCATCCGCACAATTTTGAATATCTTCAGAAACCGCAACTTTTAGTATA
>JBBSOK010000065.1:0-16100 GCA_038259825.1 Flavobacteriales bacterium
AGATTTCATAAGATTTATTTTAGATTTACTTCCCATAGCGCCCTCGCTGTTACCTTTTTTTGTTGCTGATACATTTTCAATATTTGGAATTGATAAGGACTTATAAAAAGTGAAGCGCAGCGTAGCGGTTTATGCAGTCCGTTCAACTTCCAAATGTTGGTATTTTGCTGTCAAAAAGAGGGTATAACGGCGAGGATGCGGATGTATGTCTAAAGGATTATGTGAAGTATAAAAACATAGGAAGCTGCACCAAATGAATAATGGAATTCCGATTTAGCGGAGGCTATTCACAATTTCGGCTCGGGAATGAAGTGTTCCTTCCCAGCGCAGTGGGTAGGGTTAACGGAATGGAAAGCTGACATTGGGGATTGTGTCCAAGATTATTGCAGTGAAGCTCTTTTCTCGGAATGAAACTTTTCGCGGAATGCAGGGGAAAGTGCTGAACGGGTTATTAAAACCGATTATTGTTGTTTAGCAGGATTTAAAGCAGACTTGACTCTAAAGATGTAGATTGAAATGGAGTTTGACTGCTTCCCGATTTTTTTTTCGGGAATGAGCAGACAAGTGGAATGAAATCGAAATCTTTGGAGTTGGGTTCAAGACCGTTGCAGTGAAGCTCTTTTCTCGGAATGGAGCTTTTCGCGGAATGTAGGGGAAAGTGCTGAACGAGTTGTGAGAACCAAACTTAATTTTCAGCAGGATTTAAAGCGGACTCCTTTCGCAATTTCGGATTTGAATGGAGTGTGCTTCCCAGTCCCGAGGTTTCGGGATGGGAAGGGCAAACGGAGTGAAATGTAGAAATTGGGGACAGTGTCCAAGACTTTTGTAGGGAAGCTCTTTTCCCGAAATGGAGCTTTTCGCGGAATGTAGGGGAATGGGCTGAGTGATTTTGAAGTTTGATTCTATTTTGGAAAGAATAACGCAGCCTTTCCAAATAATTCTTTAGAGGTTCTTTTTGGAATAGAAGTACTGCCAATGTGCTCAATTTTAATTATTTCATTATTGAGATTCGAAATAAGAAGTCTCTCCAGCAATTTGAACTGTAGTGCCATCGAGAATTATAATCTTGAAATATTATTTTTTGCTCCAACATATTTAAGTTGAATTTTATGGTTTAAGTAACACAAAAATTCACTCAAAAATAAAGCATAAATAAACCTTTCAATATGAATCTACATCTCTCAATATCTGATGAGCAGATGAATCTCTGTATTCTTCATTATTAAGCATATCGTCAAAAATATCCATCGCCTGCTCAAGAATAGGACTTGTTTTGTCGTATTCTCTAATAGCATTATATGAGCTTATAATAACTTTTAGCGGCTGACTGCGTAAACCTCTTTGAGTGATATCCGGACCATAGTGGTTCTTATAAGTTCCAGCTAGTAGAATACAGTCGTTATAATCGTTTCCAGAACATTTTAATAAGAAATCATAAAAAGGGTGCTCTCTCCATTTGCCAACAGAAGATTCAACATATTCAAAAAGAAAAAAACGTAATTGTTTGAACTGTTTTGGATTTATGTGAAAAAATGCTCTGTTATAAATCTCGCCTATTTCTTTAGATTCTGAATTTAAAAACCTCATTACAATAGTAAGTGCTTTATCAAATTTATACTCATTTTCGATAAATTCAAAAGCTGTTTTTATTATAGTATTTGGCTCATTATAATTTAAAAATAATTCTAATAAATCATCAGCTTTAACATAGCTATTGCAATAACCCACCGTAATTAATTTCCCTATTTCTTTATTAGACTCTTTAACAAGTAAAGCTTTCTCAAAGAATGGAATCAATCCTTCAAAATTGTAGTGTACTAGATATTGTAATGGGTTTATTGATATTTTTAATATCCCTTCATCATAGTCATTAGCTAAACCTAAAAATAGATTTAAAACCTGCTCTTTCCCGTATTTTAATAAATACTGTAATTTATAGATAGCAGCAGCTCTCGTAGATGAACGAGAATTATCCACCAATGATTGAAGCGTTTCACAAATAAAAGGAAATGTTTTCTCAGAAAAACTATAATCTACTAAATTACTTGTAGCAGCACCTCTTACTGAATTTATTCCTGTTGATAAAGCATCATTAAAATTTTCTCTACCCTCATCGCCTGAAATGATTTGCAGTTTTAAAAATTCTAATATTTCTGGATACACTTTTTTCTTATCTGTAAAATATCCTGTTATCCAAATTAGATATAGTGTATTTTCCTTTTCATATTTTCTTTGACTTATTGCGTAAAGAAATAAATTCTTCAGCTTATCTACATCAATCCTACCTTCTTTTAGGCCTTCAAGTCCTTTTACTATATACGTATCGGATACTTCGCTATCATCAATTATATTATAAATGAAGTCAATGAATTTATTTGGTTGTTCTGAGACAACTGTCACAAATTTTCGTCCGTGCTCATATTCGGCTGGTTGATTCCAACTGCTATAATTTTTATTTTTGTGCGTGTAAGTTTTAAAACTATTCCGCCAGTCTTCTAGTGAGAATTTATCATATTTTGGGTTACCTAAGGGGTCTCTATTAAAAGAAACTACAATCCCTTTTGGTTCTACATTTTTAATTGTTCCAAATTTTCTAAATAACTCTAAATAATCCTTTTTCAAATGTTTTGGCAACTCGCCTTTTTCATTTATAGAATTGAGTAATTCATATTTACCTATACCGTAGTATTTATTTTTTCTTTTAGTACCATCATCATTTGTGAAAACTCGTAATTCAACTTTTTTTCTAAAGTTTGATAGTAATATATCTTCTATTTTACTTTTTTCACCATCATTTAGCCAATGATACATTTGACCAAATACTTCTAACATCATAAAGTTCAAATATTGATTTAAACTATATAATTCTTCAAGTTTTGTCGTATTTGTAAAAAAGCGATAGGCTTCATTTTTAAACTTTTTTGGATATTTGAAGATAATACTGAAACCAATTATAATTTCAACAATTCTATTAGAATCGAGATATTTATATACTTCATCTTTTACAAAAATAGGAGCGATTATAAATTTGTCTTCAAGATAGGTTTGAAGAATGTCCAATTGTTTATTATGATAATATAAATCGAGGTTCTTTCTATCATATAATAAAAAAGCAGAATCAAGTTTTATAACGCCATTACTCTCAAATTGACGTTTTGTAATTATTTCAGTTATAATATCTTTTACTAATGTATAGGCTACATCTGGGTGTTTCTCCCATAGTTTTTCATATATTTCAATCCCTAGATTTTGGGTGTAGAAATAATTTTTATCGTCATTTATATCTGTTCCTTCAGTAATATCAATATGCTCATGTAATTTTTTGGCCGTCCATTTGGGAAAATTTACTGATGTATTATCTAGGATTCTATAATACCAGTATTGCTTAGAATATTCTTTTTTTCGGCTAAAAACATCTTCAATTAATTCTATTGCAAGTTCACTTTTAACCTCGCCTACTTGCCATAGATAATCTATTATTAACTCATCCTTGATGGGTGAATCTTTTAAAGCTTTGTAGTACTTGAGTAAATCCTCTTTATTCTCAGCTAAAGTAAATCGTCTAAAAGAACTTGTTATTTGACTTTGTAGTTCTTCATTATTATTTTCAATATCATCTCTAAAAATATCCCTATCTATAAAAAAAGATAACCATCCTTGACCCATATGTGATGCATTAAAGGCGCTTTTTAATTCATCAACTTTAAAGACTATATGTTCAACAGTATTTTGCTCGGCAATAGTTGGGTTTTCTTGAAATGCAATTTCCTGAAGGATCAATAGCTTAATATGAAAGCGAACCTCTTTATGTTGCAGAATTTTATTGACATCAATTATATATTCATTATGCAACACACTACTTTTATAGTTTAGGATTTGTTTAATTTTTGATCTTACAAACAACCCTTGATGTCTCTTTAGAATATCTTTGAGAAAATCTTTTTCTCCATTTATAAAGTTTCTTGCATAGGCATAATCAAAAAAAGATTGATGAAAAAACTCAATGTTTTTACCCTCAACAAGGATGCCTTCTGATTTTAGAAATTTTATCTCTTTAAAATAATTGTCTTCAAATAATCGAGCATCTAAATTTATTTCTTGAAGCTCGTACATTTTTGAAGCTACTTTAAATACAAAATCAGATAATTTTTTAGGGTTTATAACAGTTAGATTAAAGCTATTTGCAACCAAAATTTTCTGTTTCCATAATTGCGAATACAAATCTTGAAGACTCTTAATTTCTTTGACCTTAAGACTTTCCGAGTAAACCTTTAAGAACACATCAAGATGCAAGGGAACAGCAATTAATTCTAGAAAAGCTTCTGTAAATTGTCCTACCTTATCAATTCCAGATCGTGTTAAAACATCGAATAGAACATCTCTTTTAAGCGCCCTAACTATAAAGCTTTTCTTTCCCTTGTAATTAGCGATAATAGGATCATAATTTAGATCATAAATTCTAGTAGAGATAACGATTTTAACTTTTGGATGATTTGTAAATCTCTGTATAAGATTATCATAGAATTTGAGCGGTTTTAAATCTGAAGATAAGGCTTGAGATAAAGCGTCTATTTGATCAATTAAAAGAACTCCTGTCGTATCAGAGTCAATAATTCTGTCAAATAATTTTTCAAAACTTATATTGAGATTATACTCGTTTTCTAAATCTGTTATTGAATTAAAGATTAATCTATCAGCTTTTAATGAAATTACAGGAATATTTTCATCCTTTAGTTTAGAATAGAGTTGAGATAGAATAACTGATTTACCCATTCCAGCATTACCAGCAACGACAGCTATATTCGATTCATTGTCTTTAGGCTTTTGGTGTATCCATTTAAAAATATCTTCTGTCTCCGCTCGTTCAACTTTCAACAATTCATTCTTACCAAAAAAAGATTTTACACGTGTTATATCATTTGATATTAACTCCGTTTTTTCAACTGCAAACTTCTTGCTTATAGAAAAATCTTCGATAGTGTTGTAATGTTTTACAATTACATTTTCTTGCTCATTGCTAACTAACGATTGTGGTGAAAAATATCGATTTTTCAAGTAAGGATTAATACGTACTATAGGATCTAAATCTACAGCTGTTATCGACACTACACTGATGGTATTAAGAAGTTCCTTTAATTGCTCTTGCGCTTCCTCAACATTTAATTTTTCAAATGATTTTACAGAAGTAATTTTGTTAATAAATGGGCGAATTTTTCTTGATGACCATTTTTGATTGAAACTGCCCAAAAGTAATTTCGTTGCTTGGGTAAAATCTTTTGACACAACAAAGTAGTAGGTAAAATCTTTAATGTCATTGATTAATGAAGAAGTGTTTTTGTTAGATAATTGAGTCTCTAAAATATGGTACAATAGAAATTTTACAATCTCTGAAAGCACCAAATCTATAGTTAGATTGGATTTATACTTTTTGCATTGAACAATACCCTTTATTTCTCCATTTAAAAAAAGCATTGCATCTGCACCTTTTTCTGCTACACCAGAGGAAAGTGTAATATTATCATATATGCCTTGATAAAGACCTTTTTCAATTTGATCTTTAAAATAATGATACACTACTTGCTCAAACTCTCTATGATCAAGAATGTTAAAATCTAGTGCTCGATTAGCATATATATCTTGTTTCATTTATTCATTTTATTTAAAATAGATACCATCCTCTATTAGCCATCTATTAATATTTTCTTTCTCAATTCTTCTCTTATCACTTGAGCACTCCATACTTTTTGCAAAAAATAATTTTGCTACAGCTTTTTGATTTCCAAGTGCAACAAAACGGTGCTCGATAAGTTTTTCTATTTCAAATAATGGAAGGCTTCTCATTGTAACATTTTTAGAAAGTGCTAAAAGTTCAAAATCATTATAATTAAACGCAACCCTTGCTTTTTCCCAAAGATCAATGCATTTATTTGACTGTAATACTCGATCCAGATCTAATGGTGTTAACGCATTATTGGCCCGACGAAAAACCTCTGTAATTAAATAACAATTACTTTCAGAAACAAAAACTATCCGCGCTTTTCTATCTGCCTCAAACTGTTGCTTCACGTGTTTAACAATGAGCTGCGAGTTTAGTTGTCCTTGATTCCAATGCAAATTGTCCGCAGGTGATCTGTGCTTTACGTTGTAATACGTAATTTGTCTATTCTGTACTATTTTAATATCATCTATAATGGAAACATCATCAGTAAAAGCCTCAGGATATATAATGCGGTTTTGCTCAAAAAAACTATAAGCAACCTGCAAAGCCAAAAACCAATTCTGGTAATTTATGCCTGTAGTGGTAGCACTACCTCCTGGATATGGCATTAAACCTCATATTTTTTAAAAATCGCCGTCAAAATTAAATTACACTATAGATTTAATTCTTTATTATTTTACAAAATAACAATTTTATCTCGCCAATACCTTGTCTCCTATAACATTCTATTTTGATTACTTCTGTTTGCAAGTGCTTCTTCAATTCCAAAATTTCTTTTCATCAAAAATACACGATCAAAACTACGGATTCCACCATTTAAATCTTCAAGTTTCTTTTGTTTCAGAGATGAAATATCGATCCTTTTTAGAAATCTAGTATAAGTATTTGCAGAATTCCAGAGCACATCTGTCTGTAAAGGATTTTTAAACATATAGTTACTCCACAACTTCTTGTGTTGATCCTTCATAAGTTTTAAAATTAAATGCTGGTATTTATTATCAATCCCAAAGAAGTTTTGAAAATCGAGCTATTCTGTACTTATTCTGTACTATACCAAATAGAAAAAGCCCCCACATTTCTGTGAAGGCTTGATTTTTCTAGTAGCGGGAACTGGACTCGAACCAGTGACCTTCGGGTTATGAGCCCGACGAGCTACCTACTGCTCTATCCCGCGATGTAAATTCCAAAAATCCACTTTAGCTTTAAACATTCCGGTTCATAATGCCGGTAGAATTATTGGACTGCAAAGATACAAAGGTTTTGATTGTTTGCAAGTAAAGTTTCAACTAAATTCATTTTTAAGTTATTTAATGCATACAAGAACTTTTTTAAAATATGATAGTCAACATTTCAACATAAAAAAATGTAAATTTAAAATCTTAACTTAAGCTCTTTACTTCTGATGACAGCAGCGTCATATTCAAAATCAATATTACCCTACATTTAAAAATTGCTTTATGGTACACCTTGCTACACTAGATTATATTGTTATTATTTCTCTTTTTGCAGTTATTTTAGTTGTAGGAATCTATGTTGGGAGAACATCTGGTAAAGACAGTACACAATACTTTTTAGCTGGTCGAAATATGCCTTGGTGGTTGTTAGGCTTTTCTATGGTTGCCACTACATTTTCTACAGATACTCCGAACCTTGTTACAGATATAGTAAGGACAAACGGAGTTTCAGGAAATTGGGTGTGGTGGGCATTTTTGGTTACAGGTTTACTTACCGTTTTTGTGTACGCCAGATTGTGGCGAAAGTCTGAAGTAAAAACAGATTTAGAATTTTATAAATTGCGATATGGCGGCAAACCTGCAAGGTTTCTAAGAGCATTTAGAGCCATTTATCTCGGAATCATATTTAACGTATTGGCAATGGCAGGTGTAACCTTGGCGGCTATAAAAATTGGAGAGATAATGTTGGGCTTAGACCCAATAACAACAGTTGTAATCGCTGGAGTTATCACTACAGTTTTTAGTGCAATCGGTGGTTTTAAAGGAGTTGTTTATACGGACTTTATCTTATTTTTCTTTGCAATGGCAGGGGCTTTTGGCGCTGCTTATTATATTGTTGGAATGCCAGAAATTGGAGGATTAGATGCATTGATTTCGCATCCTAACGTGAAGGATAAGATTTCTATGCTTCCTGATTTTAACGATACGGAATTATTAATAACGCTACTAATTATTCCATTGGCGGTACAATGGTGGAGCTCTTGGTATCCTGGCTCGGAACCGGGCGGCGGCGGCTATGTTGCACAAAGAATGTTAGCCGCGAAAGATGAAAATCACGCTATTGGAGCAACATTCTTTTATAATATTATGCACTATGCATTACGTCCTTGGCCGTGGATTTTAGTTGCACTAGCTTCATTAATAATTTTCCCAGATCTTGCAAGTATTCAAGAAGCATTTCCTAATGTTTCCGAAAGCAAATTAGGAAATGATCTTGCGTATTCTGCTATGCTCACAATGTTGCCAAGCGGTCTTTTAGGTTTAGTATTAGCATCACTTTCCGCAGCTTATATGAGTACAATTAGCACGCATTTAAATTGGGGAGCTTCTTATGTTGTAAATGATTTTTATGCGCAGCAAATAAAACCCGATGCCACAGAGAAAGAATTGGTGGCTGTTGGTAGAATAACCACTGTTCTTCTAATGGTAGTTAGCGCTGTTATTGCATTGTTACTTACAAATGCGTTGCAGTTATTCGAAATAATTTTAATGTTTGGTGCAGGTACTGGACTCATTTTTATATTGCGATGGTTTTGGTGGCGTATTAATGCTTGGACAGAGATAAGCGCTATGCTTGCCTCTGGTTTAATTTCAATTTTAATTGCATTTACACCACTTGGTGAAATGCTCTTTGGGGATGCCGGTTTATTCCCTTCTTATTTAAAATTTCCATTTGTTGTATTTGGGTCTACTTTAATCTGGGTAATTGTTACATTTATTACAAAACCAGAATCCAATAAAAAGCTATATAGCTTTTACAGAAAAACACAACCTGGCGGACCTGGATGGCAAAAGATTCGTGAAGATGCAAAGAAAGATAATGAAAAAATTCATGTAACTACTCAACCTTGGAATGTACCTTCTGGCATTTTGGCTATGCTTTTAGGCTGTGTCTTTATTTATAGTGCGCTCTTTTTGGTTGGCACAATAATTTACGGCGAAGAAACAAAATCTTATATTTTAGGCGGAACTTTCGTGGTTTCAGGTCTTTTGTTACTTAAATTATGGAAACGAATAAGAGGAGGCATTTTATGATATCTTTACAATCTTTGAAAACAAAAGGGCTATAAAAACTTATCTTCAAAATAAGCTACTTGATGAAAAAAGGATTCAAAATTTTTACGATAACATTTTTATCATTGGCAGCTTTAGTTATTATTTCAGCCGTTATTTTAAATAATATAGTTGAAAATAAAATTGAAAATTTTCTTGATACAAGAATGCCAGATAATATCGTTCCAGAATATAAAACGCTGACGATAGATTATTTTGGTGGTACAATAACGTTGGATTCACTTACCGTTTCAATCAAAAATAAAAGTGACAAGGTTACACATACAATTGTTTCGGTCAAAAAATTTATAATTGAAGATGTTGGTTATATAGATTATATATTCAAAAAAGAAATTCATATTGAGGACATTAAAATTAAAGAGCCTACAATTGTTTATTATAAAGACAAATTAATTGGAATAAAAAATTCAAAAACTACTATTGCTAAGCCTGTCCAACTGTTTAAACCTGTGTTGGTAGATGAACTGAAGATTTATGATGCGGATTTTAGAATTTACGACAATACAAAAGACAGTCTTTTTCTATATTCAAAGAACGTAAACTTAGAAATAAGGGATATACTTTTAAATGATTCCATAGTAGGACAAAGGCTTCCCGTCCATTTTGAAAAATATAAAGCTTCAGCCGATTCTCTTTATATGAAAGTAGGAAAATACGAAACGCTCAACGTTGGAAATTTTGACCTCAAAGATAAAAACGCGAAATTCACTAACATTAATTTAAAAACAAAGTATAGTAAACAACAGCTTTCAAAAGAGATAGCTATTGAAAGGGACCATTTTAATGTTCATGTTCCAACATTTACAATTGCTGATATAACCTTCGGTTTTAACGTAAGAAAATTCTTTGCGAAAAGCAGTTTGCTTTCGCTAAACAATCTTTCCGCCGAAATTTTTAGGGATAAGTTAGTGGCAGATGATCCTAAGATAAAACCACTTTACAGCAAAATGTTGCGGGATCTACCAATTGACCTTACTGTAGATTCCCTGAAAATAGAAAATGGAAAAATTTCATATACAGAAAGAGTTCATGCAGAGAACATGGGTGGAAATATAAATTTTTCAAAAATAAACGCCACAATTTCTAATGTTAGTAATACATACATTTCACCAAAAAAGACTGAACTTTCTATTTCAGCCTTATTTATGGATGAAGCTCCACTAAATGTGGATTGGAATTTTGACGTTAATAATATTTCTGACGAATTTATTTTTAAAGCCGATCTTGGAAATTTAGGATCCGAAAAGCTAAACAGTTTTACAAAACCGAATCTAAATATACTTTTAGAAGGAGAAACAAACCAAACATATTTTACAATTGGCGGCAATTATGCAAATAGCGTAATTGATATGCGCATTAAATACACCGATTTTAAGTTGAGCATCTTAGATAAAGACGGCAAGGAAAAAAATAAATTTCTTTCTACTATTGCCAATTTACTTTTTTCTAAAGACAGTGAAAAAAATGATGAAAGCTTTAGGGAAGGCAGCGGCCACATTACAAGAGACCAAACAAAATCCTTTTTCAATTATTTATGGCTAAATGTAAAAGAAGGACTTATACGTAGTATTACAGGAATACCGGACAAAATTGATAGAGAAAATAATAGGCAAGAACGTAGAGAAGAAAGAGCCGCGCGCCAAGCCGAGAGACAATACAAAAGAGAAGCTAGAAAGGAAAATTAATCTTCAGCAATCCAGTCCATTGCTTTCATTCTATCTTCGGTAGCAAACCATTTAACATTAGTACGAGAGGTGGCATTTTTAATGCTCATACAAGCTTTTAACCACAGTCTATCCGTTACCATGGCAATTTTATTGAATTTATCTGAATTTTCAATCTTAAATTTACAATCATCATAAACAGCAGGAAGCGTTATTTTCTCTAGGTTGTTATCTTCTATGTAAAGATTTATTTTATCGAAGCCATTTATTTTTTCTTCAATTTTAGTATGTAACGTTTTGCTTGCTTCCAAATCGAATACGCCGTCGATGATGAAGCCAACTGTATGATGTGAAAAACTAAAATCAACAACCATAAATACTATATACCTGATTTATAGTAAATATAGTTAAAAAATTTATTGTTCTATATTCCTAGCTTCAAATAACTCTAGCTCACTATTATTAAAATGAACTGTTATTTCAATTGGGTTACAGCAGGTTTCGCAATCTTCAATATATGTTTGTTTGGAAACCGAAGTATCCAATAACATCGATATTTCTTCCCAACAATATGGGCAGGTAAAAAAGTGTTCTTCCATATTAACAATTTAAAATTCTACATTTAATATCTGTCCTGTAAGCCTTAGTAATTCAAGTTCTGCGAGCTTTGCATCATATTTTGCAAAATTTTTATTTGTTTCGGCATCAATTAAATTTATTTGCGCTTGTCTAAATTCAATTGAAGATATCTGCCCAAGTTTAAGGCGCTCTTGAGATCGCTCAAGATTATTTTTATTTGTTTCTACATTTTTTTCCCTAATCTCATAAATAGTTAGAAGGTTTTCGTAGTTGCCTTTTGCATTGGCAATATCCCGTTCTATCTGTAATTTAAATTGCCTTTTTTGAATTTCCTCAGATTCTTTTAGGATTTTGGCATTTTTAAGTCCCGTTATATTTCGACCACCGTCAAAGAGATTCCAAGTAAGATTTGCGCCAAGTGTTAAAGATTGCCCGTTTGATATTGAACCCGGAAAAAATGCGGAAGCTGGACTGTTTACTCTATTCCAGCCGTAACTACCAATTAATCCAATGCTTGGTAAAAGAAGTGAGCGTGTTGCCTTTATTTGATAATCGCTTATAGTTACTTGCTTTTCGGCTTGCAATAAGGTTACATTGTTTTCTTCCATATTTTGAATAAAACCTTCAAGACCCAATTTATTTTGAAATGCAACAAGAGTATCTACCGTAAATCCTATTTCCAATTCTCTATTTAACAGCACGTTTAAATCTCGTTTGGCATTAGACAATTGTTGTTTTGCATTTAGAACGTTTATTGAATCTGTAACCACATCTACCTCTGCCTGTAAGACTTCCAGCTTAGTATTCTGCCCATAATCAAATTGATATTGAGCACGTATTACGCGGTTTCTCGAAATTTGAAGTGCTTGTTTTAGTACGCTGATATCTTCAGTGACCCTTGCAACATCATAATAAACGGTAAATAATTGTAAAATGGTATTTTCTATGGTTTCTCGTGCCTGAAGTTCTGAAAGATTATACTGCTCTTTAAGCTGCTTGAAATTATAAAATCTTCCCAATCCATCAAATAGTAAATAATTTACATTAACCCCAGCATTATAGCTTTGTGTTTCGGCACCTGTAATAACTACATCTTGCCTTGGTGTGCCATCGTCTTGAATACCTCCAGGAAAACTTCGTGTTTCATCAGAATTATCATACTGTGCGGCTGCTTCTCCTGAAACCGATGGAAGATATCCCGAATTTAAAATACTTTGATTGTTTTTGGCAATTTCAATTTGCTTGTTAGCCAATTTAATTCCGAAGTTGTTTTCCAACATTTGTGCTATTGCCTCTTGTTTTTGCAGCATTTCTTGCGAAAAGGCTTCAACCGAAACAAATGCCGAAATTAATAGAATTAAAAATATGGTGCGTAAAAACGTCATATAAACTATGTGTCTAAAGATTTTTGTTTGGCTTCATTAATTTCGTCTTCCCTATCTTGTTCATCATTTCTCTCCTTAATTGCGCGCTCTACCGATTCTTTATTTACTTCTTTTCCAGAAAATAACCATATAGCTTTCGTTTTTGCAGAATTGGTAAGCGAAAGTAATAATGGTAAAAATAATAAGGTTAGGAATGTGGCTATAAAAATACCATACGCAATTGAAATTGCCATAGGTTTTAAAAATTGCGCTTGCCTACTTTTTTCTAACAACAATGGAGCGATACCAGCAATGGTTGTTAATGAAGTTAAAAATATTGCCCGAAACCTAGATTTTCCAGCTTCAATTAAAGCTTTGTCAAAATTCATTCCTTCTCTCAAATAACTGTTGAATTTTCCTATAAGTACAAGGCCGTCATTTACCATAATACCAATTAATGCTATTATACCTAACATTGAAAGTATGTTAACCGGAAAACCGTGAATGTAGTGTCCCCAAGCCACACCAATTATACTAAACGGAATCATAATCATGAGCATTAAGGGTTGGCTGTAACTTCTAAAGGTAAATGCAATAACTGCATAAATTAGAAAAAGGATAATAGGAAAGACTTTCTCGGCAGAATTTGTTAATTTTTCAGCCTCCCTATTTTGCCCTTCGTAAGAAACCGATACACTTGGATATTTAGATAGAATATTTGGCAGTACATTTTCATCAATATTTGCAATAGCATCTGTTGCGCTGGCATTTGGATCCTCCATATCTGCCTCTACCCTAATTTCCCGCAAGCCTTCTAAATGACTAATAGATTCTGTACCTCTTTTAATTTCATAGCTTGCAATTTCACCAAAGGGAACACGATTTCCGTCTGGTGTAACAATGCGCATATCATCTAAGTCGTTAATAGATTCACGATTAGTACGATCGTAGCGCACCCAAACACGAATTTCATCTTGCCCTCGCTGGAACCTTTGTGCCTGAAGTCCAAAAAATCCTGCTCTAACTTGACTCATAACTTCTTGAAGGCTAAGACCAAGTGAATATGCACTTTCGTTGAGTTCTATTGTAATTTCCTTAATCCCGTCAGGGTCTGTGTCTGTTACGTCTTTAAGTGTCTGGTTTTCAATAAGAATAGATTTTAATTCTCTTTTTGCCTGTTCCAATTCATTCAGGTTATTTCCCAATAGAGAAACCGAAACCGGTTTACCGCCAAAATTACCGCCAGACCCAAATATTAACCTTTCAACACCGTAAACTTTACCAACTTCATCTCGAATAGAATTGGTAATTTCAGGCGAGCCAAAATCGCGCTCTTCACCTGGCAACAGATTAACACGAAGTGAAGCCTTGTTATTTCCTGGACCAACACGCCTAACTATATTTTTTACAACTTGTAGGTTTCCAGTTTGGCGTGAAGTATAATCTTCATTTACTCGCCAAGCTGCATCTTCAATCATCGAAATTATACTATCTGTTTTTTTAGGGTTTGTTCCTTCAGGCATCAAAAGGTCTATACTTACACGATCGCTTGCAATGCTCGGAAAAAGTGTAACCTTAACAACCCCGCCCATTAAAGAGCCGATGGTTATAATTAACATAGATAATAAGATAGCAAAACTTATAAATTTATTTTTAACCGTAAAACGGATTACTGGACCGTAAAGATTATCGCGTAAGTACGCCATTATTCTATCGCCGTATTCATTAAGCTTTCTAAGCTTCATAAACAATTTCGCAAAACCTGTCGGTTCTTTTTTCTCTAATTCAGCCTTTCTAATTAATGCTTTGGAATGTGCAATATGCGCTGGTAAAATTATAAGTGCTTCTATTAATGAAACAGCAAGCGTTAATATAACAACCGTACTAACTTCGCCAAAAAACTGCCCAATACGACTGTCTAAAAATAAAAATGTTGAAAAAGCCAGAATGGTTGTAAGAATTGCTGAAAGAATTGGCGGCAGTACTTCCATTGTACCATCAATTGCTGCTTGAATGGGTTTTTTACCCATTTCGTAATGCTGATATATATTTTCTGAAATTACGATACCATCATCCACCAAAATTCCAATAACGATAATCATCCCAAAAAGTGAAAGTACATTTATGGTAACACCGAAAAATCCGGCAAAAATGAACATCCCCAAAAAGGAAATAGGTAAACCAAAAGCTACCCAAAATGCTAGCCGTGTATTTAAAAAGAATGATAGAAAAATAAGCACCAACAAAATACCAACGGCACCGTTTTCAATTAAAAGGTCGGTTCGTTGGCTTAGCGTAATACTTCTATCGTCTTCAACTATTATTTCTAGCGTATCATTTTTTTTGTTGAAATCTTCCACATAATTCCGAACCTTTTCGGCTGCAGAGAGCAAGTCTTCATTATTGGTTGTAGATATATTTACGCTTACGGCAATTTGACCATTTATATAAGAAGCATTTGGCGTTTCTGAAAACCGATCGCGAATTGTGGCAACATCGTCCAATGTAATTTTTGTACCGTCTGGCTGCGATTTTACAACCAAATTATTTAATTCTTTTCCAAAATATGATCGATTATCTGCGCGAATTAGAAAATCTTCATCATCCGTTTTTATACTTCCGCCTGTAGTTAAAATATTGGCTTCGGTAACGGCTTGTGCTACTTCGGAAAATGTTAGGTTGTAAGCAAGTAGATTGTTTTCGTTAACGGCAATTTCTATTTCCTCTTCTGGAAAACCGGCCAACTCTATTTGGGAAAGACCGTCCATTGCCCGAAGATCATACTCTATTTGGCGTGAAATCTGTTTTAAAGTTGCCAAGTCTACACCTTCACCACTTAGAAAAAAATCGAAAGTTTCGCGAATATTCTCTTGTTTTGCAACAACTAAGGGTTCCATTCCCGTTGGAAAATTTGGAACACGATCTACCGCATTTTTCACTTCAGAAAGTAGAACGTCTATATCTTCGTCCGTTTCAATTTCAACAGTAATAGTACCGCCATTTTCTCTGGAAGTTGATGTTACACGATCCACACCAACCAATCCTTTAAGATTATCCTCTATTTTTAAAACGATGCCTTCCTCTATTTCTTCGGGTGCAGCACCGGGATAGGTAACATTAATGGTAATTATTTCAGACTCAATTAGTGGAAAGAATGACGATTGCATATTTAGCATACCTACTATACCAAATATTACAAAGGCGAGGATCATTACGTTTACCGCAACGTGGTACTTTATAAAATAGCCAATTATACTCCTCATTTTTTTGTGGAATCTTTTACTTTTTCTTTATTTCCATCTTTAACTTTTTGCTCATTTTCTTTCGCAATTTCTATCGGCATACCGTTATATGCACCAGAAACCTGCTTGGCTAAAATTATTGAACCATCTGGCACTCCTTTTATAATGGCTTTCTTATCTGAAAAATATACTGGATTTACTTGCAAAACCGTAAGCAATGTATC